>NC_014034.1:1861250-2205000 GCF_000021865.1 Rhodobacter capsulatus SB 1003
CGGCAAAACGGCGAGGCCACTTTAGGCGCCGGGTCTTGCCGTCACGTTAATCCGCGCGTCAATTTCACGCTTTCTTGCCGTCCCTGGCCCAGCTTTGCATCACTTTGATGTAATTCGCCCGCTCGTAGCCCTCGGGATCCTCGATCGCGCCATGCGCCAGCATCCCCCGCACCGCGCCCAGATGGTTCACCCCCCGCGCCGTCAGCCAGTCTTCAAGCCCGCGCACCAGCACCTCCATATGCCCCGGCCCGTGCCGCAAAAGCGCCGAGGTGCTCATCACCACATCCGCCCCGGCCAGAAGATAGCGCACCACATCCTCGGCGCTTTCGACCCCGGTCGAGGCCGCAAGCGAACCGCCCAGCCGCCCCGACAACACGCCCACCCACAACAGCGGCAGCCGCATCTCGTAGCGCGTCGACAGCTGCAGCGCCGGGGTGACGCTCAGCCCGACCGGGTCGATCTCGGGCTGATAGAAGCGGTTGAACAGCACGACCCCCTTTGCCCCCGCTGCAACGATGCGCTTGGCCATATGCGCGGGCGACGAAAAATAGGGCCCGATCTTCACCGCCACCGGGATCTTCACCGTCTCGCAGACCGCGCGCACCACATCGAGCGTGCGCCGCTCCACATCCGAGCCCGAGACATTCGGGTCGGTGGGCAGGAAATAGACGTTCAGCTCGATCGCGGCGGCGCCCGCCTCCTCCATGTCATGCGCGGTGTCGGTCCAGCCGGTGTCGGTGGTGCCGTTGATCGAGGCGATGACCGGCACGCTCAGCGCGGTTGCCGCCCGTTCCACCAGCCCGAGCGTGTTCGAGCTTTCAAAGGCAAAGGCCGCCTGAGCCGGAAAATAGCTCAAGGCCTCGCCGTAGCTTTCGGTGCCATGCTCGACAAGCTGGTCAAGGATGCGCTGCTCGTGCCAGATCTGCTCCTCGAAAACCGAGGGCAGCACCACCGCGCCCGCGCCACAATCGGCCAGCTGCCGGAGCACATCCAGCCGCGCATTCATCGGGCTGGCCGAGGCGACGACGGGGCTTTGCAGATCAAGGCCCAGATAGCGGGTTTTCAAGTCCATTCCGGGATCCTCACATCTTGCCGGCCGCGCCGAGGGCCCGGGCCGGGTCCGGTCCTGCATCCATACGTGCAAAGTCCTCGTAACTGCGATATTTTTCAAGCACCGCCTGTTGCGCGTCGTTAAGCAAGGCCGCCGCCTCCTCGGGTCGGGTGGCGGCCAGCGCGGAATAGCGCAGCTCGTTATAGGCATAGTCCTTGAAGGGCAGGGTCGGGCGCGGACTGTCGAGCCGGAACGGCGCCTCTCCTGTGCCGCGCAGCTGCGGGTCGTAGCGCAGAAGCGGCCAGTAGCCCGAGGCGACGGCGCGGTCTTGCTGGTCAAGCCCGCGGCGGATGTCGAAGCCATGCGCGATGCAATGGCTGTAGGCCAGGATGAGGGACGGGCCGTCATAGGCCTCGGCCTCGCGGAAGGCCTGCAGGGTCTGTTGCGGATTGGCCCCCATCGCCACCTGCGCGACATAGACATTGCCGTAGGCGACGGCCTGCAGCGCCAGATCCTTGCGCGCGGTACGCTTGCCCGCGGCGGCGAATTTCGCAATCGCGCCAAGGGGGGTGGCCTTCGAAGCCTGGCCGCCGGTGTTCGAATAGACCTCGGTATCCATCACAAGGATATTCACGTTGCGCCCGGAGGCCAGAACGTGATCAAGCCCGCCATAGCCGATGTCATAGGCCCAGCCATCGCCGCCGACGATCCAGATCGAACGCCGCACCAGATGGTCGATCACGCTCATCAGATGTTGCGCCCGCGGCGCGTCGCGATGTGCTAGCAACCGGGTCTTCAGCGTCGCCACCCGCTCGCGCTGCGCCCGGATCTCGCTTTCGCGGATCTGCGGCGCCGACAGGATCGCCGCCACCAGATCCTCGCCGACCTCGGGGGCCATGTCCGCGGCCAGATTGCGCGCCAGGTCCAGATGCTTGTCGGCCGCGAGCCGGAAGCCCAGACCGAATTCGGCGTTATCTTCGAAGAGCGAATTCGCCCAGGCCGGGCCGCGGCCTTCGCAGTTCTTCGTCCAGGGCGTCACCGGCAGGTTGCCCGAATAGATCGAGGAACAGCCGGTCGCATTCGCGATCATCAGCCGGTCGCCGAAAAGCTGGCTCAGCAGCTTGACGTAAGGGGTTTCCCCGCAACCCGCGCAGGCGCCCGAAAACTCGAACAGCGGTTCCAGGAATTGCACGCCGCGGACATTGGCGAAATCGACGCGGGCGCGGTCGTTCACCGGCAGATGCGCGAAAAAGCCCATCGCCTGCCGCGCCTCTTCCAGCAGCCCCGCCTTGTCGGTCAGGTTCAGCGCCTTGACGCCCGGCTCGACCGGGCTTTGCGCCGGGCAGGCCTCGATACACAATCCGCAGCCGGTGCAATCCTCGACATGGAATTGCAGGCTGAACCGCGCGCCCGGATAGCCGCGGGCATTGACCGGGGCGGATTTGAACACCTCGGGCGCGCCTTCCAGCAGGTCCTCGTCGAAATATTTCGCCCGGATGACCGAATGCGGGCACACGAAGCTGCATTGGCCGCACTGGATGCACAGGTCGCTGCGCCAAGCCGGAACCTCGTCGGCGACATTCCGTTTTTCCCAGGCCGCGGTGCCGGTCGGGAAGGTGCCGTCCGCGGGCAAAAGGCTGACCGGGATCTCGTCGCCGCGGTCCTCCATCATCAGCGCGGTGACGCGGCGCACGAATTCGGGCGCGGTGGGCGGCACGGCGGGCGGGCGCTCGAAGCCTGAGGTGACGGCGCCTGGGACTTTCACCTCATGCAGCCGTTCCAGCGCGCCATCGACGGCGGCCCAGTTCTGTTCGATCACCCTTTTGCCCTTGCGGCCATAGGTTTTCTTGATCGCGGCCTTGATCTGCGCGATCGCCTCCTCGCGCGGCAGCACGCCCGAAAGCGCAAAGAAACAGGTCTGCAGGATGGTGTTCGTCCGCCGCCCCAGCCCCACCTCGCGCGCGGCCTTGTTGGCGTCGATGACGTAAAGCTTCAGCCCCTTCGTCAAGATCGTCTGCTGCGCCGACCTTGGCAGGCGGTCCCAGATCCTGTCGGGTCCGAAGGGCGCGTTCAAAAGCACCGTCGCGCCCGGCGCCGCGACGCGCAGGATGTCGATTTTCGACAGGAAGGGGAACTGGTGGCAGGCAACGAAATTCGCCTGATGGATCAGATAGGGCGCCTTGATCGGCCGCGGGCCGAAGCGCAGATGCGACACCGTCTGCGCCCCCGACTTGTGGCTGTCATAGACGAAATAGCCCTGCGCCGAAAGCCCGGCCTCCTCGGCCAGGATCTTGACCGAATTCTTGTTGGCGCCCACCGTCCCATCGGCGCCAAGGCCGAAAAAGACCGCGCGGACAACATCTTCGGGCTCGGTGTGAAAGTCCGGATCGACGCTCAGGCTGGTGAAGCTGACATCATCGGTGATGCCCACGGTGAAGCCCTGTTTCGGCGCGTCTTTCGCCAGCTCGTCGTAAACCGCCTTCACCTGCGCCGGGTCGAAATCCTTGGACGACAGCCCGTAACGCCCGCCGGTGATGCGCGGCAGGGTGGCGCGCGTGCCGGTCGCCACCGCCTCGCACAGCGTCGCCACGACATCAAGGAACAAGGGCTCCCCCGGCGCACCGGGTTCCTTGCAGCGGTCGAGCACGGCCAGCTTCGTGCAGGTCGCGGGCAGGGCGGCCAGAAACGCCGCGGCCGGGAAGGGGCGGTACAGCCGCACGATCAGCGCGCCCAGTTTCGCGCCCCGCGCATTCAGGGCCGTCAAAGCCTCTTCGACCACCTCGGCGCTCGAGCCCATGATCACGATCACCCGTTCGGCCTCGGGGTCGCCCAGATAATCGACCAGGCCATAGCGCCGCCCGGTCAGGGCGCCCAGCCGCGCCATTTCCGCGGCGACGATCGCGGGCACGGCGGCGTGGAACGGGTTGCCCGCCTCGCGGCCCTGAAAGAACACGTCGGGGTTTTGCGCCGTGCCGCGCACCACCGGATTGTCGGGCGACAGCGCCCGGGCCCGATGGGCGCGCACCAGATCATCGTCGATCATCGCGCGGATCGTGTCATCGGGGATCAGCCGCAGCGTGTTGACCTCGTGGCTGGTGCGGAAACCGTCGAAGAAATGCACAAAGGGCACGCGGGCGCGCAAAGTCGCCGCCTGCGCGATCAGCGCCATGTCATGCGCCTCCTGCACCGAGGCCGAGGCCAGCATCGCAAAGCCCGTCGATCGCACCGCCATCACGTCGGAATGATCGCCAAAGATCGAGAGCGCATGCGTGGCCAGCGCCCGGGCCGCGACATGAAAGACCGTGGGCGTCAGTTCGCCCGCGATCTTGAACATGTTCGGGATCATCAGCATCAAGCCTTGCGAGGCGGTGAAGGTCGTCGTCATCGCGCCCGCCTGCAGCGCGCCATGCACCGCGCCCGCGGCGCCCGCCTCGGATTGCATTTCCTGAATCACGGGGACATTGCCCCAGATGTTCGTCACCCCGCGCGCCGCCCATTCGTCGGCCAGCTCCGCCATCGTGGAGGAGGGCGTGATCGGATAGATGCCGCAGACCTCGTTCACCCGATAGGCGACATGGGCCCCGGCGGTGTTGCCATCCATCACCGCGCGCAGGCCGGTTTCGGTCGCGGCCTTGGGCGTTTCGGCCAGACTGTCACGCATGAGAGGTCTCCTCGGGCATCAGCTCCATCGCGCCGCAGGGGCATTGCGCAACGCAGCTGGCGCAGCCGGTGCATTTCGTCAGCTCGATGCGATAGCCGCGGCCGGGGCCGTGCTTGACGATCGCCTGTTCCGGGCAGGCGGCAAAGCAGTTGTCGCATTCATAGCACTGGCCGCAGGAATAGCAGCGTTGCGCCTCGTAGCGGGCTTCTCTCGTGGTCAGCCCCTTGATGATTTCCTGAAAGCCGCCCAGTCGTGCGGCCTCGGCCAGCCGCCGCTCGGCGCTTTGCAGCGCATCGGCATAGACCGGCAGGTTGAGCCGGGAAAATCCGGCCAGAGGGGCAGGGGGTTCGGGCCGATGCGCGCCGCCCGAAAGCCAGGCGTCGATGTGGCGCGCGGCCAGCTTGCCATGCCCGGTCGAGATCGTCACCGATTGTTGCGCAGGCACCATGTCGCCGCCCGCGAAAATCCCCGCAGCGCCGGTCTGCATGTCGGGGCCGATCACCACCGCGCCATCGGGGGTGAAGGCAAGCCCCGGCACCGCCTGCAGAAATCCGCTGTCCGATTGCTGCCCCACGGCCAGCACCAGCGCATCCGCCGAAAGCGTCTCGATCTCGCCCGTCGGCTGCGGGCGGCCCTCGCTGTCCAGTTCCATCCGCTCGATCTGCAGATCGGAGCCCGAGATTTCCTTGATCGTCGAAAGCCAGCGGATCTTCACGCCCTCTTCCAGCGCCTCATCGGCTTCAAACCCATGCGCGGGCATGTGGTCGCGGTCGCGCCGGTAGACGATGATGGTTTCGGTGGCCCCCAGACGCTTGGCCGTGCGCGCGGCATCCATCGCGGTGTTGCCGCCGCCATAGATGACGACGCGCCGCCCCAGCATCGGCGGCGCGGCCGAGGAAGTGTCGCGCAGAAGCTTCACCGCATCCAGCACCCGGGCGGCATCGCGCGCGGGGATCTCGACGCGCTTGCCCATCCCGGCACCGATCGCCAGAAAGACCGCGTCAAAGCCGCCCGCGGTCTTTTCCGCCATCAGGTCCGTGACCTTGTGGTTGAGCGTGATCCTGACGCCGAGCGCTTCGATCCGCGCCACATCGGCGGCCAGCTCCGCCCGCGGCATCCGATAGGCGGGAATGCCGAAATGCATCATCCCGCCCGCGACCGGCCCGGCCTCGCGGATCTCGACCTCATGGCCGATGCGGGCGAGGTGATAAGCGGCCGAAAGCCCCGCAGGCCCCGCGCCGACGATCAGCACGCGCTTGCCCGTGGCGTCGCGCAGCCGGTGAAAGGCCCAGCCCTCGCGCGTGGCCATGTCGCCCAGGAACCGCTCGACCGCGTGGATCGACAGCGCGCTGTCCACCTCGGCCCGGTTGCAGCCGGTCTCGCAGGGGTGATAGCAGACGCGGCCATGCACGGCGGGCATCGGATTGTCTTCGGTGAGTTTCTCCCAGGCCTGGCGGTAGCGGCCGTCCTGTGCCAGCGACAGCCAGGCGCGGATGTTTTCCCCCGCCGGACAGGCGGCCTGACAGGGCGGGGTCAGGGTGACATAGGCGGGATGCTGGCTGCGCACCGGCCCCGTGCTGCCCCGCGAACCGCTTGGAACGATCAAGGGCGTCAAATCCCGCAGCCGCGTGCTCATGGTCTTCTCCGGTGGTGGTGTCCCGACCGGGAAAGCCTAGCGCGCCTGTGCAAAGCTGTGCATGACTTGGATCATTTCGAAGAAGATGTGCACGGCTGAGGAGGGGGAGAAAATGGTCGGTTCGGGCGGATCAGGAAAAGCACTGCTTTTCCCCGCCCGTGTCGCGACAGCGTTGCAAAGACCGCATCCCCAAGCGCGCGAGAGGCCAGCGCCCAGCCCCGGCGGCGCGAAAGCGCCGCCATGGGCGGGGCGGGCGCTGGCCGAGGGCCTTTGGGGCCCCCGGCGGTCAGGGGGATCTGTTGCGCATGGCCGCGTCAGCGCCGCGGCCAAGACAGGCTTGGGCGGTCAGGCCGAAATCGGTGCTGCCAGTCCGAGCCCGAAGGCCCGTCGAAGAAGCCATCGGCAAAGCGGCCGCCGGGCGCCTCGGGCAGAAGTTTCGCCACCAGATCGGCGGGCGAGACCTTGCCTGCCAGACGATCCGCATAGCCCTGGCAGAGCCCGTTGAAATCGCCCGTCTGCGGCGAAAGCCGCAGCGCCGACACCCCCGCCTCGGCCAAAGCCTCGGTGTAATAGGCGGCGCAGCCCGTCGCGGCCGAGAGCGTCTGCACCCCGTTCACCGAGAGGAACGCCTGACCGTCAAGCGTGTCGACCTCGCGCCCGTCGAGATCGGCGCCGCAGATGAACTGGCAATTGTCCTTGGCCCGGTCATGCAGCCGCGCATGATAGCAGCGTGCCGACATCGCCAAGGGCAGCCGCCCATGGCCCCAGACCTCGACCGCCACGCCCGCCTCCTTGCCCGCCTTGCACAGGGCCGCGATCGACTTCAAGGGCAGCTCCGGCGGCAGACAGATCCGCGTCGCCCCGCGCCGCGCCAGATAGGCAAGCGTGCCCTCGTTATAGACGTTCACCAAGGGGCCAACCCAGAAGGGCGTGCCCTCGGGGAGGTTCTTCAACGCGGTGATGTCATTGATTTCGACCGGCAAACCCATGTCGAACAGGTCTTTCGTCTTCGCGCGTTCGCGGTTGAGCGTGATCAGGCCCAGCGTGGACAGCGCCACTTCCTTGCCCGCATCCTTCAGCGTCGAGACGATCAGCGGGATGTCATGTTCCCAAAACGGCAGCCGTTTCGAGCAGACCACCTCGCCCACCACGACGCGCGCCACCGGCGCCGCGCGCAGACGTTCGTAAAAGCCCCGCGTCGCATCGGTGGTCCAGAAAAACAGGTTGGCACCAACCGTGAGGTCCATCGTCATCTTCAAATCCTCAACGCCAGGTCTTCGCATAGGCCCCGGCCGTGGCCTGCTGGCCCTCGGTCAGGCGGGCCAGTTCGGCCAGGGGCAGATCGCGGCCCTCGGCCAGAGCATCGGTCGCGGCGCGGAAGGCGCGCACGACCTCGGCCACATAGGCGCGGGACCGCTGCCGCCCCTCGATCTTCAGCGCCGTCACCCCCGCCTTGGCCAGCGCCGGGATCAGGTGGCGGGCGTCAAGGCTCACCGGATCTTCGAAGACATGGCCGGTCTGTTCGCCCGAGGTGAAGCAGCCCTTGCAAAGCGTCGGATAGGGCGCGGGCTGGTCCTTGGGGGTGCGGTGGATGGTGAACCCGCCCAGCTTCGCCGCCAGATCCGGGCCTTCCTCGGCATAGACGACATGGCTTGCCGGGGAACAGACGCCGTTCATGTTCGGCGACAGGCCCGTGGCATAGGAGGAGAGCGCGCAGCGCCCCTCGGCCATCACGCAAAGACCGCCGAAAACAAAGGCTTCCGTCTCGACGTTGATTTCCTTGTTGATCGCGGCGATCTCCTGCACCGTCAGCACGCGCGGCAGGACAACCCGTTTCACGTCAAAGGTTTCGGCGTAGAAGTTGATCGCATCGGGGTTCGAGGCCGCCGCCTGCACCGACAGATGCCGACGCAGCTTCGGGTGGTGCGTCGCGGCATAGTCCAAAAGCCCGATATCGGCGAGGATCACCGCATCGACGCCCGCGGCTTCGGCATCGGCCAGCCGCTGATGCCACAGCTTTTCCGCGCCCGCGCGCGGGAAGGTGTTGAGCGCCACCAGCACCTTGGCGCCGCGCTTGTGGGCCCCGGCCACGGCGGCGGTCAGTTCCTCGGTCGAGAAGTTCAGCCCCGGGAAATTGCGCGCGTTCGTCTCGTCCGAGAACCCGCAATAGACGGCATGCGCCCCCGCCTCGACCGCGGCGCGCAGGGCGGCCGGGGTGCCCGCGGGGCAAACAAGTTCCATCATGTCCAGTCTCCTGCCAGCGTATCGACGCGGTGCAGCACCACGCCCGAGCCCTTTTCGGCGAGGCTCACCGCCTGTTGAACGAAGGGTTTCAGCGGGCCTGCCATCTCGGCCAGTTCGGCGGCAAGGTCAAGCTCCGCATCGTCGATCGCATTGCGCAGCGCGACCACGGCCGAGGTGTCGCCCTCGACCACCAGATCGCGCGAAAAGAACAGCGCATCGCCATCATAGGCGCCATGCATCATGCCCAGAAACGCCGCGATCGGCCCGGCAATCCGCGCCTCGGCCATCGGCGGGCGGCGATGCGCGCTGACTTTCACGCCCCCCGCGCGCAGATCCAGAAGCAGCAGAAAGGGCAGATCGGTCGGGTCCAGCAGGAAGCGGCATTCGCGATAGTGCCCCAGCCGGGCGAAGAGCCCGGGGTGGCGTGTGGCAATCCGTCGCGCCAGCATCGACAGCGTCACCGAGAGCGGTGCCAGCGGCAGGGGCCGCATCGCCCGTCCCATCAAGCTGGGCAGGCGGGGAATCGTCTGGTCATGGTCGGACATGGCGCTCCTTTCGTCGGGCGGATGGCCCCTCCGCTAGATGGGCTGCTTTAACGCGGCTCACAATGCGGCAACTTGATCAATATCAAACCTCTCTTTAACCGGGGATGCTAGCGGACCCAAGACCTTCCGGAGGACCCCATGCGCAGCCTGCCCGTTTTCACCGATCTGCGGTCCTTTCTTGACTGGACGAAATCGAAGGGCGATCTGCGCGCGATCCCCGAGCCCGTCGCGACCGATCTGCAGATGTCCGCCGTGCACCGCGCGGTCCTGGAACAAGGCGGGCCGGTGCTTCGGTTTGATGCGCCGGTGCTGCCCTCGGGGGCGCGGTCGGCGATTCCGGTGGTGACCAATCTTTTCGGCACCACCGACCGGGTGGCGGCGGGGCTGGGGCTGCGGCTCGATCAGGTGCCGGAACTCGGGCAGTTTCTGGCCGATCTGAAATCCCCCGCCCCGGTCGAGGGGATGCGCGATGCCTTCAGCCGCCTGCCGATGCTGAAGGCGGCGCTCTCGACGCGGGTCAATGTCTCGAAGAAAGGCCCGGTGCAGGATGTGGTACTGGAGCCGGGCAAGGGTCTGAACCTTGAGGACGTGCCGGTGCAGAAGCTTTGGCCCGGCGATGGCGGGCGGCTCTTCACCTGGCCTGTCGTGATCACGCGGCCCCATGGCACGGCGGCCGATGCGGTGATGAGCTACAATCTGGGCATCTATCGCGCCCAGCTGCATGGGCCGGAAAGCATCATCATGCGCTGGCTGGCGCATCGCGGCGGGGCGGCGCATCACCGGACCTGGCTTGCCGCGGGGCAGCCGATGCCGGTCGCCATGGTTCTGGGCGCCGATCCGGCGACGCTGCTCTCCGCCGCGCTGCCCCTGCCCGAACAGGTCTCGGAACTGACCTTCTCGGGCGTGCTGCGCGGCGCCCGCAGCCATCTGGTGCCCGCGAAAACCGTGCCGCTGATGGTGCCTGCCGAGGCCGAAATGGTGATCGAGGGCTGGATTCACCCGAATGACACCGCGCCCGAGGGCCCCTTTGGCGATCACACCGGCTATTACAACTCGGTCGAGCCTTTCCCGGTGCTGCGCGTCTCGGCGCTGACCCATCGCAAGGACCCGATTTACCTCTCGACCTATACCGGCCGCCCGCCGGACGAGCCCGCGATCATCGGCGAGGTGTTCAACCAGCTCGCCATGCCGGTCTTCCGCCAGCAGATCCCGGAGATCCGCGATCTCTTCCTGCCGCCCGCCGCCTGTTCCTATCGCATCGCGGTGGTGCAGATCGCCAAGCGCTACCCCGGTCAGGCGAAGCGGGTGATGATGGCGCTTTGGGGGATGCTCGCCCAGTTCAGCTATACGAAGATGATCATCGTCGTCGATGAAGACATCGACCCGCGCAACTGGGATGACATCGCCTGGGCGATGGCGACGCGGATGGATCCGGCGCGCGATACCGTCATTCTGGACCGCACGCCGATGGATTATCTTGACTTCGCCTCGCCCCTCGAAGGGCTGGCGGGCAAGATCGGCATCGATGCGACGAACAAGATCGGCACGGAAACCACGCGCGAATGGGGCACGGTGATGAAGATGCGCCCCGAGGATACGGCCTTCGCCGAGACGCTGCTGAAGCGCCATTTCCCCGGCGGTGTGAAATGAGTGCCCGCGTTGTCTTGGGCGTTTCCGGTGCCTCCGGCGCGCTTTTGGCGCTCGCCGTGGCCGAGGCGCTGGTCAGGGTCGGGGCGGACATCGATCTGGTGGTGTCGTCCGCCGCGAAGCTGACCTTTGCGACCGAGGCCGACATGGGCGCGCTCGAGCGGCTGCAGGGGATGGCGGCGCATCACCATGCGATCGGCAATGTCGGTGCGGCGATTGCGTCCGGCTCATGCCCCGTCGCGGGGATGATCGTCGCGCCCTGTTCGATGCGCTCGCTTGCCGCCGTTGCCCATGGGCTGGATGACAATCTGCTGACGCGCGCGGCCTCGGTGCAGCTGAAGGAACGCCGTCCCTTGATCCTGCTCGCGCGGGAAGCGCCGCTGACGCTGGCGCATCTGCGCAACATGACGGCGGTGACGGAAATGGGCGGCATCATCCTGCCGCCCGTGCCTGCCTTTTATCTGAAACCCCAGACCGCCGAGGAGATCGCGACGCAGATCGGGGCAAGGGCCGTCGATCTGCTCCGCCTCGGTCCGGCGCAGGCTCAGGCCTGGTCGCCTTCGCCCTGAACCGGGATCTTCGGGCCGTGGCCCAAGGGCCGCGCCCCCGGCGTGCCGGGTTGCAGCTTTTCGCCGCTCAGCGCGGGCCAGAGCCCCGCCAGCATCGCCGCATACCCCGCCACGAAAAGACCGGCCGAGGCGATCAGCCCGATCTGCATTTCGCCAAAGGCGCGCAGCAAGGTCGCCGCGATCAGCAACAGCCCCGCGGCCTTGAGCGGCGCCGTCGCCACCGACCGGCGCCCCGATTGCCCAAGGCTCATCTTGATCATCACCGCCGAGGACAGCCCCGCGACGGCGCCGATCGCCAGCAGATGCACGGCGCCCGGATAGATCTCCATCGCCATCACCCCGGCCATGCCCATCGCATAAAGCCCGGTGCCAAGGCACAGAAAGCCGATGTGAAAGCCCGAGAGCAGCGCATCATGCTTGAAGGCCCAGCCATTGCGAAAGCCCATGGCGCGGAACAGGTTCGTCGCCCCGGCGAGCACCAGCACGGCACCAAAGGCGCGTGGCGGCAGGAAGGCCGCAGGCACGCAAAAGGCGGTGAAGATCGGCCCCCAGGTGTCCAGCCCGCTTGGCCGCGGCAGCGCGGTCTCGCCCTTGTGCACCATGGCGTTGCGGGTCAGCCCCGCGGTCAGCTTGCCGCCAAAGGCCGCGTTCATCGTGGCACAGGCCATCAGCCCCGCCATCGCGCCCTTGGGCGCAAGGCCCGGCGCAACCCCCATCCAGTCCAGATGCATGATCAGGTCGGAGACCCAATGCAACAGGAAGATGCCCAGATAAGAAAGCGTCTCCAGCTTCTTCAGCCGCGCCACGGGCCAGGCCATCTTCGCCATCACCAGAACGCCGAAGCCCAGATCGATCAGCGCAACGACGGGCGCGGGGAGGAAGGCCGAAAAGGCGATCGCCAGCCGCCCGGCCAGCCAGAGCCCGGCCAGCATCGGAAAATAGATCCCCCGCAGCGCTTTCGGCGCCGAGGCGAGGAAGATCCCCGCCAGCACCGCGCCGCCATAGCCGAAGATCATTTCATGCGCATGCCAGTCGACGGGCATCGCGCGGGTGGGCAGCAGATCCCCGGTCAGCCCGGCGGCGATCCAGTGGCCCCAAAGCGCCATCGCCACGATGGCAAAGAGGATCGCGGCAAGATAGAAGGTGCGGTGACCTTCGCGGAAGATGCGGGACATGGGGCCTCCTTGGTCTTTGGCCTTTCCTGCCTGCACCTTTGCGGTTTCGCAAGCCCCCGGGCAGGCGGCACGTTGGCTCACCCGGGTCTTGATGGCGGGCCTTGATCCGCGGCGGCGGCGGCGCTAGGGCAGGGGGATCACAGCTTCGAGAGCCGCATGACCGCCACCGCCGCCAAGACGCAACGCCTGTTCGGGCTGGATCTGCTGAAACTCTTTCTGGCGCTTCTGGTGGTGACGATCCATGCCAACCCGTTTCGCGGCGTCAGCGACGAGGCGATGTGGGCGCTTGGCAATGGTCTGGCGCGGATCGGGGTTCCGGCGTTTTTCGTCGTCGCGGGCTACACCTTCCGTCCCGAGGTGCCGGGGCGCTCGGTCAAGCTGATGGGGCGCTATCTGAAGCTGCATTTCCTCTGGCTGGCGATCTATCTGCCCGCCTGGTGGCAGACGGTCTGGGACCACGGGCTGATCGAATATGCGAAATTCTGGGTCTTCGGCTATTGGCATCTGTGGTTTCTGGTCGGCCTGGCGATCGCGGTGGGGCTGTCGCAGCTGGTCTGGCGGCTTTCCGACCGGGCGATCTGGGCGATTGCGATTGCGGTGCTCTTGGCGGGCTTCGCGCTGCAATGGGCGATCGGCTTCTATCTGTTGCCGCGCGGCTTCTGGCCGGATGCGAAGAACGGCGTCTTGATGGGCTTTCCGTTCTATCTGATCGGCTACATGAGCCGCCGCAGCGGGCTGGTGGCGCGCATTCCCCTGCGGGTGGCGTTCTGGGGCGCGCTGATCGGGCTTGTGTCGGTCGTGGGGGAATCCGAGCTGATGAAGGCGCTTGGCGGCGCGCATCCGCTGGCGCCCGAGACGCTTTTGACCGCCGCCGTCACCGGGCCGCTTCTGGTGGCGCTTGGCGTCAAGGCGCGGGGCTTTCCCGACTGGCTCACGCGGTGGCCCGTGGGCACGCTCTCGGCCGGGATCTATTTCATCCATGTGGGGATCGTGATCTGGCTCAACCACTACAGCTTGCCGCGGGTCGAGGTCTACCTCATCGCCGTCACCGGGGCCGCGCTGATCACGCTGGGGCTGATCCGCACCGGGCTGGACAAGAAGCTGTTCTGAGGGGGGCGTCGGGCGGATCAGGAAAGGCACCGCCTTTCCCCGCCCGTTTCGATCCCGTTGCGGCATGACCGCATCCCCAGGCGCAACAGAGGGCGGCGCCTGCCCCGGCGGGCGAGAAGCGCCCGCCATGGGCGGGGCGGGCGCTGCCCGAGTGCTTTGGGCACTCGGGGGTCACTGCGCAGATGTGCCGCATGACCTCGGCGATGGCCTCGGTCAGATTTGACCCGAACCCGCCGACCTCACGCCTCCCGCGCCCGGTCCCGCAGAGCGGTGCCGATCCTGGCGATCACCGCCGCCACCTCGGTCAACTGTTCCGCAAGCGGCGAGGAGCGGCGCCACACCAGCCCCACCCGCCGCGCGGGCGCAGGCGCGGCCAGACGTGCCACCGACACCGCGGCCGAACGCGTCTCGACCGGCAGCGCGATCTCGGGCAACAGCGTCACCCCGATCCCCGCGCCGACCATCTGCGTCAGCGTGGCCAGCGACGACCCCTCCATCACCGTGCGCGGGGTCACGCCGCCCACCTTGCAAAATTCCAGCGCCTGATCGCGGAAGCAATGCCCCTCTTCCAGCAGCAAAAGCCGCATCTGCGGCAGCGCCTCGGCCGAGGGCACGGGCTTGCCCGCCTCGGTCGCCGGTCGCACCAGCACGAAATCCTCGGTGAAAAGCGGCACCTCGGCCAGCGACGGCTCCGAGACCGGCAGGGCCAGGATCGCCGCATCCAGCTGCGCCTCGGTCAGCGCCGCGATCAGCTTGCCCGTCACCGCCTCGCGCGGGGCGACGTCAAGCCCCGGGTGGCTCTGCACAAGCCCCGCGACCAGGCCGGGCAGAAGATAGGGTGCAATCGTCGGAATGACCCCCAGCCGCAGCCGCCCCGAAAGCGGCCCCTGCGCGGCGCGGGCCAGATCGGAGAGCTCGTCCACCCCGCGCAGGATCGCCCGCACCCGCGGCACCATCGCCGCGCCCAGCGCCGTCAGATGCACCTGCCGCGGCCCGCGCTCGAACAGCGCCGCGCCCATCGTCTCCTCCATCTCGCGGATCTGCACCGAAAGCGCGGGCTGCGAAATCGCGCAATCCTCGGCGGCGCGGCCGAAATGGCCCGTCCGCGCCAGCGCGTCGAAATAGCGAAGCTGTTTCATCGAGAGGTTTATCATAATGAAAAACTATCGCAGGCTTCAGATAATGCAATTGGAATTTATCAAAATCGCCTTCTAGTTTCATCGCAACAGCAACGACCCCAGCGGAGGACAAGATGGACGGCAAGGACAAGGCGACCGGCAAATGCCCGGTGATGCATGGCGCGATGACGGCGGCGGGGGTGTCGAACACCAGCTGGTGGCCGAATGCGCTCAATCTTGACATCCTGCATCAGCATGACACCAAGGGCAACCCGTTGAACGGGTTCGATTATCGCGCCGCGGTCAAGGGGCTCGACGTGGCGGCGCTGCGCGCCGATCTGCATGCACTCATGACCGACAGCCAGCCCTGGTGGCCGGCTGACTGGGGCCATTACGGCGGGCTGATGATCCGCATGGCCTGGCACGCGGCGGGCAGCTATCGCGCGGCGGACGGGCGCGGCGGCGGCAATACCGGCAACCAGCGCTTTGCGCCGCTGAATTCCTGGCCCGACAACGTCAGCCTCGACAAGGCGCGGCGGCTTCTGTGGCCGATCAAGAAGAAATACGGCAATGCCGTCAGCTGGGCCGATCTGATCCTGTTCGCGGGCACGGTGGCTTACGAGTCGATGGGGCTGAAGACCTTCGGTTTCGGCTTTGGCCGCGAAGATATCTGGGCGCCGGAAAAGGACGTCTATTGGGGCGCGGAAAAGGACTGGCTGGCGCCGTCCGATGGCCGCTATGGCGATCTGGCAAAGCCCGAGACGATGGAAAACCCCCTGGCCGCGGTGCAGATGGGGCTGATCTATGTGAACCCCGAGGGGGTGAACGGCCAGCCCGATCCGGCCCGCACGGCGCTGCATATCCGCGAGACTTTCGCGCGGATGGGGATGAATGACGAGGAAACCGTGGCCCTGACCGCGGGCGGCCATACGGTCGGCAAGGCGCATGGCAATGGCGATGCCAAGGCGCTGGGGCCGGACCCGGAAGCAGCCGATGTGACCGATCAGGGCCTTGGCTGGTCGAACCCGCATATGGGCGGCAAGGCGGCGCAGGCCGTCACCTCGGGGATCGAGGGCGCCTGGACCACGCATCCGACGCGCTGGGACATGGGCTATTTCGAGATGCTCTTCGGCCATGACTGGGAGCTGACGAAATCCCCCGCGGGCGCCTGGCAGTGGAAGCCGGTGACGATCGCCGAGGAGGCGAAGCCGCTCGATGCGACCGACCTGACCACCCGCCACGATCCCCTGATGACCGATGCCGACATGGCGATGAAGGTCGATCCGGTCTACAATGCGATCTGTCAGAAGTTCATGGCCGATCCGGCCGCCTTCGACGACGCTTTCGCGCGCGCCTGGTTCAAGCTGCTGCATCGCGACATGGGGCCGAAGGCGCGCTACATCGGCCCCGATGTGCCCGCCGAGGATCTGATCTGGCAGGACCCGGTGCCGCAGGGCCCGACCGGCTGGGACGTGGCCAAGGTCAAGGCGCAGATTGCGGCTTCGGGGCTTTCGGTTGCCGATCTGGTGGCGACGGCCTGGGATTCGGCGCGCACCTTCCGGCAGTCGGATTATCGCGGCGGCGCGAATGGCGCCCGGATCCGGCTGGCGCCGCAAAAGGACTGGGCGGGCAACGAGCCCGAGCGTCTGGCGCGGGTGCTTGCGGTGCTCGAACCGATCGCGGCGGCGGCGGGGGCCTCGGTCGCCGATGTGATCGTGCTGGCGGGCAATCTGGGCGTGGAACAGGCCGCGGCGGCGGCGGGTTTCGCGCTGGAGGTGCCCTTCACCCCCGGTCGCGGCGATGCGACCGCGGCGATGACGGACGGGCCGTCCTTTGACGTGCTGGAGCCGGTGCATGACGGCTTCCGCAACTGGCTGAAGGCGGATTACGCGGTCTCGCCCGAGGAGCTGCTTCTGGACCGGGCGCAGCTGATGGGGCTGACGGCGCCGGAAATGACGGTGCTTCTGGGCGGTCTGCGGGTCATCGGCGCCAATCACGGGGCCAATCCGCAGGGCGTCTTCACCGAGCGTCCGGGCGTGCTTTCGACCGATTTCTTCGTCACGCTGACCGACATGGGGCTGAGCTGGCACCGGGTCGGGGGCGGCTACGAGCTGCGCGACCGCGCCACCGGGGCGGTGAAATACGGCGCCAGCCGCGTCGATCTGGTCTTCGGCTCGAACGCGATCCTGCGCGCCTATGCCGAGCTTTACGCGCAAGACGACGCCGCGGGCAAGTTCGTGACCGATTTCACCGCCGCCTGGGTCAAGGTGATGCAGGCCGACCGCTTCGATCTGCGTGCCTGAGCCCCCCGAAGGCCGGTCGCAGATCCGAAAGGCCCCGCAGCGTGCGGGGCCTTTTGCCTGCCGGGGGCGGCATTGCGTGCCATTGACTTTGCCCCCGCCTTGGCAAAGGTTTTGCGCGCAAGGTGCAAAGGGCGCCTTGCGCAAGCCTCATACCGACCCGAGGGAGGGACCATCCTTGGCCATTTTCGATCATCCCATGCTGCGCCCGCTGCCGATGCGGCTTTTGCCCGTGATCTTTCTTGTCGGCTGGGCCGTGTTCGAGGCGGTGTTCCTGGGCGGCATCCTCTGGCCGATCCTGTTCATCGGGGCGGCGGCCTATTGCTATTACGTGCTGATCCACACCTACACGCCGCCGGGCGAGAAACCCGGCAAGGACGCCTGACGCCCGCTTGCCGCGACATCCGACCGCCGAACCCGGCCCCGCCCCGCGGGACCGGGTTTTTGTGAACCGGGCCGGAAAGACGCGCCGCATCGGACCCGCTCGGGATATCTGGCCAAGGCGAAGGGGCAGTCGGGTCCGCTTTCCCCCGGCCGAACGATCCGGCAGACGGCGGCGGCAGCGCCCCTCCCCGTTGACCTTTTCGCGCCGCCCGGCTAGCGGGAGGACATGGCACGCGCACCTCTTCTTCAGCTTTCCTCGATCTCGCTGACTTTCGGCGGCAATCCCCTTTATGACGGGCTCGACCTGACCGTGCAGGAGGGCGACCGCGTCGCGCTTGTCGGCCGCAACGGCTCGGGGAAATCGACGCTGATGAAGGTGATGGCGGGGCTGGTCGAGCCCGATCAGGGCGCCCGCACCGTGCCCAGCGGCACCCGCGTCGGCTATATGGAACAGGAGCCGGACCTCTCGGCCTTTGCGACCTTGGGCGATTATGCCGCCTCGGGGCTTTCCGAGGCCGAGCGCTACCGTATCGAGATGGTGGCCGAGGGGCTGAAATTCCGTCCTGACGCGCCGGTTGCCACCGCTTCGGGCGGCGAGCGCCGCCGTGCCGCGCTGGCGAAGCTTCTGGCCGAGGCGCCCGAGCTGATGCTGCTCGACGAGCCGACGAACCATCTGGATGTTCAGGCGATCGGCTGGCTGGAAGACTATCTGCGCGACACCCGCACGGCCTATGTGCTGATCTCCCACGACCGCGCCTTTTTGCGCCATCTGACGCAGGCGGTTCTGTGGATCGACCGCGGTCAGGTGCGGCGGCTCGAAAAGGGTTTCGAGCATTTCGAGGACTGGCGCGAGACGCTTTGGGCCGAGGAGGACGAGGCCCGTCACAAGCTGGACCGCAAGATCAAGGCCGAGGCGAAATGGGCGGTCGAGGGGATCTCGGCACGCCGCAAGCGCAACATGGGCCGGGTCCGCGCGCTGCAGGCGCTGCGGGCCGAACGCGCCGGGCAGATCCGGCGGCAGGGCACCGCCCTGATGGAGCTGGAAAGCGGTCCGGCCTCGGGCAAGCGGGTGATCGAGGCGAAGGGGCTGGTCAAGACCTTTGGCGACAAGGCGATCGTCAGGGGCTTCGATCTGCGCGTGCTGCGCGGCGACCGGGTGGCTTTCGTCGGCCCGAACGGCGTCGGCAAGACGACGCTTCTGAAGATGCTGACCGGCGAGCTGGCCCCGGATGCGGGGACGGTCACCCATGGCACCAACCTCGAGATGGCGGTCTTCGATCAGACCCGCGCGACGCTGGATTTCTCGATGACGCTGTGGGACGGGCTGGTGAACGATCCCGAGATGCGGGTCTCGGGCCGGTCCGATCAGGTGATGGTGCGCGGCCAGCCCAAGCATGTCGTCGCCTATCTCAAGGATTTCCTGTTTGACGAAAGCCAGGCCCGCGCGCCGATCGGCTCGCTTTCGGGGGGCGAGAGGGCGCGGCTTTTGCTGGCGCGGATCATGGCGAAACCCTCGAACCTGCTGGTGCTGGACGAGCCGACCAACGATCTGGACGTCGAAACCCTGGACCTGCTGCAGGATATTCTGGGCGACTATGACGGCACCGTGCTTCTGGTCAGCCACGACCGCGATTTCATCGACCGCGTCGCCAGCACCACGATCGCGATGGAGGGCGACGGCCGGGCCACCGTCTATGCGGGCGGCTGGACCGATTATCAGGCGCAACGAGCGCTGACCGCCGCCCCCGCCGCCGCCGCGCCGGAAAAGGCCGCGCCGAAAAAGCCCGCCGAGGCCCCGAAGGAGGCGGCGAAGAAATCCGGCCTGACCTTTACCGAGAAACATCGGCTCGAGGCCCTGCCCGGGATCATCGAGAAGCTCGAACGCGAGATCGGCAAGCTGCATGAATTGCTGTCGGACCCCGATCTCTTCACCCGCGAGCCGGTGAAATTCGCCAAGGCCTCGGACATGCTGGGGGAACGCGAAGCGGCGCTGGCGGCGGCCGAGGAAGAATGGCTGCTGCTGGAGGAAAAGGCCGCCTCCTGATCCCGGCCGGATAATCACCGCTGGCTCCGGCACGGGCTCTGTGGGATGCTGGCCGCACCCGTCCCGTGTCATGTGAGGTCGCGATGAAATACCTTCCGCTGCTGCTGCTTGCGCTTGCTGCCTGTACCGAAGCCACCCCGCCCGCCGACAAACCTGCGGGCCTGGCCAATCCGGCCTCTGTCTTCTGCGTCGAACAGGGCGGCGAGGTGCTGCTCAACGACATGACCCCGGGCGGCGATGCGACCTGCAAGCTGCCCGATGGCCGCAAGGTCGGCGAATGGGAATATTTCAACGAACATCACCGCCCCGAGCCCGCGGCACCGGCTGACGCAGCGTAACGCTTCCCCTTCACCTTGCTGCAAATATCCTGCGGGGGTCCGGGGGCGCAAAGCCCCCGGCCTTTTCACGGGGGATTGCATGACCACGGGCCCACTCACCGGACTGCGCATCGTCGAGATCTCGGGCCTTGGGCCGACGCCCTTCACCGCGCAGCTGATGGCCGACATGGGGGCCGAGGTGATCCGCATCGCCCGTCCGGGCGCCCGGGGGGCTGCGGCGCATGTGCTGGGGATGGCGGTCGATCCGCTTGACCGCGGCCGCGACGTGCTGGAGCTGGATCTGAAATCCCCCGCGGATCAGGCGGTTGCGCGTCAGCTGATCCTGCGCGCCGATGCGCTGATCGAGGGGATGCGGCCCGGCGCGATGGAGCGGCTGGGTCTTGGCCCCGACGCCTTTCCCGAAAACCCGCGGCTGGTTTACGGCCGGATGACCGGCTGGGGCCAAAGCGGGCCGCTGGCGCAGACCGCCGGGCATGACATCAATTACATCGCGCTTTCGGGGGCACTTGGCAGCATCGGCACGCCCGAGACGCCGGTTCTGCCGCTGAACCTTGTCGGCGATTTCGGCGGCGGCGGGCTTTACCTGGCCTTCGGGATGCTGGCGGCGATCCTGCAGGCGCGTGCGACCGGTCAGGGCCAGGTGGTCGATGCGGCGATCACCGACGGGGTGGCGCATCTGATGGGGATGATTTCGGGGCTGGCGGGGCAGGGGCTCTGGTCGGCGCCGCGCGGCGGCAATCTGCTCGATGGCGGCGTGCCCTATTACACCACCTATCGCTGCGCCTGTGGCGGGCATTTCGCCATCGGCCCGCTGGAGGATAAGTTCTGGGCGGAATTTCAGCGCCTTGCGGGGTTCGCCCCGGGCGAGCTGCCCGACCGGAAGGACCGTGCGACCTGGCCCGCCCTGCGCGCGGCGCTGCAGGCGCGGTTTGCCGAACGCAGCCGGGCAGAGTGGGAGAGGATCTTTGCGGGCTCGGATGCCTGCGCGACGCCGGTGCTGAACCTGCAGGAGGCCGCCGCCCATCCGCACAACCGCGCCCGCGGCGCCTATCTGACGCATGAGGGGCTGACCCAGCCCGCCCCGGCGCCGAAGCTTTCGCGCACGCCCGGCGCCATCGGGGCGGGATCGGCGCAGACCCGGATTTCGGCCGAAACGGCGCTCGCGCGCTGGGGGGCGGATTGAAAAAGGGGGCCGAAGCCCCCTTTGAAAACGCAAGCTGACGCGATCAGCCGCGTTCGTCGGCGACGATCTGCGCCATCACCTCGGCGGGGGCATAGCCGCGCAAGAGCTGCCCGCCCACCACAAAGGCGGGCGTGCCCGCAATCGCCATCCGCTCGGCCAGCTGCGCATTCGCCCGCAGCACCGACGTCACCTCTTCGGAGTTCATCTGCGCCAGCACCGCCTTGGCGTCGATCTTCTGCTCCTCGGCCAGTCGTTGCAGACTGTCGAGCGTGATGTCGCCGCGCACCGCCATCAGCGCGTCATGCACCTTTTCATAGGCCGCGTCGCCCGCCACCTGCCGCGTCGCCACCGCGAACCGCGCCGCCAGCACCGACTGATCCGACAGGATCGGGAATTCCTTGACCACGAAGCGGATCTTGCCGTCCTTTTTCAGCACCTCGTCGACGACCTCATAGGCCTTCTTGCAATAGGTGCATTTGTAATCGATGAATTCGACCATCGTCACGTCGCCTTCCGGGTTGCCGCCAACCCAGTCGCCCGCGAAATGAAAGATGTCATCGGCGTTCGTCTGCACCAGGACCTTGTCATTGTCGGCCTGCGCCGCCTGCTGGCGTTCCTCGAGCTTGTTGATCGCCTCGACCAGAACCTCGGGGTTTTCCATCAGATAGGCTTTCACCGCCTCGCCGAAGCGGGCCTTGTCCGCGGCACTCATCGCCGAAAGATCCAGCGCGGCGGCGGGCGTGCCAAGAACGGCGGCCATCGTCAGGGCGGCAAGGGAGAGGTGTTTCATCGTGGTCCTTTCAGGGCCGTATCAGATCGGCGCGAGAGTGGCCAAAGCCCGCCGCCTGCGCAAGGGAAAAGCAGACCGGCCTTGCCGGTTTCGCCATTGACCCGGGCCGCGCGCGGGCCTATGGCCGCCGCCAAACCACGGAGGAAGCGATGCGTTTTTCGAACCGGGGACAGGTCGATCCCTTCATCGTGATGGATGTGATGGAAGCCGCCCGCGCGGCCGAGGCGGCCGGTCGGCACATCATCCATATGGAGGTGGGGCAGCCCTCGACGCCTGCGCCCGCTTTGGCGCGGCAGGCGATGGCGGCGGCGCTGGAGCGGGAGAGCCTGGGGTACACGGTGGCGCTTGGCCTGCCCGAGCTGCGCCGCGGCATCGCCGATCTTTACCGCCGCTGGTACGGCGTCGATCTGAACCCCGATCGGGTGGTGGTCACGCCGGGCTCTTCGGGGGCCTTCATCCTGGCCTTTTCGGCGCTCTTCGATGCGGGCGACCGGGTGGCCTTGGGCGCGCCCGGCTATCCGAGCTATCGGCAGATCCTGCGTGCGATGTCGGTGACGCCGGTCGATATCCTGACCCGGGCCGAGAACCGCTTCCAGCCCGTGCCGTCCGAGATCCCGGCCGATGTGCAGGGGCTGATCGTCGCCTCGCCCGGCAATCCCTCCGGCACGATGCTGGGCCGGGCCGAGCTTGCCGCGCTGATGACGGCCGCGGCCGAGCGCGATCTGGCCTTCGTCTCGGACGAGATCTACCACGGGCTGCATTACGAGGGCCGCGCGGTCTCGGCGCTGGAAATCGGCGACGAAGCCTGTGTGATCAACTCTTTCTCGAAATATTTCTCCATGACCGGCTGGCGGCTGGGCTGGATGGTGGTTCCCGAAACCCATATCCGCACCGTCGAGCGGCTGGCGCAGAACCTGTTCATCTGCCCGCCCCACGCGTCGCAAATCGCCGCCCTTGCCGCGCTGGAGGCGACCGAGGAGCTGGAGGCGAACCGGGCCGTCTATGCGGCGAACCGGGCGCTGATGCTGGACCGGCTGCCGAAGGCGGGCTTCACGAAAATCGCCCCGCCGGATGGCGCCTTCTATATCTATGCGGACGTGTCCGACCTGACCACGGACAGCCGCGCCTTTGCGGCGGAAGTGCTGGAAAAGGCGGGGGTTGCCGTCACGCCGGGGCTTGATTTCGACCCGGTGCGGGGCGCCACCACCTTGCGCTTTTCCTATGCCCGGGCGACGGCGGATATCGAGGAAGGCCTCGACCGGCTCGCCCGTTTCATGGCGAACCGCTGAGCGGGATTCCCGTGCCGGGGCGCTTGCGCTATAGTGGCGAAAAACGGAGCAGGCATGGCACGGATCTTCCTCGTTCTCGCGGCGCTTTGGGCGCTGGCGGTCCCCGCATCGGCGCAAGGGCCGCAGCTTTCGGCGCTGGCCCGGCTGGAGCCCGCGCGCACCAGCGTGGCCCAGCCCTCGGCCTTCGTGACCGAGGTGACGCTGGGCCTGAGCCAGCCGGTGCCATTCCGCGCCTTCCTGCTTGACGCCCCGCCGCGGCTGGTGGTCGATTTCCGCGAGGTGGATTTTTCCGCCGCCAATCCAAAGGATTACGCGCAAAAGGGGCTTTTGGGCGAAATCCGCTGGGGCGCCTTTCGGCCGGGCTGGTCGCGCTTTGTCGCCGAGCTGACCGGGCCGGTGCGGCTGGTCTCGGCCGAAGAGCGCACGGGCGAGACGCCGAACCTGCATCTGGTGCTCGAACGGGTCGAGGCGGCGGATTTCGTCGCCCGTGACGGCGCCGCGCAATCGGCGCTGTGGGATCTGCCGCAGCCTGCGCCCACCGCCGCGCCGCATCGGCGTCAGGACGGATCGGCGCCGCTTCGGGTGGTGCTGGACCCGGGGCACGGCGGGCTGGACCCCGGGGCCGAGGCGGATGGCTATTCCGAAGCCGTGCTGGTGCTGACCTTCGCGCGCGAGCTGAAGGAGGCGCTGACCCGGGCGGGCATCGAGGTGAAGATGACGCGCGAGGAAAACATCTTCGTGCCGCTGGATGCCCGGCTGACGCTGGCGCATGAGTTCGGCGCCGATCTGTTCCTGTCGCTGCATGCCGATGCCCTGCCCGAGGGCGAGGCGATGGGGGCGACGGTCTATCTGTTCGACGAGACCGCCTCTGACAGCGCGGCGCAGAAACTGGCCGAGCGGCACGACCGCGCCGATTTGCTCGCGGGGGTCGATCTGGCGGGGCATGACGATGCGGTGGCGGGCGTGCTGATGGATCTGGCCCGGACCGAGACGCAGCCCCGCGCGGTGCGCTTTGGTCAGGTGCTCTCGGGCGCGATCAAGGGCGAGGGGCTGCGCATGCACCGCCATCCGGTGCAGGGGGCGGATTTCGCCGTGCTGCGCTCGCCCGACATTCCCTCGGCGCTGCTGGAACTTGGCTTCATGTCCTCGGACATCGACCGGGCGCGGCTGCATGACGAGACCTGGCGGACGCAGATGGTGGCGGCGATCACCGCGGGGGTGCAACGCTGGGCCAAGGCCGATGCCGCCGAGGCACGGCTGTTGCGGCAGTAACCCGGCCCGGGACGGCATCCCTGTTGCAATGCAGCAAATGCATGGCCGAATCGCGCCTGGCGCATGGGTGACGATTTGTCGCGGCCATGCCGTTGGAATTGCTCAAGTTTTGGGCAGCAACTTTGCGGCTGTGCAAAAAGATGTTAACATTTTGCAAGGTTTTGCAACATTTTCGACGGGTTTCGGCGGGGGCATCGCGGTGGCCGCGCAAGAATCTTTCGCTGCGCTGCCGCGACGCTTTGCAGATCATTAACGCGGCGATACCGAGACCCGTCAAAATGAGGAGGACGGGATGACACCCATGCATGAGAAGATCCTCGCCAAGCCCGAGTTCAAGGCGCTCGTGGCCCGGCGGAACCGGTTTTCGCTGACCCTGACGGCGCTGATCTGCGCCGTTTATGTGGCTTACATCGGCTTTGCGATCCTGCGGCCCGCGGCCTTTGCGGCCCCGCTTCTGGGGTCCTGGAGCATCGGGCTGATCGCCGGTTCCGGCGTGCTGGCGCTGTCCTTCCTTCTGACCGGCCTCTATTCGTACCGCGCCAATGGCGAGTTCGACCGGATGCTGAAATCCGTCCTGCGCAACTGAGGCCGATGATGATCCGTATCCTTCTTGCGGCGGCGCTGGCCGCCATGGCCGGTCCGGCCCTTGCGGCGGGCGAGGCGATTCAAGGCGCGGTGCAGCAGGCGCCGACGAACTGGACCGCGATCGCGATGTTCCTGTTCTTTGTCGTGGCCACGCTGATCCTGACCGGCTGGGCGGCGCGGCGCACGAAATCGACCGCCGATTTCTACACTGCGGGCGGTGGCATCACCGGCTTTCAGAACGGTCTGGCCATCGCGGGCGATTACATGTCGGCGGCGGCGTTTCTGGGCATTTCCGGCATGGTCTTTGCCAAGGGCGTCGATGGCGCGATCTATACGGTCGGCTTCACCGTGGGCTGGCCCTTCATCCTGTTCCTGATCGCCGAACGGCTGCGAAATCTGGGCAAGTTCACCTTTGCCGACATCACCTCGTTCCGGCTGGAACAGACGCGCATCCGCACGCTCTCGGCGCTTGGCGCGTTGACGGTCGTTGTCTTCTACCTGATCGCGCAGATGGTGGGGGCGGGCAAGCTGATCCAGCTTTTGTTCGGTCTTCCCTATAGTTACGCGGTGATCCTGGTGGGCGTGCTGATGGTGCTTTACGTCACTTTCGGCGGCATGCTGGCCACGACCTGGGTGCAGATCGTCAAGGCGGTGATGCTGCTCTCGGGGGCGACGCTGCTGGTGATCCTTGGCCTGGCGCAATTCGGTTTCTCGCCCGAGCGGCTGATGGCCGATGCGCTGGCCAATCACGCCAAGGGCGCCGCGATCCTGGAGCCGACGCCCTTGGTGACGGATTGGGTGTCGGGCGTGTCGCTCGCCTTGGCGCTGATGTTCGGTCCGGCCGGTCTGCCGCATATCCTGATGCGCTTCTTCACCGTGCCCGACGCGAAAGAGGCGCGCAAATCGGTCTTTTATGCGACCGGCTTCGTGGCCTATTTCTTCGTGCTGACGACGACGATCGGTTTCCTTGCGATCACGCTTGTGGGCAAGAATCCCGAGTTTCTGGATGCCAAGGGCATCATCGGCGGCGGCAACATGGCGGCGATCCATCTGGCGCAGGCGGTGGGCGGGAACATCTTCCTTGGCTTCATCTCGGCGGTGGCTTTCGCGACCATCCTGGCGGTGGTGTCGGGGCTGGCGCTGTCCGGGGCCTCGGCGGTCGCGCATGATCTTTACGCCAATGTGGTGAAAAAGGGCGCCGCGGCCGACAAGGCGGAGATGCGGGTCTCGCGCATCGCGACGCTGGTGCTGGGCGTGCTGGCGATCGTGCTCGGTCTGATGTTCGAGAACCAGAACATCGCCTTCATGGTCGGTCTGGCCTTCGGCCTGGCGGCTTCGGTGAACTTCCCGGTGCTGTTGCTGTCGATCTTCTGGAAAGGCATGACGACGCGCGGCGCGTTCATCGGCGGGCTGATCGGGCTGGTGGTGTCGATCGTGCTGGTGGTGCTGGGCCCGGCGGTCTGGGTCGATGTGTTCAAGTTCGACACCCCGATCTTCCCCTGGTCGCAATACACGCTGTTCTCGATGGCGACGACCTTCATCGCGATCTGGGCCTTCTCGGTCACCGACACGTCGGCCCGGGCGGCGCGGGACAAGGCGGGCTATGATGCGCAATTCGTGCGCTCGGAAACCGGGCTTGGCGCCGCGGGGGCGGTGGCGCATTGAGGTTTCGCCTCGGGCCTTGCCCGAGGCGACCCGCGGGGGGCTTCGCCCCCCGCACCCCCCCCAAAAAAAGGGCGTATTTGGCCAAGGAAATGCACTGGCCCGCTGCGGTTTCACCGTTTCGAAAGGCTCCGCTGCGGCGGGGCCTTTTCGTTTTGCTCCAAGGCGGTTAGGTGTGGGGCAAAGGAGTGCCCATGACCCCCGCTGCCCGCATTGCCGCCGCCATCACGCTGCTTGACGCCATTGCGGCGGGCGAGCCGGCCGAGCGGGCGCTGACGAACTGGGGGCGGGCGCATCGCTTTGCCGGATCGGGGGATCGGGCGGCGGTGCGCGATCATGTCTATGATGCGCTGCGCTGCCGGGGCAGTTTCGCCGCCCTGGGCGGGGCGGCGGACGGGCGCGGGCTGATGCTGGGGATGTGCCGGGCAGCGGGGATCGATCCGGCCACGGTCTTCACCGGGGCGGGTCATGCCCCGGCGCCGCTTTTGCCGCAGGAGGTGGCGGCCTTTGCCGCGCCGCTGCCAGAGGCGGCGGATCTGGCTGCAAGGGATTGGCCTGACTGGCTTTTGCCGCAGCTGCGTGCCGATCTGGGGGCCGATTTCGACGCCGTTTCCGACGTGATGCGGGCGCGGGCGCCGGTCTTTCTGCGGGTCAATCTGGCCAGGGCCAGCCTGGCCGAGGCGGCGCAGGCGCTGGCACAGGAGGGGATCGGCACCGAGCCGCATCCGCTGGCGGCAAGCGCGCTGCGGGTGCTCTCCGGGGCGCGCAGGATCGCCGCGGCGCAGGCCTATCTGCAGGGGCTGGTCGAGCTGCAGGATGTCGCCTCGCAGGCGGTGCTGAGCGGGCTGGCGCTGCCCGAGGCGGCGCGGGTGCTGGATTACTGCGCGGGCGGCGGCGGCAAGGCGTTGGCGCTGGCGGCGGCGCATCCCGGGGCGCGGATCACCGCGCATGACATCGACGCGGGCCGGATGAAGGACATTCCCCCGCGCGCCGCGCGGGCCGGGGCGCGGATCGCGCAGGCCGCGCCCGGCAAGGTCGCGGGCGTCTTCGATCTGGTGCTGGTCGATGCGCCCTGTTCGGGATCGGGGACCTGGCGGCGGACGCCCGAGGCGAAATGGCGGCTGACCCCGGCGCGGCTGGCCGAGCTGACGGCGCTGCAAGATCAGATCCTGGAGCGGGCCGCGGCCCATGTTGCGCCCGGCGGGCAGCTTCTTTACATGACCTGCTCGCTGCTGGCGGCCGAGAATGACGCGCGGCTTTCCGCCTTTGTGCGCCGCGGGGGATTCGCGCTTGCGGAACGCCGCAGCTATTCCCCGCGCGACGGGGGCGACGGCTTCTTCGCGGGGCTTCTGCGGCGGCTGTGAACGTAACGAGAACTTTTGTGATACATCTTTAGGTTGAGCTTTGATTTTGTTAATCAGGCTTTAACCGAAATGACCCGCAATGCGAGGAGACGATTCTGCGCAGGAAGACGCCAGTGGTACATCCCGATCAGCCCATGCAGGCTCTTGGCCGGTCCGCGGCCATGATTGCGCCCGGGGCTTTGGTGCTGCTTGTGCTTGGCCTTGCGGCCGGGACGGCGGGATATTTCGTGCAGGACCGGGTGCTGATGACGCTTCTGCTGTCGATGTCGGGCAGTTTCCTGCTGCTCGCGGTGGTGGCGAAGCTGGCGCAGCGACATCTGGCGCGGCGGCGCACGCAGGTGGCGGGGGCGATTTCCGCCTTCATCATGCATGACGCCTCGCCCTCTTTCACCACCGATGGCGAGGGGGAAATCGGCTATCAGAACCGCGCCGCGGTGGAGCGCTTCGGCTCGCGCGGGGGGCAGACGCTGACCCGGGCTCTGGGCGAGATCTTTGCCAATCCCGGCGCGATGCTGACGCGGCTGCAGTCGAAGGCGGCGGCGCTTGGCGCGGCACGCGAGGATATGGTGACGCGGCGCGGCCATGTGCGGCTTTCGGTGCATCAGATCGAGGGCGGCGGCTTCCTGTGGCGGCTGGAGGACATGGCGGAACGGCCGGTGGGCGGGCGCGGCGCGGAAAGCATCTCGCTGCCGATGCTGACGGCGTCGAAATCGGGCACGATCCTGTTCATGAACGAGGCGCTGCGGCGGCTGGTGGGCGAGCGTGTCCGCACGCTCGACCGGATCTTCACCGAAGTGCCGATCCGCTCGGGCGAGGAACAGGAGATCACCACGATCGAGGGGCCGTTGCGCTGCATGGTGGCGCAGATCGAGGGCGCGGGCGGACGCGACGAGGTTTACCTGATGCCGGTCGCGCCGGGGCGGGCGCCGAGCACCGATCCGGTCTCGTTCGAGGCACTGCCGGTGGCGCTGATGCGGCTGACGGTGGATGGCCGGGTGATCGAGGTGAACCGGGCCGCGCGCGGGCTTTTGGGGCAGATCCCGGCCTCGACGAAGCTGTCGGAGCTGTTCGAGGGGCTGGGCCGTCCGGTGGATGACTGGGTTGTCGATGCGGTGGCCGGGCGGACCGAACGCCGCCCCGAGGTGCTGCGGGCGCGGCGCGGCGACCGCGAGGTCTTCCTGCAGGTGACGCTGGCGCGGGTGATCGAGGAGGGACGACCGGGGCTGATTGCGGTGCTCTCGGATGCGACGCAGCTGAAGACGCTGGAAGGCCAGTTCGTGCAAAGCCAGAAGATGCAGGCGATCGGCCAGCTTGCGGGCGGGGTTGCGCATGATTTCAACAACTTGCTGACCGCGATTTCGGGTCATTGCGATTTGCTGATGCTGCGCCACGACAAGGGCGACCCCGATTACACCGATCTTGACCAGATCAGCCAGAATGCCAACCGGGCGGCCTCGCTGGTCGGGCAGCTTCTGGCGTTTTCGCGCAAGCAGACGCTGAAGCCGCGGATCATCGATCTGCGCGACACGCTGTCGGATCTGACGCATCTGCTGAACCGGCTGACCGGCGAAAAGGTCGTGCTGACGCTGACGCATGACCCGAATCTGGCGCCGATCCGGGCCGATAAGCGCCAGCTGGAACAGGTGATCATGAACCTCGTGGTGAATGCGCGCGACGCGATGCCCGGTGGCGGCGAGATCCGGATCGAGACCGAGAACCTGCATCTGATCGAGGATCTGAAGCGCGACCGTGCCGCGGTGCCGAAGGGCAATTATGTCGTCGTCAAGGTGACCGACGAGGGGGTGGGGATCCCGGCCGACAAGCTGGGCAAGATCTTCGAACCCTTCTACACGACGAAGAAACCGGGCGAGGGGACGGGGCTGGGGCTCTCGACCGCCTACGGGATCGTCAAGCAGACCGGCGGCTATATCTTCTGCGATTCGGTGCTGGGCTCGGGGACCTGTTTCACGCTCTTCCTGCCGGCGCATGACCGGCCCTCGGAGATCGAGCAGGAGCCGGCGCTGCCGACAATGGAACTGCCGAGCATCGAGGAGAATTCCGCCGCGATGGTGCTTCTGGTCGAGGATGAGGCGCCGGTGCGGGCCTTTGCCTCGCGGGCGCTGAAACTGCGCGGCTATACGGTGTTCGAGGCCGAGAATGCCGAGGAAGCCTTGCGGATCCTCGAAGACGATCAGCTGCAGTTCGACGTCTTTGTCACCGATGTGATCATGCCCGGCATGGATGGCCCGACCTGGGTCGCCGAGGCGCTGAAGACCCGGCCGGATACCGCCGTCGTCTTCGTTTCCGGCTATGCCGAGGACGTGTTCCGCGAAGGCCGTCCGCCGACCCCGAATTCGGTCTTCCTGCCCAAGCCCTTCTCGCTGAGCGAGCTGACGGCGACGGTGCAGAACCAGATCGCCCGCCGGGCGCGGGCCTGAAGGCGCTCAGGCGAGGCTGTCGTAAAGCCGGAAATCGGCGGCCATCGCCTGTTTCAGCGCCGCCTCGGTCTCGGGCTGCAGTGCCACATCCGCCGCGGGCGGCACGTTCACCCGCGCAAGCGTGATCGCGCAATCGAGCCGGTCTTCGAGGAAATGCACGAAAGCGTCGATTTCCTCGTAGCGGAAGATGCGATCGACCCGCGGCGTGCCGTCGGGGCCGCACAGATGCGCCGCTTGCGAGCCGATATCGGCCTGCGGTGACGGCGTCGGCGCCATGTAATCCTGTGCGAAAGCGTCAAAGCTTCGGCCCGCCATCGGGTGATCGGGGTCTTCCATGTCGTCGCGGGTGCGGAAGCGATACCAGGAGCGCAGCCAGCCGATCGGCTCGCGCATCAGCGCGACGGTGGTGAAGGGCGCCCCCGCCCGCGCCGCCAGCCAGGGCGCCAGAACCTGATGATAGTCGGTGGCGCTCATGTGCTTCATCGGGGCGGGGCGCTGCATCGACACGCTGGCGAGTGATTCGAGCGCCACTTCGACCGCGGTCGAACCCGCCTTGGGCGTTGCCAGAAAGACCAGTCGTTGTTCCCAGAAAATCAGCATGTTCCGGTGCCTCCCGACAAATTTCGCCTCTGCTTACTGAAAGACCCCGGCGCGGTAAAGCCGGGCCGCGTGCCGTCGCGCCGGGGATAACCTTTTCTTAACCCTGCGGGCGCAGGCTGATTGTGGAGAATTTGATTGCAATGTTCCGCAATTGTACTCATACCATGAGAACAAGACAGGAACGGATGCGGTGCGCTCGGTCGATTGCCGCGCGGCACGCCCTGTGGGATAAGGGGACGACAGATGGCAACGACGGGCTTGTTCGAGATGAACGACAAAGGCAAGGCAGACAAGCAAAAGGCGCTGGAATCGGCCCTTGCGCAGATCGAACGGCAGTTCGGCAAGGGCTCGATCATGAAGCTTGGCGGCGACACCCCGCCGCCGGAGATCGAGGCCACCTCGACCGGCTCGCTTGGCCTGGACATTGCGCTTGGCATCGGCGGTCTGCCGAAGGGGCGGATCGTCGAGATCTACGGGCCGGAAAGCTCGGGGAAGACCACGCTGACGCTGCATTGCATTGCGGAAGAACAGAAAAAGGGCGGAGTCTGCGCCTTTGTCGACGCCGAACATGCGCTTGACCCCTATTATGCGAAGAAGCTGGGCGTCAGTCTGGAAGATCTGCTGATCTCGCAGCCCGACACCGGGGAACAGGCGCTGGAAATCGTCGACACGCTGGTGCGCTCGGGCGCGGTGAGCCTGGTCGTCGTCGACTCGGTGGCGGCGCTGACGCCGAAGGCCGAGATCGAGGGCGACATGGGCGATGCGACCGTGGGCGCGCAGGCCCGGCTGATGAGCCAGGCGATGCGGAAACTGACCGCCTCGATCGGGCGGTCGAACTGCATGGTGATCTTCATCAACCAGATCCGGATGAAGATCGGCGTGATGTTCGGCTCGCCCGAGACGACCTCGGGCGGCAATGCGCTGAAATTCTACGCTTCGGTGCGTCTGGACATCCGCCGCACCGGCGCGATCAAGGACCGCGACGAGGTGATCGGCAACCAGACCCGGGTCAAGGTGGTGAAGAACAAGGTGGCGCCGCCCTTCCGCGAGGTCGAATTCGACATCCTTTACGGCGAGGGCATTTCCAAGGTCGGCGAGCTGGTCGATCTGGGCGTCAAGGCGGGCGTGGTGGCGAAATCGGGCGCCTGGTATTCCTATGGCGACGAGCGCATCGGCCAGGGCCGCGAGAATGCCAAGCAATTCCTGCGCGACAATCCCGACATCGCCTATGAGATCGAGGACAAGATCCGGGCCAGCCACGGGCTGGAATTCGGTGTCGATCCGACCGCGGAAGATCTGACCGAAGAGTAAGGCCGCAAGGCCCGCTGCGCTTTGCAGCAGCACCAGAAGGGTGCAGTGCGACGGCCGGGTTCCCCCCGGCCGTTTTGCTTTCTGGACAGGGCCGGGCCGGGCCGCTAAACGGGGGGAAATCCGCAAAAAAGGCTTGCCCATGCCCAGTCTGAACGACATCCGGTCCACCTTCCTTGCCTTCTTCGAAAAGAACGGTCACCGCGTGGTGGAAAGCTCTCCGCTGGTTCCCCGCAACGACCCGACGCTGATGTTCACCAACTCCGGCATGGTGCAGTTCAAGAACTGCTTCACCGGGGTGGAAAAGCGCGATTACGTCCGCGCGACGACGGCGCAGAAATGCGTCCGCGCGGGCGGCAAGCACAACGACCTCGACAACGTCGGCTATACCGCGCGCCACCACACCTTCTTCGAAATGCTCGGCAACTTTTCCTTTGGCGATTACTTCAAGGAAAAGGCGATCACCTATGCCTGGGAGCTGCTGACCAAGGATTTCGACATTCCGAAATCGAAGCTGCTGGTCACCGTCTATCACACCGATGACGAGGCGGCGGCGATCTGGAAGAAGGTTTCGGGGCTGACCGATGAGCGCATCATCCGCATCCCCACCAAGGACAATTTCTGGCAGATGGGGCCGACCGGGCCCTGCGGCCCCTGCACCGAGATCTTCTTTGATCACGGCGACCATATCTGGGGCGGCCCGCCCGGCTCCAAGGACGAGGATGGCGACCGCTTCATCGAGATCTGGAACAACGTCTTCATGCAGAACGAGCAGTTCGAGGACGGCTCGATGGTCGAGTTGGAGATGCAGTCGATCGACACCGGCATGGGGCTGGAGCGGATCGGCGCGCTGCTGCAGGGCAAGCACGACAACTACGACACCGATCTGATGCGCAGCCTGATCGAGGCTTCGGCCCATGCGACCTCGGCCGATCCGGACGGGGCGGGCAAGGTGCATCATCGCGTCATCGCCGACCATCTGCGCTCGACCTCGTTCCTGATTGCCGACGGGGTGATGCCCTCGAACGACGGCCGCGGCTATGTGCTGCGCCGGATTTTGCGTCGCGCCGCGCGGCATGCGCATATGCTGGGGGCGAAAGACCCGGTGATGCACAAGCTGGTGCCGGCGCTGGTGCGGCAGATGGGGGCGGCTTATCCGGAACTCGTCCGCGCCCAGGCGCTGATCGAGGAAACGCTGAAGCTCGAGGAAACCCGGTTCAAGGTCACGCTGGAACGCGGGCTGAAGCTGCTCGATGACGAGCTTGCCGCGCTGCCCGAAGGGGCGGAACTGCCGGGCCCTGCCGCCTTCAAGCTTTACGACACCTATGGCTTCCCGCTCGATCTGACGCAGGATGCTTTGCGCGAAAAGGGCCGCACCGTCGACACCGCGGGGTTCGATGCCGCGATGGAGGAGCAAAAGGCGAAGGCGCGGGCGAGCTGGTCGGGCTCGGGCGAGGCCACGGATGCGAAGCTCTGGTTCGAGATTGCGGAACGCGCGGGCGTGACCGAATTCCTCGGCTATGACACCGAAACCGCCGAGGGGCAGATCCAGGCGCTGGTGATCGAGGGCGCCGAAGTGACCGAGGCCACCGGCGCGGTGCAGATCGTCGTCAACCAGACGCCGTTCTATGCCGAATCCGGCGGTCAGGTCGGCGATCACGGCATCATCCGCACCGACAGCGCCGAGATCCGCATCACCGACACGAAAAAGGTCGCGGGTGTGTTCATCCATATCGGCGAGGTTGTCGAGGGCAAGGTGACGAGGGGCCAGCCCGCGAAGCTGGAGGTCGATCACGCGCGGCGTTCCGCGATCCGCGCGAACCACTCGGCCACGCACCTTCTGCACGAGGCGCTGCGCCGTGCGCTTGGCGATCACGTCGCGCAAAAGGGCTCCTTGAATGCCGAAGACCGGCTGCGGTTCGACTTCAGCCACGGCAAGGCGATGACCGCCGAAGAGCTGATGACGGTCGAGGCCGAGGTGAATGCCTTCATCCGGCAGAATACCCCGGTCGAGACCCGGATCATGACGCCCGACGATGCCCGCGGCCTTGGCGCGCAGGCGCTGTTCGGCGAGAAATACGGCGATGAAGTCCGCGTCGTCTCGATGGGCGAGCTTTTGGGCTCGGGCAAGGGGCATGACGGGCGGACCTACAGCCTGGAACTTTGCGGCGGCACGCATGTGAAGCGCACGGGCGACATTGGCGCCTTTGTCGCGCTTGGCGAAAGCGCGTCTTCGGCTGGCGTGCGGCGCTTCGAGGCGCTGACCGGGCAGGCGGCGCTGGATTGGCTCAAGGCGCAGAACGCGCGCCTGGCTGAAGTGGCGGGCCTGCTGAAAACCTCGCCCGCGGAAGTGGCCGACCGGGTCAAGGCGCTGGCCGAGGAACGCAAGGCCTTGGCCAATGAGGTGGCGCAGCTACGCCGGGAACTGGCCATGGGCGGCGGTGCGGCTGGTGGCCAGGAAGTGATCGAAATCAAGGGCTTGCGCTTCATTGCTCAGGTGGTGTCCGGCGTTTCGGGCAAGGATCTTCCGGCGCTGGTCGATGGGCTGAAGGACAAGGTCGGCTCGGGCGCGGTGCTGGTGGTGGCCGATACCGGCGGCAAGGCGGCCTGCGCGGCAGGCGTGACGGCGGACAAGACCGGCACCGTTTCCGCGGTCGAGATCGTCAAGATCGCGGCGGCGGCGCTTGGCGGCAAGGGCGGCGGCGGTCGGCCCGACATGGCGCAGGCGGGCGGGGCCGATCCGGCCAAGGCGGACGACGCCGTCGCCGCGGTCAAAGCCATGCTGGAGGCGCTGTGATGCCCTCGGCGCTCTGGATTGCCCATGTGAAGGTCCTTGATGCCGAGGCTTACGGCAAATATGCCGCCGCGGCCGGTCCGGCGATTGCGGCGCATGGCGGGGTCTTCCTCGCCCGCGCCACCCGCTATGTGCAGCTTGAAGGCAATGACCGCGCCCGCAATGTGGTGGCGCGCTTCCCCAGCCTGGAAGCCGCTGTGGCCTGCTACAATTCCGAGGCCTATCAGGCCGCTTTGTCGCATGCCAAAGGGGCGTCCGAACGCGATCTCGTGATCGTCGAGGAGAACGCCTGACTTTCGCCCCGTCCCGGATTGCGTTACTGTAACAGCATCATGTCAACGCCAACCGGGGCGGAGCAACCGCCTGTTTGGGGCCGGAAAATGTGCCGTTGGGCAGCCTATGTCGGGGAACCGATCTTTCTTGAAGATATCGTCTCGAAGCCGGGACATTCGCTGATCCACCAGAGCCATTGCGCCACGCAATGCCATACGGCGATCAACGCCGACGGCTTCGGTCTGGCTTGGTATGGCGAGCGCCCCGAGCCCGGGCTTTACCGCGATGTCATGCCCGCCTGGTCGGACCCGAACCTCAAATCCCTGACGGCGCAGGTGAAATCCCCGCTTTTCCTCGCGCATGTGCGGGCCTCGACCGGCACGGCGACCAGCCGGAACAACTGTCACCCCTTCGTCGTCGGCCGCTGGAGCTTCATGCACAACGGCCAGATCGGCGGTTACAACGCCTTTCGCCGCGCAGGCGAAATGCTGATCCCCGATCATCTTTACCCGCACAGGAAGGGCGCCACCGACAGCGAGGCGCTGTTTCTGCTCGCCTTGGCCGAGGGGCTGGATGATGATCCTAAGGCCGCGCTCGAACGGGCGACGGCACGGCTGGAATCGCTCTCGCATGAACGCGGGCAGGGGCCGCACATGCGCCTGACCGCGGCCTTTTCCGATGGCCAGCGGCTTTACGCGGTCCGTTACGCCAGCGACGATCTGGCGCCGACGCTTTATCACCGCTGGTCCGACACCCGGCAGGGCCGCGCCGTCGTCTCCGAACCGCTCGAGGATGGCGAGGGCGACTGGACCCCGGTGCCGCCCGGGTCGTTCTGCGTCTTCGAGGGGGCGTCGCTGACCATCGAACCCTTTGCCCCGAAGCCGCAGGCGGTGGCGGCGTAAGCGGTTCTGCTGTTTCCTCGCGCCTGCAATTGCGCTAATCCGCAGGGACAAAGTTGCGAGGAAGCCGATGATCCGCCTGCACAATAGCAAGACCCGCCGCAAGGAAACGTTCCGCCCGCTCGATCCTCGACATGTGCGGATGTATCTCTGCGGGCCGACCGTCTATGACCGCGCCCATCTGGGCAATGCGCGGCCGGTCGTGGTGTTTGACGTGCTCTATCGGCTTCTGCGCCATGTCTATGGCGCGGATCATGTGACTTATGTGCGCAATTTCACCGATGTCGACGACAAGATCAACGCGACCGCATTGGCGCGCAAAGAGGCGGGCGCCCCCGGCACGCTGGAAGAGCTGATCCGCGCCCGGACCGAGGAGACGATCGGCTGGTATCACGCCGACATGGACGCGCTTGGCGCGCTTCGCCCCGATCACGAGCCGCGGGCGACCGATTACATCGGCGCGATGATCACGATGATCGCCGATCTGATCGTCCGCGGCCACGCCTATGCCAAGGACGGCCATGTGCTGTTTCGCGTGCGCAGCTACACCGAGTATGGCGCGCTTTCGGGCCGCTCGGTCGATGACATGATCGCCGGGGCGCGGGTCGAGGTGGCGCCCTTCAAGGAAGATCCGATGGATTTCGTGCTCTGGAAGCCGTCGGATGCGGATCTGCCGGGTTGGGACAGCCCCTGGGGCCGTGGCCGTCCGGGCTGGCATATCGAATGCTCGGCGATGTCCTATGAACTGCTGGGCGCGAGTTTCGACATTCACGCGGGCGGGATCGACCTGCAATTCCCGCACCATGAAAACGAGATCGCGCAAAGCTGCTGCGCCCATCCAGAGGGTGGGTTCGCCAATGTCTGGCTGCACAACGAGATGCTGCAGGTCGAGGGCAAGAAGATGTCCAAGTCCTTGGGCAATTTCTTCACCGTGCGGGATCTGCTGGATCAGGGCATCCCGGGCGAGGTGATCCGGTTTGTCTTCCTGCAGACGCATTACGGCAAGCCGATGGACTGGACGGCGGAAAAGGCCGCGCAGGCCGAGGCGACCTTGCGCAAATGGCGGGCGCTGACGGCGGGGGTGGCACCCTCGCATGAGGTGGCGCCCGGCGTGCTCGAGGCTTTGGCCGATGATCTGAACACCGCGGGCGCGCTCGCGGTGCTGCATGGGCTGACCGGGGAACCGGCGCTCCTCAAGGGCTCGGCGCAGATGCTGGGGCTTTTGCTGGACGAGATGGGCGATTGGGCGAAGGCGCCCGAGGTTGATCTGTCGGGCTTTGCCGCGAAGCTTTCCGATCTGCGTGCAAAAGCGATGGAAACCAAGGACTTCGCCCCGGTCGATGCGCTGAAATCGGCGCTGATGGCGGCGGGGGTCGAGGTGAGGATGTCGAAAGCGGGCGTCGAATTGCTGCCCGGCCCCGGCTTTGACGCCGCGAAGCTGGAGGGGCTGTGATGGCCAAGGAACGGCTTTACCTTTACGACACCACGCTTCGCGACGGCCAGCAGACGCAGGGCGTGCAATTTTCCGTGCCGGAAAAGATCGCGATTGCTCAGGCGCTGGATGACATCGGCGTCGATTACATCGAAGGCGGCTGGCCGGGGGCGAACCCGACCGACAGCGATTTCTTTGACGCGCGGCCCAGAACGCGGGCGACCTTCACCGCCTTTGGCATGACGAAACGCGCCGGACGCTCGGCCGCGAATGACGACGTGCTGGCGGCGGTGATGAATGCGGCCACGCCCGCCGTCTGTCTGGTGGGCAAGACGCATGATTACCATGTCACCGCCGCGCTTGGGATCTCGCTTGAGGAAAACCTTGAAAACATTCGCGCTTCCGTCGCCCATATGGTGGCCGAAGGGCGCGAGGCGCTGTTTGACGCCGAGCATTTCTTTGACGGCTACAAGGCAAACCCCGCCTATGCGCTGGCCTGCTGTTTGACCGCCTATCAGGCTGGCGCCCGCTGGGTAATCCTGTGCGACACGAACGGCGGCACGCTGCCCGCCGAGGTGGGCACGATCACCGCCGCGGTCATCGCCGCGGGGGTGCCGGGCGATCACCTGGGCATCCATTGCCATGACGACACCGGAACGGCGGTGGCGAATTCCTTGGCCGCGATCGACGCCGGCGCGCGGCAGGTGCAGGGCACGCTGAACGGTCTGGGCGAGCGCTGCGGCAATGCCAACCTGACCACGCTGATCCCCACGCTGCTGCTCAAGGAACCCTACAAAAGCCGTTACGAAACAGGCGTTTCCGAGGCGAAGCTCACGGGCATCACACGGCTCTCGCGCCGTCTGGACGACATCCTGAACCGGGTGCCCCTGCGCTCGGCCGCCTATGTCGGCGCCTCGGCTTTCGCGCACAAGGCGGGGCTGCATGCCTCGGCGATCCTGAAAGACCCGTCGACCTACGAACATATCGCGCCCGAGACGGTCGGCAACACCCGGCTTATTCCGATGTCCAATCAGGCCGGGCAGTCGAACCTGCGCGCGCGGCTGGCCGCGATGGGGATCACGGTCGATCCGAAGGATCCGCGGCTGGCGCAGATCCTGGACGAGATCAAGGCGCGCGAGGATCGCGGCTATGCCTATGACGGCGCGCAGGCGAGCTTCGAGCTGGTGGCGCGGCGCGTGCTGGGACTTTGCCCGCAATTCTTTGAAATCAAACGCTATCGCGTGATCGTGGAACGCCGCAAGAACCGCTATGACCAGATGGTTTCGGTGTCCGAAGCGGTCGTCGTGGTGAAGATCGGCGGCGACAAGATGCTGTCGGTTTCCGAAAGCATGGATGCCGAGGGGCATGACCGCGGCCCGGTGAACGCGCTCTCGAAAGCGCTGGTGAAGGATCTGGGCCCCTATACCGGCTGCATAGAGGACATGAAACTGGTCGATTTCCGCGTCCGCATCACCCAGGGCGGCACCGAGGCCGTGACCCGCGTCATCATCGACAGCGAGGACGGTCACGGCCAGCGCTGGTCGACCGTGGGGGTCAGTCCGAACATCGTCGACGCCTCGTTCGAGGCGCTTCTGGATGCGATCATCTGGAAGCTGATCCGCGACGGGGCGCAACCGGCATGAGCGATCCGGTCGCGCTTTGCGCCGAGCGGCTGGCGGCGGGCGACCCCGACCGCTTTGCCGCCGTCATGGCTTGCCCCGCGCCGGATCGGGCGGCGCTTTTCGCGCTTTACGCCGCCAATCTGGCGATTGCGCAGGCGCCCTGGGCCAGTGCCGAGCCGCTGGTGGCCGAGATGCGGCTGCAATGGTGGATCGACGCGCTGGGGGCCTTGGCCGATCAGGGCAGGCCGGTCCCGCAGGAGATCGGACCGGCGCTGGAGCTTCTGCCCGCGGCGGCGCTGCGCGGCCTGATCGCCGTGGCCGAGGCGCGTCGTGCCGATTGTCACGGCGAGGCCTTTGCCGATGCGGCGCGGCTCTGGGATTATCTTGACGCGACGTCGGGGGCGGTTTGTGCCGCCGCCGGGGCCTGTCTGGGCGCCGGGTCCGAGGCGGTGCTGCATGCCCACGGCGCCGCGGCGGGATTGGCGAACTGGTTGATCGCGCTGCCGGAATTGACGGCGCGGGGGCGGCTGACGCTGGCGGGGGCGACGCCTGACGCGCTGGCCTTGCTGGCGCGTGACGGCACGGCGCGGCTGCATGCGGCGCAAGCGGCCCTGCGGGCGGCCCCCGCCGGGGCGCGGCTGGCGGCGCTGAGCGGCTGGCAGGCCGCGGCGGTGTTGCACCGCGCGGCGGCCGCGCCCGAGCGGATCGCGGCGGGGGCCCTGCGCGGGTCGGAATTCAGCCGTCGTCTCGGGCTGTTGCGGGCCCGGCTGGCGGTGTGATCTTGCGCAAGAAAAGAGCGCAAACACCCGTTTCGCTTAAGTGAATCTTCAAAAGTTCCGGTCATGTTCCGACGAGTGCCCCGGGGCACGGCCTCGTTTTGCCCGCCCGGGCGCTGCGCTGGAGATCCGGAATGCCCTTTTTCAAAAGCCTCAAGCTGCGCTTGAAGCTGCCTCTGATGCTGGTGACGATTGCCGTGGGCGCGCTTGCGGTGATGGGCGTTTCCTCTTATCGGGAGGCGCGCAATCTGCTGCTGGAACAGGGCAGCCAGCGCCTTGAGCATACGTTGCAGACCCGGGCGCAGGGCGCGCAGGGCTGGGCCGATCAGGTGCAGTCGGAGCTGCGGGCGATGGCGGTCAATCAGGGCACCGCGCGGCTGATGCGCGATTTTTCGGGCGCCTGGAAGATGCTGGGCGCGGGGGCGGCCGACAATCTGCGCAAGGCGTGGGTCGAGACCAACCCGAACCCCGAGGCAGAGCGTTGGAAGCTTGATTTCGCAGGCGATATCAATGATTTCGGGATCATTCACCGGCGCGCGCATCCGGGCTTCGTGACGCAGTCGAAAGAACGCGGTCTGGCCGATCTGTTCTTTGTCGATCCGAAGGGGCGGGTGCTTTATTCGCTGCGCAAGGGGCCGGAATTCGCCGCCGATCTGACCGATCCGGCGCTGCAGCAAAGCCCGCTCGCCCGGGTTGTCGCGCAGGCGCTGGCCAGTTCCGAGCAGGTGCCGCAGATCTCCGACTTCGTTTCCGCCGGGCCGGGGGGCGTCCCTGTCGTCTATCTGGCGCAGACGGTGCGCAGTGCCGAAGGCGTTTCGCTGGGTGTCGTGGCCTTTGCGGCGCGGCTGGATCCGCTGCTGCAGATGATCACCGCCCCGCAATCGCTGGGCGAAACCGGGCAGGCCTATCTGGTCGATGGCAGCGGGATTCTGCAGTCCCCGTTGCGGGCGGGCGCTTCGGTGAGCCCGGGAGCGACGGTGAAAACCCCCGCCGTGACCGCCGCGCTGGCGGGGGCAACCGGGCGGATCGAGCAATCGGGCGTCGAGGGCGGCAGCGTTCTGGCGGTGCATGCGCCGTTGCAGATCTTCGGCCGTCCGATGGCGCTGGTGGTCGAGCAGTCCGACCGCGAATTGTTTGCCCCGGCGCGTGAACTGGCGCAGAAGCTTGGTGTGAATGCGGCTTTGCTGATTGCGGTTCTGGCGGCGATTTCGACCTGGATGGCGCGCGGGATCGCCCGTCCGCTGCACGATCTGGCGGCGGCGGTCAACCGGATCAGCCGGGGCGATCATGCGCTGCGCGTTCCCGGCACCGGATCGCGGGACGAGGTCGGCGAGATCGCCCAGGCGGTCGAGGCCCTGCGCGGCGATCTGGCCGCCTCCGAAGCCACCCGCCATGCGGCGATGGTGCAGGGGACGGCGTTTCGCAATTCCTCGGCGGCGCTGATGGTGGTCGGCTCCGATCTGACCATCACCTATGTGAATACGGCGCTGATCAGGCTGGTGGAGGTGAAACTGCCGGATTTCCGCCTGCGGCAGCCCGATTTGCAGCCCGAAACCCTGGTGGGACAATCGCTTGCCGCGCTTTACCCGCTGAGCGCCGAGATCGAGGCCCGGCTGCAGGATCCGGCGCAGCTGCCGTTCCGGCGCGATGTCGCGGTGGGCGAAGGCCGGTTTGGCGTCGATTTTTCCGAGATCAGGACGCCCGATGGCGCGCAGCTGGGCTTTGTCGTCGAATGGCGCGACGTGACCGAGCTGCGGATGACCCGGGCGCTTTTGAACGCGCTCGACAGCACGCAGCTGATGCTCGAATTTTCGCCCGCGGGCCGGGTTGCGCGCGGCAATGCCAATCTGCTGGCGGCGCTTGGCGAGACCGAGGCGACGTTGACCGGGCGCAGCCACGAGGGGCTGATCGAGGGCGAGGGGGCGCTGGCCGGGTTCTGGTCGCGTCTGGAACGGCTGGAGCCGGTGATCGGCCGCTTCGCGCTGATCCGGGCCGATGGCGCGCGCGTGGTGGCCGAAGGCAGCGTCACGCCGGTGCCGGACCGCGCGGGCAACATGCTCAAGATCGTGCTGATCGCCAATGACATCACCGAGGCGCAATCGGCGCTGGAGCGGGCGCGGGCGCGCAACGAGACGATGCTGGCCGAGCAGCGCGGCGTGGTCGAGGCCCTGCGGGTCGGTCTGGAAGATCTGGCCCGGGGCGATCTGGGCAGCCGGATCGGGCAGCAATTTCCGCCCGAATACGAACAGCTGCGGACCGATTTCAACAATGCCGCCACGACGCTTGGCGCGGCGATGCTGGTGGTGATCGACAATGCGCAAAGCATCGACGGCGAGGTGAGCGAAATCACCAATGCCGCCTCGGATCTGAGCCAGCGCACCGAACGGCAGGCGGCGACGCTGGCCGAGACGGTGACCGCGCTGGACCAGCTGACCACCTCGATCGGCGCCGCGACGGCGAGCATTTCCGAGGCGGATCAGGTGGTCGAACGGGCCCGGATCGGCGCCGAAAGCTCGGGGCGGGTGGTGCAGCAGGCGGTCTCTGCCATGGGCGAAATCGCCGAATCGTCGCAAAAGATTTCGCGCATCATCGGGGTGATCGAAGACATCGCCTTCCAGACCAACCTGCTGGCGCTGAACGCGGGCGTCGAAGCCGCCCGGGCGGGCGAGGCCGGGCGCGGCTTTGCCGTCGTCGCCTCGGAGGTGCGGGCGCTGGCGCAGCGGTCCTCGGCCGCCGCGCAGGAGATTTCCGGCCTGATCAGCGCCTCCTCGGATCACGTGCAGGTCGGGGTCGATCTGGTCGGTCAGACCGGGCAGGCGCTGGATGGCATCCTGGTCTCGGTCAATGACATTTCCGGGCGTGTGTCGAAGATCGCCTCCTCGGCGCGCGAACAATCGACCGGCCTGTCGGAGATCAACCGCGCGATGATCGAACTGGATCAGGTGACGCAGCAAAACGCCGCGATGTTCGAGGAAACCACGGCCGCCGCGCAGGCGCTCAGCCGCGGCGTGCAGGCGCTGACCGCCACGACGGCGCGCTTCCGGGCGCCCGAACCTGACAACGCGGTCGTGACGCCGCCTGCGGTCGTCGCGCCGCCAGTGAAGCTGCGGCCCCCCAAAGCCTCCAGGCCGCCGCGCAGTCTTGGCGCGCTGGCCATTGCCGAAGACGGGAGCGAATGGGTCGACTTTTGAGACTGAACCGAAAATGGGCGCACCGTCGCCATAAACGGGAAATGAAATGACACCGAAACGCGTTCTGATCGTCGATGATTCCCCGACCATTCGGGCCTTGATCCGGACCAAGCTGGCCGCGGATCCGCGCATCGTCGTGGTCGGCGAGGCAAGCGATCCTTTCGAGGCGCGCGAGAAGATCAAGGCCCTGTCCCCCGACGTGCTGACGCTTGACGTCGAGATGCCCCGGATGAACGGGCTTGAATTTCTCGAAAAGCTGATGCGGCTGCGGCCGATGCCGGTGGTGATGATTTCCACCGAAACCCAGAAAGGCTCGGCTGCGGCGCTGGAAGCGCTGTCGCTTGGTGCGGTCGAATGCGTCGGCAAGCCGAGCTTCGACCGGCTCTCGGACACTTTCCTGAACCTGGCCGAGCTCTTGGTCGCGGCGGCGAATGCGCGGCTGCGCAGTCCGGGACCGCGCGCCCAGATCGCCCCGGCCCAGGACTTCAAGTGGAACGGGAAAGTCGTGCTGATCGGGTCTTCGACCGGCGGCGTGGATGCGCTGGAAACGCTGCTCTCGGGCTATCCACGCAACTGTCCGCCGACCCTGATCACCCAGCACATGCCGGAAGGGTTCCTGGCCAGTTTCGCGCGCCGTCTGGACGGGCGGATGGTGCCCACGGTCGAGCTGGCCCGCGATGGGGCGCCGCTGGTGCCGGGCACGGTCTATCTGGCGCCGGGGGGCGATTACCATCTGGCGGTCAGCCCCTCGGATCCGCCGCGTTGCAAGCTTGTCGCCAGCGACAAGCGCAACGGCCACCGCCCCTCGGTCGAGGTGCTGTTCGAATCGGCCGTGCCGATCGCGCAGAAGGTGGTGTCCGTGATGCTCACGGGGATGGGACGCGATGGCGCCGAAGCGATGAAACGCCTGCGCCAGGCCGGGGCCCGCTGCCTCGCGCAGGACGAGGCGACCTGTGTCGTCTTCGGCATGCCGCGCGCCGCGATCGAGATCGGGGCCGCCGAAAAGGCGGTGCCGATCGGCAAGATGTCCCAGTCGGTGCTGCAGCTTTGCGCCGGCAGTCAGATGCAGTTCAAATCGTCACGGAGGGAATAATCATGGCAGGACCTCACAAAACCCTCCATATCGCGCAGGGCGAATTCATCACCGCCAAGGGGGCCGAGGCGTCGATCTCGACCATTCTCGGGTCCTGCGTCGCGACCTGTCTTTATGACGAGAGCGGCCAGGTCGGCGGGATGAACCATTTCCTGTTGCCCGACGGCGCGGGGGCCTCGCTCAATTCCGCGCGGTTCGGCGTCAACGCGATGGAATTGCTGATCAACGCGCTGATCAAGGAGGGCGCCAATCGCAAGCGCCTGAAGGCGAAGGTGTTCGGCGGCGGTCGGATGATCGCGGGCCTGACCGATGTCGGGCAGAAGAATGCGGAATTCGTGCTCGATTTCCTGCGCCGCGAGGGGATCGAATGCACCGGGCAGAGCCTGGGCGGAACGCAGGCGCGGCGGGTCGAATTCTGGCCCGGAACCGGCCGGGCGCGGCAGCGGCTCTTGGGCGAGACCCGGGTCGTCGAGACGCCGCCGGTGATGGCGGCGGGCAACGGCGTCGAGCTGTTCTGAGCGCCAGGACGACAGGCAAGGCCCCGGATCGTGTCAATCCGGGGCTTTTTGCTGTGCTGATCGCTGCGACCGCGCATAAAAAAACACCGACGCGACCGGCAGGTCGACATCGGTGCGCTCTGGCGCTCAGGTTCGGGACGTCAGCGGTCGACCGGGGCAACCAGCTGCGCAACAGGAAGAGCCGGTGGTTCGTGTGATCTCAGAACCACTGGATCTCCCCTTGCTCTTCTTGCTGGACCTCGTGCCGCTGCTGTTCGGGGTCGAGATTCGTCGCCAGCTCGTGCAGGCGCAGGCGCGACAGGATCGGCACTGCGTGAAGCTTCACGTCCTGCGGCATTTCCGTGGACACGGCCGACATCAGACGGCCGAGATCCTCCAGCGCCTGGGTGATCCGGTCGATCCCCTGCAGGCCGCGGATTGCGGCCGCATCTGTGTGATCGGCGAAATGGCACAGCGAAATCGCACGCTGCACCTCTGACGAGAGCCGGGCGAGCGTGTCCAGCTCGTCTCCGATGCGGGCCGCAAGGGCATCGAGCGGCAGATCTCTGCGCTCGATGGGGATGGAGGCGATGCTGGGGAGCTCGATCATAGCCGACCCACCACGGCTTCGATGCAGCCGCGCAGTTCCTGCGGCGTGAAGGGCTTCTTCAGGAAGTTGTTCATCCCCAGACGCTTGCCGGTGTCGATGATTTCGCGATCGGCGCGGCCGGTGATCAGGATGAAGCCGAGCCCCTTGGTGCGCTGATTGCTGCGCAGCGCATGCAGCAGCTGCAGCCCGTCCATGCCGGGCATGTTGTAATCCGAGATCACCAGATGCACCGGCGTCTTTTCGAGGATCTGCAGCGCCCGCGGCCCGTCGGTCGCATAACCGACCTGCCGGATCCCCATCGCGTCCAGGGCTTGCGTGATCAGACCTCGGCTGGTGGACATGTCGTCCACCACCATGACCCTCAATTGATCTCTCAGTGCCATTTCGGGCCTCCGATCGGGCTTTCCGCTTTGGGAAGCTTGTAAGTTGTGATGCCGGCTGTCGAGAGCTGGCAGGGCGGGTCGAGCGGGACGCGTTCGGAATGACCGACGAAGAGCCATCCGCGCGGGGTGAGCACCGATTCAAAGCGACGCCAGAGGCGGAGCTGATCTTCCGGGCTGAAATAGATCACGACATTGCGGCAAAAGACGACGTCGAACCGGCCACGCATCGGCCAGGTCGCATCGTGCAGGTTCAGTTCGCGGAACGACACCAGGTTGCGCAGCATCGGCACGATATGGACGCCGTCGCTTTCGACGGTGACAAAACGCTGCAGCGGCTTCGGGATCGTCGCGAGCGTGTTCTCTTCATAGACCGCCGCGCGACCGCGGGCGATCATCTGCGGATCGATGTCGGTGGCCAGCAACCGGATGTCGAGCCGGGCCAGGTCCTGCGCCATGTCGGCAAGCACCATCGCGATCGAGAACACTTCCTGCCCGGTCGAACAGCCTGCCGACCAGATCCGGACCTTCTTGCCCGCGCGCGCCTGTTCGATCAGCGGCGGCAAGGTCGTCGAGCGCAGGGTCTCGAAGTGATGGTTTTCGCGGAAGAACTGCGTGACATTCGTGGTCAGGGCAGAGACCATCGCACGCCGTTCCTCGTGGCCCTCGTCCGAGGTGATCAGGCGGATGTAGCTGCCATAATCCTTCAGCCCAAGGGCGCGCAGGCGTTTGCCAAGCCGCGACTGCACCATCGAGGTCTTCCCCGGTGCAAGGACGATCCCGGCCTGCTCATAGAGAACGCGGGCGATCGCCGTCAGTTCGCTTTCGCTCGGAGCGGGCGGAACCGCCAGGTGGGGTTGATGCTGGGTCATGCCGCCTCGGCGTTCTCATCAGGCAACACCGCGCTGAGGTCGAGGACCCGGATCATCCGGCCGTCGACGATGGTCAGCGCCTCGATGAAGCTGTGGGCGCAATCGGCGGCCAGCTCCGGCGGCGGTTGCAGTTCGGTGCGCGGCAGCGCCAGGATGTCGGAGACCGCGTTGACCAGAAGGCCGGCGGTCTGCGAGCCCACCTGCACCACGATGATGACATTGCGGGCATCGCCCACCACCGGTTCCATGCCGAGCCGGACCGAGAGATCGACCACCGGCAGCACGGTGCCGCGCAGGTTGATCACGCCGCGCACATGCATGGGCGCATGCGGCAGCGGCGTCGCCCGGGTCCAGCCGCGGATTTCGCGCACGGACATGATGTCGACGCTGTATTCTTCTTCCGCAAGCCGGAATGACAGGAGTTCGACTTCGGAGGAGTTTTGCGAGCTTTTTTCCAGGGTCATGGCGGTCATCCTGCAAGAGCGAAGGCTGGGCTCCGGGTACGTCCGGAAGCGTTTTGAACAAGATCGGGCGGGTCGAGGATCAGGGCGATCTGACCATCGCCGAGGATGGTGGCGGCGGCAACGCCGGGGATATGGCCATAGCTGCGTTGCAGCCCCTTGATCACCACCTGCCGCTGTTCGAGGATCGAGTCGACGACAAGGGCGGAGCGGGTGCCGTTTTCCTGCGCCGTGAGCAGCACGATGCCGCCCGCATAGCTGGATTTCGGCGCCCGGTAGCCAAGTTCCGCCCCGAGGTCATAAAGCGGCACGAAGGCGCCCCGGACATGGATGACATTGGTGTTCGGACCCAGCGCGCGGATATCCTCGTCGGTCAGCGTCGCGGTTTCCAGGATCGCCGAGAGCGGCACCACCAGGGTTTCGCCCGCGACATTCACCACCATGCCGTCCAGCACGGCCAGCGTCAGCGGCAGCGAGATCGAGAAGCGCGTGCCCTTGCCGGGTTCGGAATGGATGGTGATCCGACCGCCGAGCGACTGGATCGCCTGACGCACCACATCCATGCCGACGCCGCGGCCCGACAGCGCCGAGACCTGATCCGCCGTCGAAAAGCCGGGCAGGAACAGCAGGTTGTCGATCTCGCTGTCGCTCAGCTGCGCATCCGGCGGGATCAGCCCCTTGGAGATGGCGATCTCGCGCACTTTCGGACGGTTGATCCCGGCGCCGTCATCGGCAACCTCGATCACCACCCGGCCCGAGCGATGCTGGGCCGAGAGCGTGATCACCCCTTCGGCGGTCTTGCCCGCGGCGCGGCGTTTGTCCGGCCGCTCGAGCCCGTGATCGACCGCGTTGCGAATCATGTGGGTCAGCGGATCGGCCAGCCGTTCGATCACCGTCTTGTCGACTTCGGTCGCTTCGCCCTCGGTGCGCAGACGCACCTCCTTGCCGACGGCGCCCGAGGCTTCGCGCACGATCCGCGCCATGCGCTGGAACAGCGGCTTCACCGGCTGGGCGCGAATCATCATCACGCTGTCCTGGATGTCGCGGGTCAGCATCATGAAGGCTTCAAGCCCGGTCATCACCGCCGAATTCGGCGGCAGCCCGGCCTCGGCCACGCTTTGCGCCAGCATCGCCTGGTTGATCACCAGCTCGCCCACGAGGTTGACCAGCCGGTCGATGCGGTCGAGATCGACCCGCACCGTCGCCGAGGGCTCGGAAGCGGCTTCCCGCGGGGCCGCGCCGCCAGCCGGGGCCGCCGTCTGGTCAACCGCGACAAAAGGGGGCGGAGGGACCTCGGCCCGGGGTTCGGACTTGGGCAGGGGGACGACCTCGGCCTGCGGCGCCGGAGCGGGGGCGAGCGGAACCGGATCTTGCGGATCCTGCGCCAGCGGCGGCAGATCGGGCAGGCCGGGGGCGCCGAAATCGGGCAGCGAGAACCCGCCCGCATCGGCCGACGCGGTTTCCGCCGCGCCCTGGGTGATTTCGATCTCGCAGACATCCTCGACGAAGTCGAACACCTCGCGGATGTCGAAATCGGTGACGTCACCGGCGATTTCGACCGTCCAGTCGAGCCAGGAGCTTTCGGGATCGAGCGTTTCAAGCGGCGGCAGGCGCGACAGATCGCAGCGCATGGTGCAGCTGCCGAGCTTGCCGAGCGCGCGCAGCAGGTGCAGCGGCTCGTTGCCCGAGCTGTAAAGCGCGGCCGAGGGCCGGAACCGCACCGTCCAGACCGGGGTCGACGGGGTTTCCTCGACCGGGCCGAAATCGAAGGCGAGCCCCATCGGCTGGAAATCCGTCACCTCTTCCTCGACCACCGGACCGGCCCCGCCGCCGATCAGCGCTTCAAGCGCGACGAGGCAGTCTTCCGAGCCATCCGGCGGCGGAGCCGCGTCGCGGGCGGCGCGGACATGGTCTTGCAGGAAGTCGGCCGCCTGGAAGAACAGCTTCATCGCCTCGGGCGTGATCGTCATGCGGCCGGAGCGCAGCTCGTCCAGAACGGTTTCGTAGCGGTGGGCAAAGCCGACCAGCGCATCGAGACCGAAGGCCCCCGCGCCGCCCTTGATGGAATGGACCGCGCGAAAGACGATGTTGATCGTCTCGTTGTCATGGTTGCCCTCGTCCATGTCGGAGAGCGCATCCTGCAGGCTTTCGAGCAGTTCTTCGCATTCGACGAAGAAACTGGCCCGGATTTCTGCCATCGGGTCCGTTGCCATCACGCTCTCCTTAGCCGGTAACCATTTGCAGCGCCTTGACCAGCTTCGGCGGGTCGAAAGGCTTCACGATCCAGCCGGTCGCCCCGGCCGCACGGGCACGCGCCTTGAGTTCGGGCGCCGATTCGGTGGTCAGCACCAGGATCGGCGTCGCCCGGTGCTTGTCTTGCGCCCGCACCGCCTCGATGAAGCCGAAGCCGTCGAGGCGCGGCATGTTGATGTCGGAAATGATCGCATCGGGGGCGATTCCATCGAGCACCTCGAGCCCGTGGACCCCGTCCTCGGCAAGGTGCAACGTGATCCCCGCGTCGGTCAGAGCGAGTTTCAGCATGTCGCGGATGGTGCGGCTGTCATCGACCGCCAGAACAGTCAGGCTCATGCGGCCTCTCCGGTTTGAAGATCCGCGGCGGAGACACCGAAGACGGCAAGAGCGTCGTCGAAAGCCTCCGAGCGCGGCGTGATGATGAGGGAAGTTCCGGCCTGCCGGGCGCTTTTGGCGGCGGAAGCGAGGACTTGCAGCGCAAGACCGCCCAGATGGGTGACGGCCGAGGCATCAAGGACGAGATCGGTTCCGGTCGCACCGCGCAAGGCCGTGGCGAGCGGTGTGACCTGAGACAGGTCGAGCCGGGAGGCGAGGGCAATCGTGGTCATTCCGACCTCGCCAAAATATGGGTTTGGAAAACGGACACGTGTTCCCCTTTCATTCCTGCATGAAAGAGGTCTACCGGCTGCGGGTTAAATAAGGTTTGACGACACAGGGTTTTTCCGCCCCAACCTGTCGCCTTTTACGGAGTTCGCTCAGATCCGCGGCGCGAGCGCGTGCAGATGGGCGGCACAACCGACAAGCGCGGCGTAATCATCCTCGATCACCCGCAGCGGGAAAGCGGCGAGAAAGTCGGAAAACCGGCCCTTGGCCTGCATCGCGGCGGCGAGTCCGAACTCGGCGAGCAGCGGGGTGAAGGCGCGGGCGACGCCGCCGCACAGATGGATGCCGCCGAAGGGCAGGTGGATCAGCGCCAGATCGCCCACGACCGCGCCCAGATGGCGCACGAAGATGCGCGCGGTTTCAAGGCCAAGCGGGCTGCGGGCGGTGATCTCGGCCATCACCTCGGCGGCGGTGCGGCTGTGCGGCTGCCCGGCCTCGGCGGCGGCGAAGGCGAAGACGCGTTCCAGACCGCGGCCCGAGAGCACGTCCTCGACCGCAGCAAAACCATGCGCCGCCTCGACAAAGCGCATCAGGCGGATGTCTTCGTCCGTCACCGTGGGCAAGGTGATGTGGCCGCATTCCGAGGCGGTGACGATGCGTCCGCCCGGGGCCTCGTGCACGGGGGCGGCGTTGAAGCCGGTGCCGACGCCGATGACAAGCTGCGCCGAGCCGGGCCGCGCGGGCTGACCGGGCAGCACGGTCGCCACCGCGTCCGGGGCGAGATGGCCCAGCGCATGGCCCTGCGCCTGCAGATCGTTCAGCACGGCGACCGTCTCGGCCCCGGTGACACGGGCGATGGCGGCGCTTTCGATCACCCAGGACAGATTGGTCATATGCGCCGTGCCATCGCGGACCGGACCGGCGGCGGCGACGCAGGCGCCTGCCAGATCGGAGACGCCCTCGGTCTGCATATAGGCGGCCAGGATCGGCTCCAGCGCGGGTTGGCCCGCATTGGCATAGCGGCGGATCGATTCGGGCAGGAGCCGCCCGTGCTCGGAGAGCGCCACCCGGGTGTTGGTGCCGCCGATATCGGCCAGAAGCGCATAACGGTTCGGGGTGGCGGTGATCATGTTAGCGCTCCAAAGCCTTCTTGATCGCGTGATAAGATGCCTTGGGGGTGCGCTGCAAGCTTTCGAAATCGACATGGACAAGACCGAAGCGGCCGGAATAGCCCTCGGCCCATTCGTAATTGTCCAGAAGCGACCAGGCGTAATAGCCCGCAAGCGGCACCCCCGCAGCGATGGCGGCGCGGCAGGCCTGCAGATGCGCGGCCAGATAGGCGATGCGGTCCGCGTCGAGGCAGTGGCCGTCGCGCAGCCGGTCCTCGGCCGCCATGCCGTTTTCGGTGATGTAAAGCGGTGTCGCGCCGGTGTAGTCGCGCTGCAGCCGGATCAGAAGATGGCTCAGCCCCTCGGGACAGATTTCCCAGCCCAAAGCGGTTTTGGGCAACGGGCCGGGGAGTTCCGCCGTGCCGGGCCAGGGACCGGCGGCGGGGCCGATGCGCTTGGCGGTGTAATAGTTGATGCCGAACCAGTCCAAAGGTGCGGTGATGGTGGGGAAATCCTGCTCCCAGCCCTTGGGCAGATGCGGGGAAAAGCCTTCGAGAACCTCTTCGGGGTAGCGGCCCTGAAACATCGCCTCGATGAAGAAGCGGTTGAAGATCGCGTCGTAACGCCTTGTGGCAAGATGACATTCCGGGCTGTCTTCGGCGGGCAGGGCATGTTCGAAATTGCACACGGCGCCAAGGTTGCTGACCCCTTCGGCGCGCAGAACGCCGATCGCCGTGCCATGGGCCAGACAGAGGTGATGCATCGCCCGCGCCGTCGCGCGGATGTCGCGCAGCCCCGGCGCATGCAGGCCAAGGAAATGCGAGAGCCACCCCACGCACCAGGGCTCGTTGATCGGCGCAACCGACCAGAGCCGGTCGCCCAGCCGCTGCGCGATGATGCGGGTGAAATCGCCAAACCACTGCGCCACGTCGCGGTTGCGCCAGCCGCCCAGATCGGAGAGCGCCGCGGGCAGTTCCCAATGGTACAGCGTCAGCGCCGGTTTCAGCCCGCGTTCCAGCATCCCATCGACCAGACGGTCGTAGAAATCGAGCCCTTCGGGGTTCACCGCGCCGCGGCCCTCGGGCAGGACGCGGGCCCAGGAGGTGGAAAAGCGATAGGACTCAAACCCCGCCGCCGCCACAAGGTCAAGATCCTCGGCCCAGCGGTGATAGTGATCACAGGCGCGGGCGCCGGTTTCCGCCCCCTTCACATTGCCCGGCGTTGCGGCGAATGTGTCCCAATGCGTCGGGCCTGCGCCGCCGAAGCCATGCCCCTCGATCTGATACGACGAGGTGGCGGCACCGAACAGGAAGCCTTGCGGAAAGGCCTGGCGCGGGGGCAGGGCGGTCATGGATTATCTTTCAGGGACAAAGGGTTGCGGGCCGGTCCTGTGGAGGCGCCGACGACGAGGACGGCCTCGAGCAGCTCCGAGGCGGGCTCGGTCGGGGGCGCCTCGATCATCCGCAGAAGCATCGCGGCGCAGCGCCGCCCGGCCTCGCGCACCGAAGAGCGGGTGGCGGTGAAGATCGGCTCCTCGGCGCCGTTTCGCAGATAGCCCAGCTCGTCGTCATGGGTGACGATCGAGACATCGCGGCCCATCACCAGGCCTTCCTCCCACAGTGCACGCCTCACCCCCATCGCCGAGAGCAGCGAGGAGGTCAGGAAAGCCGTGGGCCGGTCGGCGCGGCGCAGCATGGCGCGGGCGGCATCATGGCCCTGCGCCTCGGTCATCTCGCCCGCCACCATCAGGGCGGGATCGGGGGTCAGATCGGCCGCGGCCAGCGCGCGCTCGAACCCGCGGCGGCGGCGCAGCGCGAAATCCATCGTCTCGATCCCGTTCACCAGCGCGATGCGGCGGTGCCCAAGGTCGAGCAGGAACCGCGTCGCCCGTTCAAAGGCGCGGGAATTGTTCACGTCGACAAAGGCATAGGGGCGGCTGATGCCGGAGGCGCGGCCATGCACGACAAAGGGCAGGCCCAGATCTTCAAGCAGCGCGATCCGCGCATCGCCCGCCCGCGGCCCGTGCAGGATGATGCCATCGACATTGCCCTTGGAGCGGATCTCGCGGTAGGCGCGGTCCTGATCGGCGTCGGGCACGATGGTCAGAACCATGTCATAGCCCGCCCGGGCATAGACCTCGCCGGCGCCGGCGATGAAATCGGCAAAGACCGGATTGACGATCTCGTGCTGGGTCGAAATCGGGATCACATGGCCGATCGCCATCGCCCGGCCGGTGGCCAGCCGCTTCGCCTGGGTGTTCGGCCTGTAGTTGTACTGCCGCGCCGCCGCCTCGACCCGGGCCCGCGTCGCCTCGGCCACTTCGGGAAAGCCGTTCAGCGCCCGGCTGACGGTGGTCGGCGAAAGCCCCAGATGCTGCGCGAGGTCTTTGAGGTTCATGACAGGGTCCGGCGTGACCGCGTTTCAAAGCGGTTTGGAAGAGGCCAGCGTAATCCTCTTGCCCGGGGGGCGTCAATCGGATCGTGGCGACGGGAATAATGCTGCCGGTGCAGCATGGCGCCCTGTGAATGCTGCAGCTGCAGCGATCGCTGCGGTTGACTTTGTTTTCGCTTTGGGGGACGCTTTTGCATCCAAAGCGCTTTGGGGGCGAGTCGGATCCGCCCCCGGGGGACACTGGTCAAGGGCCTTTGGTCCGGTCTCGGGAGGACGGCATGACGAAACATCTTTTGCTGGGCGCAGCGGTGCTTGCGCTGGCGACCTCGGGTGCGCTGGCGCGCGAGATGAAGTTCGCTCCGGGGGAGGATGCCCGGTTTCATTGGGACAGTTTCGACAGCTTCAAGGCGAGCCATGACCTGAAGGGGCAAAAGCTGGTGATCGACGGGCCCTGGGGCGGGGTGGACAAGGCCCTGTTCGAGACCGTGCTGGCGGCTTTCGAAACGGCGACGGGGGCCAGCGTCGACTATAACGGCGGCGACGGGTTCGAGCAGCGGATCATGGTCAATGTCGAGGCCGGATCGCCGCCCGATGTCGCGGTGGTGCCGCAGCCCGGGCTGGCCGCCGATCTGGCGCGGCGGGGCAAGCTGGTGCCCTTGGGGGCCGAGGCGCAGGCTTGGCTGGCCGAGAATTATGCCGCCGGTCAATCTTGGGTCGATCTGGGCAGCTATGCCGGGCCTGATGGCACGAAGGCGCTTTATGGGCTCTTTTACAAGATCGACCTGAAATCGCTGGTCTGGTACAGCCCGGAAAACTTCGAGGATGCGGGCTATGAGGTGCCGCAGACGATGGAGGAGCTGAAGGCGCTGACCGAAAAGATCGTGGCGGATGGCGGCACGCCCTGGTGCATCGGTCTCGGCTCTGGTCCCGCGACGGGCTGGCCCGCGACCGACTGGGTCGAAGACATGATGCTGCGCAACAACACGCCCGAGGATTACGACGCCTGGACGACGAATGCGCTGCCCTTCACCGACCCCAAGGTGCTGGCGGCGATCGATGATTTCGGCTGGTTCGCGAAGACGGATGCCTTTGTGGCCGGGGGTGCGGGTGCTGTGGGGGCGACCGATTTCCGCGACAGTCCGAAGGGGCTCTTCTCCTCGCCACCGCAATGCTACATGCACCGGCAGGCCTCCTTCATCCCGAGTTTCTTCCCCGAAGGCACGCAGATCGGCGAGGATGTCGATTTCTTCTATTTCCCGGCCTATGCGGGCAAGGATCTGGGCAAGCCGGTGCTGGGGGCGGGCACGGTTTTCGTGATGACGCGGGAAAGCCCGGCGGCGAAGGCCTTTTTCGAATTCCTGCAAACGCCGATCGCGCATGAGATCTGGATGGCGCAGACGGGCTTTCTGACGCCGCTGAAAACGGTCAACCCAGAAGTTTACGGCGATGCGACGCTGAAGAAGATGGGGCAGATCCTGCTGAATGCCTCGACCTTCCGCTTTGACGGCTCGGATCTGATGCCGGGCGCAGTGGGCGCGGGCACGTTCTGGACCGGCATGGTCGATTATGTCGGCGGCAAGGACAGCGCCAGTGTCGCGGCCGAGATCCAGAAATCCTGGGACGCGATCAAATAAGCGCAACCGGCGGGGCATGCCGGGGGCGTGCCTCGAACGCTTCGGGGAGGGGGCGGATGGATCAGACCTTGATCGCGCAGGCGGTGTCGGCGCTCTCGACCATCGTCATCGGCGTCTTCGGCTGCGTCGCCTGGTTCTGGCTGTCGAACCTGGCGCTGGATGCCGTGCTGCCGTCGCGCGGGCCGAAGATCGGCCGCAATCTGGCGCTGGCGGCGATGATCCGGCCCTGGCTGTTTCTGGGACCGGCGGTGGTCGCGCTTGGCGTCTATCTGGTCTATCCGATCTTCGTCTCGCTCTGGCTCTCCTTCCATGACAGCCGCGGCGAGACCTTTGTGGGGTTGGCCAACTACCGCTGGCTGATGGCCGATGGCAAATTCCATGAATCCTTGCGCAACAATGCCTTGTGGCTCGTTGTTGTGCCGACGCTGGCGACGCTTTTCGGGTTGGTCGCGGCGGCTTTGACCGATCGTCTGCGCTGGGGAAATGTCGCGAAATCGTTCATCTTCATGCCGATGGCGGTGTCCTTTGTCGGGGCCGCGGTGGTGTGGAAATTCGTCTATGACTACCGCGGCGAGGGGCAGGCGGAGATCGGTCTTCTGTCCGCGCTGGTCACCGCCCTGGGTGGCACCGCGCGGGCCTGGCTGACGGTGCCGGGCTGGAATTCGTTCCTGTTGATGGTGGTGCTGATCTGGATCCAGACCGGCTTTGCGATGGTGATCCTCTCGGCGGCGCTGCGCGGCATTCCCGAGGAAACCCTCGAGGCGGCGACGATCGACGGGGCGACGCCGTTGCAGATCTTTTTCCGCATCAAGGTGCCGCAGATCTGGGGCACGATTGCCGTCGTCTGGACGACGATCACCATCACCGTGCTCAAGGTCTTCGACATCGTGCTGACGATGACGAACGGGCAATGGGGCACGCAGGTGATGGCCAATCTGATGTTCGACTGGATGTTCCGGGCGAATGATGCCGGGCGGGCCTCGACCGTGGCGCTGGTGATCATGGCTCTGGTGACGCCGATCATGGTCTGGAACATCCGCGCGGCGAACCGGGAGATGCAGGGATGAAGGCAGGGGGCGCCAATGGCGTGGCCGGGCGGTCTTCGGCGCTGGTCTGGGCGGTCAATCTGGCGGCGGCGGCGCTGGTGCTGCTCTGGACGATCCCGACTTTGGGCTTGCTGGTGTCGTCCTTTCGCGACCGCGATCAGATCGTGACCTCGGGCTGGTGGCGGGCGGCGTTTTCGGCCACGGAAAGCAGGTTCGTGCGCGCCGGAACCGCTTCGGATCAAATACAGGAGGGCGATCTTTTCGTCATATCCGGCAATGTCTTGCCGCCCGAAGCTGAGCTACAATCCTGGGGGGTGACCTCAAAGGCGCCAGGCGCCTATCAGCCCGGAGAGACGGCCGATCTGAAGGACGGGCAAAGGCTGACGGTTGCGGAAAATGGCGATTATCGGTTGACCTCTCCGACGGCCTTCGCCGAAGGACGGGGCATGCGGATCTTCGTCACCACGCTCGCCCCGCCGCGTCTGACCACCGAGAATTATGCCCGTGTGATCACAGCCGAGGGGATCGGACGGGCGTTCTTGAACACGATGACGGTGACGATCCCGGCGACCATCATTCCGATCCTGATTGCCGCCTTTGCCGCCTATGCCTTGGCCTGGATGCGGTTTCCGGGCCGCGCGGCTCTGGTGGCGGTGATCGTCGGCCTGCTGGTCGTGCCCTTGCAGCTGGCGCTGATCCCGCTTTTGAAGCTGCACAATCAGATCGGCCTCAATCAAAGCTACCTCGGCATCTGGCTGGCCCATACCGGCTTCGGCCTGCCGCTGGCGATCTATCTTTTGCGCAACTACATGGTCGGCCTGCCGCGCGAGATCATCGAGTCGGCCCGCGTCGATGGCGCGACGGAATTCCAGATCTTCCGCCGCATCGTGCTGCCCTTGTCCTTCCCGGCGCTGGCCTCCTTTGCGATTTTCCAATTCCTCTGGGTCTGGAACGACCTCCTCGTAGCCACTGTTTTCCTTGGGAATTCCACCGATACCCAGGTGATGACCGGGGCTTTGCGCGCGCTTTTGGGCTCGCGCGGGGGGGATTGGGAAATCCTGGCGGCCTCGGCTTTCGTCTCGATCGCGGTGCCGCTTTTCGTCTTCTTTGCGTTGCAGAAATACCTGGTGCGCGGTCTTCTGGCCGGCTCGGTGAAAGGTGGCTGAATGACCTTCCTTGAGAAATCCCCCGACTGGTGGCGCGGTGCGGTGATCTATCAGATCTACCCGCGCAGCTTTCAGGACACGAATGGCGACGGGGTCGGCGATCTGCCCGGGATCACCCGGCGGCTGGATCACGTGGCCGGGTTGGGCGTCGATGCGATCTGGATTTCGCCCTTCTTCACCTCGCCGATGAAGGATTTCGGCTATGACGTCAGCGATTATTGCGATGTCGATCCGCTTTTCGGCACGCTCGCCGATTTCGACGCGCTGATCGCGCGGGCGCATGAGCTCGGGCTGAAAGTGCTGATCGACCTTGTTCTGTCGCACACCTCCGACCAGCATCCCTGGTTTCAGGAAAGCCGCCAAAGCCGGGGGAACCCGAAAGCCGACTGGTATGTCTGGGCCGAGCCGAAACCCGATGGTACGGCGCCGAACAACTGGCTGTCGATCTTTGGCGGTCCGGCCTGGGCCTGGGATGCCCGGCGCGAACAATATTATCTGCACAATTTCCTGACCGCGCAGCCCGATCTGAACTTCCATTGCCCCGCCGTTCAGGAGGCGCTTCTGGGCGTGGCGAAGTTCTGGCTTGATCGCGGGGTGGATGGCTTCCGGCTCGATACGATCAACTTCTACATGCATGATGCCGAGCTGCGCGACAACCCGCCACTGCCGGTCGAAGAGCGCAACGATCAGACCGCGCCCAAGGTCAACCCTTACAATCACCAGCGCCATCTTTACGACAAGAACCACCCGCAGAACATTGTTTTTCTGCGAAAATTGCGCAAGCTGATGGATGGATACAAGGCCGCCGCCGTGGGCGAGATCGGCGACAGCCAGCGCGGCCTCGAGATCCTGGGCGAATACACTTCTGGCCCCGACGCGATGCAGATGTCCTACGCGTTCGAACTCCTGTCGGGCCATGCGGCCTTGAGTGCCGGGTATATCGCCGAGGTCTTCCGCAAGCTCGAGACCGTCGCCCCCGAGGGCTGGGCCTGCTGGGCCTATTCCAACCACGATGTCATGCGTCACATCAGTCGCTGGGGCCTCTCCGAAGCCGCGGCGCGCTGCTACACGACGCTGCTGATGTGCCTCAAGGGCTCGGTCTGCCTCTATCAGGGCGAGGAACTGGGCCTGCCCGAGGCCGAGATCGCCTATGAGGATCTGCAGGACCCCTATGGCAAGGAATTCTGGCCCGAGTTCAAGGGCCGTGACGGCTGCCGCACGCCGATGGTCTGGCAGGGCAACGATCCGCAGGGCGGATTTTCGACGGTGAAGCCCTGGTTGCCGGTTCCCGCCGCCCATTGCGCCCTTGCGCCCGATGTTGTCGCAGGCGATCCCGGCGCGCTGATCCATCATTATCGTCAGGCTATCGCGCTGCGCCATGCCCATCCGGCCTTGGCAAAGGGGACGATGACCGGGATCTCGGCCGAGGCGGGCGTGCTGCGGTTTCTGCGTTCGGAGGGCGAAACCGAGCTGCTTTGCCTGTTCAACCTGACCGATAATCCGGCAACTGTCAGCTGCCCGGGGAAATGGGAGGCGCTGGAGGGCGCCTTGCCGACCGGGGGCACCGTGGCGCTGCATCCCTGGGGGCACGCGGTCCTGCGCCGCTGCGGAGGGCATCATGGCTGATCTGAACCTGACCGGCGTCGGCAAATCCTATGGCGAGGTGGATGTTCTGAAAGACATCGACCTCGACATCAGGGCGGGCGAGCTGATCGTTTTCGTTGGCCCCTCGGGCTGCGGAAAATCGACGCTTTTGCGGATGATCGCGGGGCTGGAACGGATCACCTCGGGCGAATTGCGCATCGATGGGGTGCGGGTGAACGACATGCCCCCCGCGCAACGCGGCATCGCGATGGTGTTTCAAAGCTACGCGCTTTATCCGCACATGACGGTGCGGCAGAACATGGAATTCGCCCTGAAGATTGCGAAGAAGTCCCGGCAAGAGATTGACAAGGCTGTCGAAAATGCGGCCCGCATCTTGCAGCTGACGCCCTATCTCGACCGGCTGCCAAAGGCGCTCTCGGGCGGGCAGCGCCAGCGCGTCGCCATCGGTCGGGCGATCGTGCGCGACCCCAAGGTCTATCTCTTCGACGAGCCGCTCTCGAACCTTGATGCCGCGCTGCGGGTGGCGACGCGGATCGAAATTGCGCAGCTGAAAGAGGCGATGCCCGAGCGCACGATGATCTATGTCACCCATGATCAGGTCGAGGCGATGACGCTGGCCAGCCGCATTGTCGTGCTGGCGAACAAGGGGATTGCCCAGGTCGGCACGCCCTTGCAGCTTTATGAGCACCCCGAAACCGAATTCGTCGCGCAATTCATCGGCTCGCCGCAGATGAACCTGCTTCCGGGTGTGATCACGGAACCCGGAACGCGGACTGTGATCACGCTGGATGGGGGCGGCACGGCGGAATCGACCGTGCCGACGACCGAAGCCGATCGCGGCCTGCGGGTGAATATCGGCGTGCGGCCCGAGGATCTGACTGTGATCACGCAGGGCGGCCTGTTCACCGGCACGGTCGAGATCGTCGAGGCGCTTGGCGAGGTGACGCTGCTTTATTTCGCGGCGCAGCCGGGGGCGGCGCATGTGATCGCGAAACTGCCCGGCATTCATGCCGGTCTGCGCCATCAGACGGTCCGCCTGACCGCGGCACCGGAAAAGGTGCATCTGTTCCACGCCGGTCGGTCGCTTCTTTATCGCTGATGTCGCAAACCGCGCATGGCGGCGGAGCGTCGTCGGGTAAAACGGGGTCAGACCCAAGCGGAGGTGCGCGATGAGCGAAGAGATCGAACAGGCGGCAGGCGGGCGGCGGGCGCGTGGCGGCGGCGGGGCGGCCCGGCGGGCCGAGCGCACCGCGGTGCGGGTCGAATTCGCGAAATATATCGAGCGCAACATTCCGAACCTCGAGATCCTGAACGAGGAAGCGCTGCAGCTGATCGAAGCCAATGCCGAGACGGTGCTGGAACAGATCGGCGTGAATTTCGTCGAAAACCCGGCGGCGCTGGAACGCTGGCGTGCGGTGGGGGCCGATGTGCAGGGCGAGCGGGTCCGCTTCCCCAGGGGCCTTGCGCGCGAGCTGTGCAAGACCGCGCCCGCAAGCTTCGTGCAGCATGCCCGCAACCCTGATCGCAATGTCACCATCGGCGGGAAAAACCTTGTTCTTGCGCCGGTTTACGGGCCGCCCTTCGTGCGCGATCTGGAAGGCGGGCGGCGCTATGCGACGATTGCCGACTTCCGCAATTTCGTGAAGCTGGGGCAGATGTCGAAATATCTGCACCATTCGGGCGGCACCGTCTGCGAGCCGACCGACGTGGCGGTGAACAAGCGTCACCTCGACATGCTGCACGCGCATATGACGCTGTCGGACAAGCCCTTCATGGGCTCGGTCACCGAACGCTCGCGCTGCGTCGATTCGATCGAGATGTCAAAGATCCTGTTCGGCGAGAAATTCGTCGACGAGAACACGGTGATGACCTCGCTCGTCAACATCAACTCGCCGCTGACCTTTGACCCGATCATGATGGATGCGCTGGAGGTTTACGCCGCCGCGAACCAGGCCTGCATCGTCTCGCCCTTCATCGTCGGCGGGGCGATGGCGCCGGTGACGGTGGCGGGCACGCTGACGCAGGTTCTGGCCGAGGTGATGGTGGCCGTCGCCTACAGCCAGATCATCCGCAAGGGCGCGCCGGTGATTTTCGGCGCCTTCGTGACCTCGATCGACATGAATTCGGGGGCGCCGACCTTTGGCACGCCGGAAGCGGCGCAGATCACCCTTGGCGCCGGGCAGCTGGCGCGGCGGATGGGCCTGCCGTTCCGCTCGGCGGGCTCGTTCTGCGGCTCGAAACTGCCCGATGCGCAGGCGGCCTATGAAACCGCGAACACGCTCAACATCGGCCTGCTTTCGGGCGTGAACTTCATGCTGCATGCCTGCGGCTGGCTGGAAGGCGGTCTGGTCTCGTCCTACGAGAAATACGTGATGGATGCCGATCAGCTGGGCGTGCTGCACCGTTTGGCGGCGGGCATCGACATGAGCGCGAACGGCCAGGCGATGGAGGCGCTGCGCGAGGTTGGCCCGGGCGGTCACTTCCTTGGTTGCTCTCACACCCAGGCGAATTTCAAGGACGCGTTCTGGAAGACGGATCTGTTCGACTACAAGCCCTTCGAAACCTGGGACGAGGAAGGCGCGCGCGACACCGCGACGCTTGCCAGCGTGCGGGTGAAGAAGATGCTGGGCGAGTATCAGGCCCCGGCGATCGATCCCGGGATCAACGAGGCGCTCTCCGAATATGTCGCCCGCAAAAAGGCCGCCGTGCCGGACGCCTTCCTGTAAGAGCCGGGCGGGTCAGACCGCCTGCCAGAGTGCCATTCCCCCCGGGCGCCGCGCGTCCGGGGGTTTTCCTTGCGTCAAAGGCGGTGGACGATCCCTGCGGGGCTCTTTATGATCCCGCCCGAAAGGCGATTGCCCTTGTCGACATTCAGCATCGCCCCGGGACGGATGTCGGATTTCCGGGGCATTGAAAGCGGAAAACACCTTCGATGATGCCAAGCTCTCCCCCGGGCACCGTTGATGAAATGCCTGTGAAACAAGGCCTTGCGGGGGTTTCCTCACATGCGCGCCTGTCCGTTGCGCCGATGCTCGACTGGACAGATCGGCATTGCCGGGTCTTTCACCGGATGATGTCGCGTCAGGCGCTGCTTTACACCGAAATGGTCACCGCCCCGGCGGTGATCCATGGCAAGCGGGCGCAGCTGCTGGATTTCAGCCCGGTCGAGCATCCGGTGGCGCTGCAACTGGGCGGATCGGACCCGGCCGAGCTGGCCGAAGCCACGCGGATCGCCCGCGACTGGGGCTATGACGAGATCAACCTGAATGTCGGCTGCCCCTCGGACCGGGTGCAATCGGGGGCTTTCGGCGCGGTGCTGATGAAAACGCCCGATCTGGTTGCCCGCTGTGTCGCGGCGATGCAGGCGGCGGCCGCGGTCGAGGTGACGGTGAAATGCCGGATCGGCGTCGATGATCAGTCGCCCGAGGAGGTGCTGCCCGCCTTTCTGAAAACCGTCTCCGAGGCCGGGGTCACCCGGTTCATCCTGCATGCCCGCAAGGCCTGGCTGCAGGGGCTTTCGCCCAAGGAAAACCGCGAGATCCCGCCGCTCGATTATCCGCTGGTCCATGCGATGAAGCGGGAATTTCCGCATCTGCATCTGAGCCTGAACGGCGGGGTTGCGACGCTCGATCAGGTCGAGACGCATCTGGCCGCGGGGATGGACGGGGTGATGGTCGGCCGTGCCGCCTATCAGGAGCCGATGCAGGTTCTGGCCGGCGCCGATGTCGCGCTTTGGGGGCGGGGCGAGGTGCTTTCGGCGGTCGAGGTGGCCGAGGCGATGAAGCCCTATATCGCCGATCATCTGGCGGCGGGCGGGCGGCTGCACCAGATCACCCGGCACATGCTGGGCCTGTTTCACGGCCGTCCCGGGGCGCGCGGCTGGCGGCGGGTGCTGTCCGAGGGGGCGACCCGGCCCGGGGCGGGGCTGGCCCTTTACGATCAGGCGCTGGCCGAAGTGACACGAGAGGCGTGAGATGGACCACCTGACCACGATCCTGCCGCTGATCGCGATCCTTCTGGCCGTCGGCGCGGTCGCGGGGGTGCTGGCGGGGCTGCTGGGGGTGGGCGGCGGCATCGTTCTGGTCCCGGCCTTCTTCTATCTTTTCAACGGGTTGGGCTATGGGTCCGAGGGGCTGATGCAGGTCTGCGTCGCCACTTCTATGGCGACGATCATCATCACCTCGACCCGTTCGGTCACCGCCCATGCCCGCAAGGGCGCGGTCGACTGGCAGCTTTTGCGCGACTGGGCGCCCGCTGTGGCGGGCGGGGCGCTGCTTGGGGTGTTTCTGGTCACGCGGCTCGACACCCATGCGCTGACGATCATCTTCGGCACTTTGGTGATGGCGATCGCGCTTTACATGGCCTTTGGCAAGCAAAGCTGGCGGATCGCCGAGGGGATGCCGGGGCGGGGCTTCCGGCTCTGGTTCGGGCCGCTGATGGGGGCGGTTTCGGTGCTGCTCGGCATCGGGGGCGGGTCGATCTCGACGCCGATGCAGACGCTGCACGGCATCCCGATCCACCGCGCCGTGGCGACCTCGGCGGGTTTCGGCGCGATCATGGCGGTGCCCTCGACCGCGGCCTTTCTGCTGACCCCGGTCGAAAACGCGCCGCCCTATACTTTGGGGGCGATCAACATTCCGGCCCTTGTCGTGATCGGCGCCACCACCGTCGTCACCGCCGCCTGGGGCGCGGCGCTGGCGCATCGGCTGGATCCGAAACCGCTCAAGCGCCTCTTCGCAGGGTTTCTGATGCTGGTCGCGCTGAACATGCTGCGCAAGGCGCTGTTCTGATTTTATCTTGCGGCAAATATCCCGGGGTGCGGGGCAGAGCCCGCCTACAGCCCCTTGCGCTTGGCCGCATCCCAAAGCGCGTCCATCTCGGCCAGATCGCTGTCGGCGGGCCGCTTGCCGGCCTTCGCCAGTTCCGCCTCGATGAAGGCAAACCGCCGGGTGAACTTGCCATTCGCCGCGCGCAGACAGGCCTCGGCATCCAGCCCCAGATGCCGCCCCAGGTTCACCATCACGAACATCAGATCGCCATATTCCTCGGCGATCTCTTCGGCCCCCAGCTTATCACGGGCTTCGACCAGCTCGTTCGCCTCTTCAACGATCTTCGCCACCACCTCGGCGGTCGAGGGCCAGTCGAACCCCACCCGGGCCGCGCGCTTTTGCAGCTTCAGCGCCCGCGTCAGTGCCGGAAGCCCCAGCGCGACGCCATCGAGCACCCCGGTCTCGGCCTTGGCCGCGCGCTCGGCGGATTTGATTTTCTCCCAGTCTTCCGTCTGTTGCGCGGCGCTCTTCACACGGCTTTCGTCCCCGAACACATGCGGATGCCGGGCGATCATCTTCGCATTGATCCCGCGCAGCACATCGAGCAGCGAAAAATGCCCGGCCTCGGCCGCCATCTGCGCATGAAAGACGACCTGAAGCGCCAGATCGCCCAATTCGCCCGACAATTCGCCCCAGGCCTGCCGCGCGATCGCATCGGCGACCTCATGCGCCTCCTCGATCGTATAGGGGGCGATGGTGGCGAAATCCTGCTCGATATCCCAGGGGCAGCCGGTCTCGGGATCGCGCAGACAGGCCATGATCGCCGCCAGCCGCTCGGTTTCCGCCCCCACGCTGTCGGTTTGCACGAAGATCCCCGGATCGGTCGGTTTCGCCATTGCCTCTTGCCCCCTGCAGGTCCATCTAATCCAGTATCGCTTTCCAAAACCCAGAGTCCACCATGCCCGTGATCAACCGCATTGCCGCCCTTGCCCCCGAGATGAAGGAATGGCGGCAGTGGCTGCACCGTCACCCCGAACTGGAATTCCAGCTGCCGAAGACCGCCGCCTATGTGGCCGAACGGCTGCGCGAGATCGGCGTGGACGAGATCCACGAGGGCATCGCCACCTCGGGGATCGTGGCGCTGATCAAGGGCCGTCAGGACGGGCCGGTGATCGGGCTGCGCGCCGATATGGATGCGCTGCCGATCGACGAGATCACCGGGGTCGATTATGCCTCGGAACACGACGGCAAGATGCATGCCTGCGGCCATGACGGCCATACGGCGATGCTGCTGGGCGCCGCCAAATATCTGGCCGAGACGCGGAATTTCGCGGGCACCGTGGCGCTTCTGTTCCAGCCCGCCGAGGAAGACGGCGGCGGCGGCGAGGTGATGGTGCGCGAAGGCGTGATGGAGCGTTTCGCCATCACCGAGGTTTACGGCATCCACAATGCGCCCAATCTGCCCTTTGGCCATTTCCACACCACCCAGGGCGCGCTGATGGCCGCGGTTGATACCGCCTGGGTCACGGTGACGGGGCGCGGCGGGCATGGGGCGACGCCGCATGAATGCATCGACCCGATCCCGGCGATCACCGCGATGGTCGGATCGCTGCAGACGATCGTCTCGCGCAATCTTTTCGCGATGGATGAGCTGGTCGTCTCGGTGACGCAGATCCATGTCGGCACGGCGAACAACATCATCCCCGAAACCGGCTGGTTCTGCGCCACGATCCGGTCCTTCACCCCCGAAGTGCGCGCGATGGTCGAGCGCCGCTTCCACGAGATCGTCGAAGGCACGGCCGCCGCCTTTGGCGTCTCGGTCGAGATCCGCTATGACAAGGGCTATCCGCCCACCATCAACGATGGCGACAAGGCGCGTTTTGCCGCCGAAGTGGCGCGCGAGGTCTCCGGCCCCGAAGCGGTGAAGGATGATGCCGGGCGCGAAATGGGCGCCGAGGACTTTTCCTACATGCTCGAGGCGCGGCCGGGCGCTTACCTGTTCCTCGGCACCGGGCCGGGGGCGGGGCTGCACCATCCCGCCTTCGATTTCAACGACGAGGCCGCCCCGATCGGCGCCAGCTTCTTTGCCCGGCTGGTCGAGCGCGCGCTTCCGGCCCGCTGAGGCGGGGGGACTTCGGCGCAGCCGAAGAGGGGGCGGCGCCCCCTTTTTCCTGACACAACCGTGATCGCGGCCCCGGCCTGCCGCTCGCGCCTTGCCATTGCGGGGGGGCGCGGCTAGGGTGCCCGCCGAAAACCGGGGCAACGCCCCACGGCCCTAACGAAAGGACCATGCCATGTTCGTCTCTCCCGCCTATGCTCAGGATGCCTCTGCCGCCGCCGGTGGCATGGCCGCCTTTGGCCAATTCGTGCCGCTGATCCTGATCTTCGTGATCATGTATTTCCTGCTGATCCGCCCGCAGCAAAAAAAGGCCAAGGAACACAAGGCGATGGTCGATGCGCTGCGGCGTGGTGACATGGGTCTGACGCAGGCGGGCATCATCGGCAAGGTCGTGCATCTGCGCGAGGACGGCGAAATCGAGGTCGAGATCGCCAAGGACATGAAGGTGCGGATGATCCGCAGCGCCGTCGTGCAGGTTCTGTCGAAGACCGAACCGGCCGCCAATAGCTGACCTGAACCGGGGCCGCGCCGCCATGCTGCAGATTTCGCTTTGGAAGCGTCTTGTCATTCTGGGTCTGTGCCTTGCGGCGCTGATCACGGCGGCGCCCAACATGTTCTATGCCCGCGTCGAGGGGCATAACGACGCCGTTTCCGCCTTCGAGAAGACCGGGGCGATGACCGAGACCCAGGAGGCCGCCAAGGCCGCCTGGCCCGACTGGGCGCCCTCGGCGCTGGTCAATCTGGGGCTTGATCTGCGCGGCGGCGCGCATCTTCTGGCCGAGGTGCATCTGGGCGAGGTCTACAAGGCCCGGATGGATGCGCTCTGGCCCGAGGTGCGCAAGGTTCTGGCCGCCGAGCGGGCCACGATCGGCGCGATTCGGCGCGTGCCCTCGCCCGAAGGCGAGTTGCGCATCCAGATCGGCGAGCGCGCGCAGATCGCCCGCGCCGTCGAAGTGGCCCGGACGCTGGCCAGCCCGGTGGTCAGCCTGACCGGCGTCGGTCAGACCGACTACGAGGTGACGGGCGAGGGCGACACCGTCGTCTTCCGGCTGTCGGAGGCCGAAAAGAAAGCCACCGACGATCGCACCATGCAGCAATCGCTGGAAATCGTGCGTCGGCGCGTCGATGCGGCGGGCACGCGCGAACCCACGATCATGCGCGAAGGCACCGACCGCATCCTGATCGAAGTGCCCGGCATCGGCTCGGCGCAGGAGCTGAAGGATCTGATCGGCACCACCGCCAAGCTGACCTTCCATCCGGTGCTCAGCACGACCTCGAACCCGAATGCGCCGGTCGCCTCGGGCAATGAACTTCTGCCCGATGCCGAACGGCAGGGGCTTTATCACCTGCTGGACGAGGTTCCGGTGGTGACGGGCGACGATCTGACCGATGCGCGCCCGACCACCGACGACAACGGCGCCCCGGCGGTGTCGTTCCGCTTCAATGTCAGCGGCGCCCGGGCCTTTGGCGATTACACCGCCGGTCATATCGGAGAGCCCTTCGCCATCGTTCTGGACGGCAAGGTGATTTCGGCACCGACGATCCAGGCGCATATCGCGGGCGGATCGGGGATCATCACCGGCCGTTTCAGCATCGAGGAAGCCACGGATCTGGCGCTGCTTTTGCGCGCGGGCGCCCTGCCTGCGGGGATGACCTTCCTTGAGGAACGCACGATCGGGCCGGAACTGGGCGCCGACAGCGTCAAGGCGGGGATGGTCGCCTCGGTGATCGGCTTCGTCGCGGTCGTGGCCTACATGATCGCCTCCTACGGGCTTTTCGGCTTCTTTTCCTCGGTGGCGCTGTTCATCAACATTGCCTTCATCTTCGCCGTGATGGGCGCGATCGGCGGCACGATGACCCTGCCCGGGATCGCCGGGATCGTGCTGACCATCGGCACCTCGGTCGATGCCAACGTGCTGATCTACGAACGCATGCGCGAGGAAATCCGGTCGGGCAAATCGCCCGTGCGCGCGATCGAGCTGGGCTTTGACAAGGCGATGTCGGCGATCATCGACGCGAACGTGACCTCGTTCCTGTCCTCGGCGATCCTGTTCGTGCTGGGGGCCGGGCCGGTGCGCGGCTTTGCCGTGACCACGATGATCGGCATCGCCGCCTCGATCTTCACCGCGATCTGGGTGGTCCGGCTGATGATCGTCATCTGGTACGGCTGGCGTCGTCCCAAGACCATCGTCATCTGAGGAGGAACCACCATGGCTTTCCGTCTGAAACTGGTTCCCGAAAAGACCAACTTCGACTTTTTCCGCTGGCAATGGGCGACCTTCGGGGCGGCCATCGTGATGATGATCGCCTCGGTGATCCTGCCGCTGGTGATCGGGCTGAACTTCGGCATCGACTTCAAGGGCGGCACGACGATCCGCACCGAATCCACGACGGCGATCGATGTCGGCGTCTATCGGGCCGCGCTGGAGCCGCTCGAGCTTGGCGATGTGATCATCTCCGAGGTCCGCGACCCCAGCTTCCGCGAAGATCAGCATGTGGCGATGATCCGCATCCAGATGCAGGAGGACGGGCAGGGCGCCGAGGGGCAGGGCGCGCAGGGCCAGGAGCTGGTGAACAAGGTCGAGACCGCGCTGACCGCGGTCGATCCGGCGCTGAAGATCACCTCGTTTGAATCCGTCGGCCCCAAGGTCTCGGGCGAGCTGGTCTGGACCGCGGTCTGGTCGCTTCTGGCGGCGACCGTGGTGATCATGTTCTACATCTGGGTCCGGTTCGAATGGCAATTCGCGCTTGGCGCCGTGGTGGCGCTTGTCCATGACGTGCTGCTGACGGTCGGGCTTTTCGCCGTGCTGCAGCTGAAGTTCGATCTGACCACGGTGGCGGCGCTGTTGACGATCACCGGCTATTCGATCAACGACACCGTCGTCGTCTTTGACCGGCTGCGCGAAAACCTGATCAAATACAAGACGATGCCGCTGCGCGACGTGATGAACCTGTCGGTCAACGAAACGCTTTCGCGCACGGTGATGACCGGCATGACGACGCTTCTGGCGCTGGTGCCGATGCTGATCTGGGGCGGCGACGTGATCCGCGGCTTCGTCTTCGCCATGGTCTGGGGGGTGTTCACCGGCACCTATTCCTCGGTCTATGTGGCGAAGAACATCGTGCTGTTCATCGGTCTTGACCGCAACAAGGAGAAGAAGGACCCCTCGGACAAGTTCTTCTCGAACGGGGCGCAAGATGGCGCCCCGTGAGCCGGGCTTCGCAGGCGCGCTGCCGATCGACGGCTACGGACCCGGCTTTTTCCGCATTGCCGGGGCCGTGCATCGCGGCGGGCTTTTGATCCACGCCGAGGCGGCGATGCCCTGGACCGGCTTCGACGATCTTGCGGCGCTGCGCGCGCTGGCCGGGCAGGTGGATCTGCTGCTGTGCGGGATGGGCGCGGATATCGCCCATCTTCCCAAGGGCTTGCAGGTGGAACTTGAAGCGCTTGGGGTGATGGCGGAGCCGATGTCCACCGCCTCTGCCGCGCGTCATTACAATGTGCTTCTGTCCGAGGGCCGCCGCGTCGGCGCCGCCCTTTTGCCGATGCCGGGCGCGGTGCCGACGGCATGACGCTGCTGGCCGTCGATCAGCTCACGGTCAGCCGGGGCGGTCTTGCCGTGCTGGAGGGGGTGAGCTTCTCGCTTGCCGCGGGCCATGCGCTGGTGCTGCGCGGCCCGAACGGGATCGGCAAGACGACGCTTTTGCGCACGCTGGCGGGGCTGCAGCCGCCGCTGGCCGGGCGGGTGTCGATGCCGCCCGAGGGGATCGCCTATGCCGCCCATGCCGACGGGCTGAAGGCCACGCTTTCCGTGCGCGAAAACCTGCAGTTCTGGGCGGCGATCCATGCGACGGACACGGTCGAGACGGCGCTTGCACGGATGAACCTGAACGCGCTGGAACACCGCGCCGCCGCAAGCCTTTCGGCGGGGCAAAAGCGTCGGCTTGGCCTTGCGCGGCTTCTGGTCACCGGGCGTCCGGTCTGGGTGCTGGACGAGCCGACGGTCTCGCTCGACGCCGCCTCGGTGGCACTTTTTGCCGAGGCCGTGCGGGCGCATCTGGCGGCGGGTGGGGCGGCGCTGATGGCGACCCATATCGATCTGGGCCTGTCCGAGGCGAGGGTTCTGGACCTTGCCCCGTTCAAGGCGCGTCCGCCCGAGGCGGGCGGCCATCGCGGCGCCTTCGATCACGGCTTTGACGGAGCCTTCCTGTGAACCGCGGCCCCCGAGTCCTGCCGCAAAAGGGCGTAGTTGTGCCAAGAAGAAACCGCATGGCCTTTTCCTGGTCCAAATACGCTCTTGCCGACATCGGCTGTGGGCGGAGGATTTTGTCATGAGGGCGCTTTTGTCGCGGGATCTGCGGCTGGCGATCCGGGCCGGGGGCGGCTTCGGGCTCGGGCTTGCATTTTTTCTGATCGTGGTGACGCTGGTGCCCTTTGGCGTCGGCCCGCAGGGCGAGATCCTGGCCCGGATCGCCAGCGGCATCCTGTGGCTGGGCGCCTTGCTCGCCTGTCTTCTGTCGCTCGACCGGATTTTTGCGCTCGATTTCGAGGATGGCTCGCTTGATCTTCTGGCCACCGCGCCGATCCCGATGGAGGCGGTGGTGACGATCAAGGCGCTGGCGCATTGGATCACCACCGGGTTGCCGCTGGTTCTGGCGGCGCCGCTATTCGCCGTGCTGCTGCATTTGCCCGCGCCCGCCTATCTCTGGCTCGAGGTCTCGCTGCTTCTGGGCACGCCGGCGCTGTCGGTGCTGGGCACCTTTGGCGCGGCGCTGACGGTGGGGCTGAAGCGGGGGGGCTTGCTGTTGCCGCTGCTCGCCCTGCCGCTTTATGTGCCGACGCTGATCTTTGGCGCCGAACTGGTGCGGCGCGGCGCCGAGGGCCTGGCGATCGAAGTGCCGCTGGCGATGCTGGCGGGGATCACCGCGGCCACGGTGGCTTTGGTGCCCTTTGCTTCGGCGGCGGCGATCCGGGTCAATTTGCGGTGAAACTTATTCCAGATTGATGCGAGTCAATCCGGGCCGTGGCAAAGCATGACATGTCCGACGGGACGCGAGAGGGAGGAGAGCCGATGTCGATCTGGGAATATGCGAACCCGGTCAAGTTCATGCAGACTTCGGGCCGGCTTTTGCCCTGGGTCGTGGCGGCGACGGTTCTGACGCTGCTGCCCGGGCTCGTCTGGGGCTTTTTCTTCACCCCGGTCGCGGCCGAATTCGGCGCGACGGTCAAGGTGATCTATGTCCACGTTCCGGCGGCGACGCTGGCGATCAACATCTGGGTGATGATGCTGGTCGCCTCGCTGATCTGGCTGATCCGGCGTCATCACGTCTCGGCGCTGGCGGCGAAGGCGGCGGCGCCGATCGGCATGGTGATGACGCTGATCGCGCTGATCACCGGGGCGTTCTGGGGGCAGCCGATGTGGGGAACCTGGTGGGAATGGGATCCGCGGTTGACCTCGTTCCTGATCCTGTTCCTGTTCTATCTGGGCTACATGGCGCTGTGGGAAGCGATCGAGAACCCCGATACCGCCGCCGATCTGACCGGGGTTCTGTGTCTTGTGGGCTCGGTCTTTGCGGTGCTGTCGCGCTATGCGGCGATCTTCTGGAACCAGGGCCTGCATCAGGGCTCGACGCTCAGCCTCGACAAGGAAGAGCATATTGCGGATGTTTATTGGCAGCCCCTGGTGCTCTCGATCGCGGGCTTCGGGATGCTCTTCGTGGCTCTGTTGCTGTTGCGTACCCGCACCGAGATCCGCGCCCGTCGTCTGAAGGCACTGGAACAAAGGGAGCGCATGGCATGATGCCGGAGTTCGGAAAATACGCCGTCACGATCCTTGCGTCCTGGGGGGCGACGCTTGTGCTGCTGGCGGGGCTGATCGCGGCCACGCTGATCCGCGGCGCGCAGGTGAAACGGGCGTTGAAAGCCCAGGAAGAACGGATGAAGAACGATGGCTAAGCCCTTGATGTTTCTTCCGCTGCTGGTGATGGCGGGCTTTGTTGGCGCGGGCTATTTCGCGATGCAGCAAAATGACCCGAATGCCATGCCGACCGCGCTTGCCGGCAAGGAGGCGCCCGCGGTCCGGCTTGAACCGCTGGGCGCGGAGGCGCCCTTCACCGATGCTGATCTGCGCGACGGCAAGATCAAGCTGGTGAACTTCTGGGCTTCCTGGTGCGCGCCCTGTCGGGTCGAACATCCGAATCTGATCGGTCTGAAACAGGACGGAATCGAGATTATGGGTGTGAACTGGAAGGACACGCCCGACCAGGCGCAGGGGTTCCTGGCCGAGATGGGCAGCCCCTACACCAGGCTTGGCGCCGATCCGGGCAACAAGATGGGGCTGGATTGGGGCGTGGCCGGGGTGCCCGAGACCTTCGTGGTCGATGGTGCGGGGCGCATCCTGACCCGCATTGCCGGGCCGCTGACCGAGGATGTGATCACGAAAAAGATCGACCCGCTTCTGGCCGGGACGGCGGATTAGATCCTGCGTCTTCGTACCGGGGCCTGTGGCGGGCCCCGGCAGGAAAACCGTGATCACTTCTGCGGATCGGTGAAGCGGACCGTGCCGATGAAGGGAAGGTTGCGGTGGTTTTGCGCATAGTCGAGCCCGTAGCCGACAACGAATTCATCGGGGATCTCAAAACCGGTCCAGCGCGCCTTCACATCGACCTCGCGGCGCGACGGCTTGTCGAGCATGGCGCAGCATTCGATCCGCCGCGGTGCGCGTGCCCGCAACATCTCCATCACTTTCGAAATCGTATGTCCGGTGTCGATGATATCTTCCACGACCAGCACGTCGCGTCCGCCAATTATGCCGCGCAAGTCCTTGAGAACGCGGACCTCTCGGGTTGAGGTGGTCTCGTTGCCATAGCTTGAGGCCTCAAGGAAATCGACCTCGCAGGGCACGCCGATTTCCCGGATCAGATCGGCGATGAAGACGAAGGAGCCGCGCAACAGGCCCACCACCACCAGACGGTCGGTGTCCTTGAAGGCCTCGGTGATTTCGGCGCCAAGTGCCTCGACCCGGGCCGCGATGGCTTTGGCCGAGATCATCTGGTCGATTACGTAACCGCTTTGCGACATCGTTCCTCCTGCGGCCTCTCGGCCCTTGCAATTCGGTTGCTTTATCGCAAGAAGAGGCGCGGGAAAAGGGAGGCGGGCACGATGCCGCGGCACACCGAACAGCGTTTCATGCCCTATTCGGCGGCGCAGATGTATGCGCTTGTGGCCGACGTCGCGCGGTATCCGGAATTTCTGCCCTGGAATTCCGCCGCCCGCATCCGCGCCCGCAAGCCCGGGCCGCGTCCGGGCACCGAATTGATGGAAGCGGATCTGGTGATCTCGTTCAAGGTGTTCCGCGAACGCTTCGGATCCCGTGTCGTGCTGGATCCCGACAACTTTCGCGTCGATACGCAATATCTCGACGGGCCTTTCAAGCACATGCATTCCTGGTGGCAGTTCTCGGATCGTCCCGGGGGATGCGAGGTCGATTTCTTCGTCGATTTCGAATTCAAGAATGCGCTGCTGCAGGGGGTTATCGGTATCGTTTTCGATCAGGCGATGCGGATGATCGTGAAGGCTTTCGAAGATCGGGCGATCGCGCTTTACGGTTGGTCCGGCCGGGTGCAAAGCTGAACCTGCGGGGCGCCTGCAGATGAATAAGGCCGCCCTTTGGCGGCCTTTCTGTTTTCACACAAGGGCTTGCGATCAGGAGTTCAAGTCGTAGGCGCGTTCGCCATGGGTCGAAATGTCCAGACCGTTGGTCTCGGATTCCTTGTCCACGCGCATCGGAAAGACCAGCGCGACGGCGCGGGCAATGCCCCAGGTCAGGGCGATCGTGTAAAGGCCCACGATCAGAAGGGCCCCGAGCTGCGCGGTAAAGCTTGCTGCACCAAAGACCGCGACCATGATCGTTCCGAAGATGCCGCCGACACCATGCACGGCGAAGACATCAAGCGAATCGTCCAGCTTGAGCCGTTCGCGCACGATCAGCACCGATTCCTGGCACAGAATGCCCGCGACCGTGCCGATAATCACCGCTTGCAGCGGCGAGACATAGCCCGAGGCGGGGGTCACCGAAGCAAGGCCCGCAATGGAGCCGGTGACGATGCCCACGAGCGAGGCACGGCCGAACTTGAGCCTTTCCCAGAACATCCAGGACAGCGAAGCGGCGGCGGCGCTCAGATGCGTGGCGGTGATCGCCATCGCGGCCGTGCCGTCGGCGGCAAGTTCTGAACCGCCATTGAAGCCGAACCAGCCAACCCAAAGAAGCCCCGCGCCGATCGCCACCATGCCGGGATTGTGCGGCGGCGTGTGGCGGTTGCGGCGCGGCCCGATCATCACCGCCAGCAACAAGGCCGCCAGCGCCGCGGTTTCATGCACCACAATGCCGCCGGCGAAATCCCGCGTGCCTTTTTCGCCGAAGATCCCGCCGTCCGACAGAAAGCCCGCGCCCCAGATCCAATGCGCCACCGGCGCATAGACCAGCAGCATCCAGACCGCCGAAAAGGTGAAAACCCACCAGAAATTCACCCGCTCGACAAAGGCGCCAAGGATCAGCGCTGGTGTGATCACAGCGAAGGTCATCTGGAAGGCGAAGAACAGGATCTCGGGCAGGGTGCCGCGCAGATCGTCTGCGGTGACCCCGATCATCCCCAGACGCGACAGACCGCCCCAGAGGCCGCCGACATCGCCAAAGGCGATCGAATAGCCTGCAAGCAACCACAAAAGGCTCATCGCGGCGGCAAGTGCGAAGCACTGCATGAAGATTGACAATACGCTGCGGGCCCGCACCAGCCCGCCATAGAAAAGCGCAAGGCCCGGCAGCGTCATCAACAGCACGAGTGCCGTCGCCATGCTGACCCAGGCCGTATCTGCCCCGTTCATCCCGAATCCTCCTCGTCGGTTCGGCAGCGGCGAAGCATGCCGAAACCGCCATGAAAAGGCGCGAGGGGCGACAATATGCGCTTAATTCATGGGCGTATTCTTGTTGCTGAAGGATTGGGCGCAATTTTTGCACCAAGCCGGGAATTGTGGCGGATTACGAAAGCGCAGCGGCCAGCAGCGACAGGGCGTGATCGCGGGACTTTTCCCGGACCGCGGACCGGCCAAGGGCGCCGAACTCTTGCGTTTCGGTGTGCGTCGGCCCCCCGCGGCGGGCGAGGCCGAAACAGACGCGGCCTTCGGGCTTGAACTCGGACCCGCCGGGACCGGCGATTCCGGTGATCGACACCGCCAGATCGGCGGCGGACCGGGCCAGCGCGCCCTCGGCCATTTCGCGCGCCACCTGTTCGGAAACCGCGCCAAAGGCCTCGAGTGTCTCGACCGAAACGCCCAGCATCTCGACCTTGGCGGCGTTCGAATAGGTGACGAAACCGCGTTCGAAAACGCGCGAGGATCCGGGGATCTCGGTCAGGGCGGCGGCAACCATGCCGCCGGTGCAGCTTTCCGCCGTGGTGATGCGGATGCCCTTTTCTTGCGCCGCATCAAGCACTTCCACGGCGATCATCGGATCAACCCATGCCAGAGACCGGCCGCGATCACGGTGCAGATCCCTGCAAAGAGCCCCGCCCAGAGATCGTCAAGCATCACCCCCGCCGCATCGCCGCGACGGTCGGCACGGCCGACAAGCCAGGGCTTCCAGATGTCGAAGAGCCGAAAGAACAGAAAGGCCGCCACCGGCCCCGGCCAGACCATCGACATGTCCCGCAGCCAGAACCCGGCGGCGGGGAAGATCAGCGCGACGCCGATGCCCGCCACCTCGTCGATGACGATTTCCGACGGGTCCTCGCCCGGGCGGTCGCGCAATTCACGCGCCACGGCCCAGAAGCCCAAGGCCGTGATCACAGCCGTTGCCGCCACAAGCGGGCCAAATCCGGCAAAGCGCTCGACGGCCCAGAGCAGGGCCAGACCCGCCGCCGTGCCCCAGGTGCCCGGGGCCGGGCGCAACCGGCCGACGAAGCCGAAGGTGGTGATGGCCTGCAGCCAGCGGGCCGCCATCTTACGCGCCGATCAGCGTCACGGTGGCGATCGAGGCGATGCCTTCCTCGCGGCCCGTAAAGCCCAGCCGCTCCGAGGTCGTGGCCTTGACCGACACGCGCGAGGGCTCGATCTCCATGATCCGGGCGAGTTCCGCCGCCATCGCGACCGCATGCGGGCCGACCTTGGGCCGTTCGCAGATCAGCGTCACATCGGCATTGCCGATCCGGAAGCCGCGCGACTTCGCCAGTTTCGCCGCATGATCCAGAAAGATCCAGCTGGCGGCGCCTTTCCATTGCGGATCGCTGGGCGGGAAGTGACGGCCGATATCGCCCTCGGCCAGCGCGCCATAGATCGCGTCGGTCAGCGCATGCATGCCCACATCGGCGTCGGAATGGCCCAGAAGCGCCTTCACATGCGGCACCTTCACCCCGCACAGCACCACATGATCGCCCTCGCAGAAGGCGTGCACATCATAGCCGTTGCCCAGTCGCACATCCATCGTCAGCCCCTTTCGTTCACGCAATATCGCCTCGGCGCGGGCAAAATCCGGCGCATAGGTGATCTTCAGATTGTCTTCATGCCCCGGAACGATCGCCACGGAAAGCCCCGCGTGACGGGCGACCTCGACATCATCGGCGGCCCCGCCCGGATGGGCGCGATGCGCCGCCAGAATCTCGGGGAAGCGGAAGCCCTGCGGCGTCTGCGCCCGGTAAAGCCCCTCGCGGTCCTGCGTGCCCGCGACCAGACCGGCTTCGCCACGCCACAGCGCATCGGTCACGGCCAGCGCGGGCGCAGCCCCCGGCGTGGTCTCCAAGGCGGCCAGAACCGCGGCGGTGACCGAGGCCGGAACCAGCGGCCGGGCGCCGTCATGGATCAGGACCCGCGTCACATCCGAGCCTTCCAGCGCCTCGAGCGCATTCTTCACGCTTTCCGACCGCGTCGATCCGCCCGCGACCAGCACGACCGAGCCGCCCAGCAAATCCATGCCAAGCCCCATGTCGTCGGGATGCAGCACGACCAGAATCCGGCCGAGCCCCGCGAAAGCCGCGACCGTCTGTGCCAGAACCGGCCGCCCGGCCAGATCGCGCCATTGTTTCGGCAGGCCTTCGCCCGCCCGCGTGCCGCGACCCGCCGCGACGATGATCACCGCAACCGTCATGATGCCTCCTTGCTTGCCAAAGGCTTAGGACATGCGCCGCGCGGGCGCAATGCACACAGAGCCGCAGCTGATTGCCTATATTTTGTGCGGATGCCGATTTTTCTCGCCCGGGTGATGGGTCAGATCACCGGACGCAATTGTGATTCCCGGCGCCTGTCGCTACTTCCTTGAGCAGTTGCAAGAGAGAGACCAAGTGACGATCAGCCTCGATAGCCTTCGCCTCGACCCTCCGGTGCTTCTGGCGCCGATGGCGGGCATCACCGATCTGCCGTTCCGGCGCATGGTGGCGCGGTTCGGCGCGGGGCTTGTCGTGTCGGAAATGGTGGCCAGCGGCGAGATGCTGACCGCCAAGCCCTCGGTCCGGGCCAAGGCGCAGGCGGAACTGACGGCCGGTCTGCCGACCTCGGTGCAGCTGGCGGGCCGAGAAGCGGCGCCGATGGCCGAGGCGGCAAAGATCGTCGCCGACATGGGCGCCGAGATCATCGACATCAACATGGGCTGTCCGGCGAAAAAGGTGACGGGCGGGCTTTCGGGCGCGGCGCTGATGCGCAATCCCGATCATGCCTTGCGGCTGATCGAGGCGGTGGTGGGCGCGGTCGATCTGCCGGTGACGCTGAAGATGCGGCTGGGCTGGGACGAAGACCAGCTGAACGCGGCCGAGATCGCCGCCCGGGCCGAAGCGGCCGGGGTGAAGATGATCGTCATTCACGGCCGCACCCGGATGCAGTTCTACACCGGCGCGGCGGATTGGCGGGCGATTGCGGCCGTGCGTGCGGCGGTTTCGGTGCCGGTGGTGGCGAATGGCGACATCACCGATGCCGCCTCGGCGCGGAGGGCGCTGGATCAGAGCGGCGCCGCGGGCGTGATGGTCGGGCGCGGCGCGCAGGGGGCGCCCTGGCGGCTGGCGCAGATCGCCGCCGCGCTTTTTGGCAAAGCAGATCCCAAACTTCCCTCCGGTTCCGAATTTTCCGACTTCGTGTCAGAGCACTACGAGGCGATCCTCAGTTTTTACGGCCGCGATCTGGGCTTGCGCATCGCGCGCAAGCATCTGGGCTGGTATGCCGAGGCCGCCGCCGCGCCGCTGCGCGCCGAAATGATGCGTGCGACCGATCCCGCTGCCACGCTTGCGCTGATCCGCAGCGCCTTTTCCGAAAGGGAGGCCGCATGAACCTGCCCCCGCCCGGCATCATCTGGAACTCGCTGCCGCTGCCCGCGCTGATGCTGGACGTCAACGACCGGGTGATCGAGATCAACCCGGCGGCCGAGCTTTTCCTCAACCTGTCGGCGCGGGCGCTGAAGGGGCAGGCGCTTGGCGAGCGGCTGGCGATTTCCGCCCCGCTCGAGGAAATCTTTGCCCGGGTGCGCAAGAATCGGTCCGCGCTTTTCGTCAACGACGTCGATCTGACGACGGGCGAACGCGCGCCGGTGCAATGCAACCTGCAGGCCGCGCCGATCGCCGACGATCCGGAAACGGTGCTGCTGCTGATTTCGCCGCGCGAGATCGCCGACCGGCTGGGCCGGGCCAGCATGGTGAAATCGGCGGCGCGCTCGGCGATCGGCATGGCCGAGATGCTGGCGCATGAGATCAAGAACCCGCTGGCGGGGATCGCGGGGGCGGCGCAGCTTTTGTCGATGGGGCTTTCGGGCGAGGATCTGGAGCTGACCGATCTGATCGTCGATGAAACCCGCCGCATCGTGAAACTGCTGGAACAGGTCGAGCAGTTCGGCAATGTCCGCCCGCCCGAGATGAAACCGGTCAACATCCACGATGTGCTTGATCGGGCACGGAAATCTGCGGGCGTCGGCTTTGGCGCGCATATGCTGATCGTCGAGGATTACGACCCGTCGCTGCCGCCGACGCTGGGGGATGCCGACCAGCTGACACAGGTGTTCCTGAACCTTTTGAAGAACGCCTCCGAGGCCGCGAAGGGACAAGGCACGATCCGGCTGCGCACCTTTTACGATTACGCGCTGCGGCTGCGGCGGCCCGATGGCGGCGGGCAGCGCCTGCCGCTGCAGGTCGAGGTGATCGACGACGGTCCGGGCATTCCGGCCGATATCGCCAGCTCGATCTTTGAACCCTTCGTTTCCGGACGCGAGAACGGCACCGGCCTTGGCCTGGCGCTGGTGTCAAAGATCATCTCTGAACACAATGGCTGGATCAGCGTCGAAAGCGCCCCCGGCCGCACCCTTTTCCGCATTTCCTTGCCCGTCGCCCCGAAGGAGCTTTGACAGATGGATGGCACCGTTCTCGTCGCCGACGACGACCGCACGATCCGCACCGTTCTGACCCAGGCGCTGACCCGCGCCGGCTGCAAGGTCCATGCGACGGCGTCCCTGATGACGCTGATGCGCTGGGTCGAGGAGGGCAAGGGCGATCTGGTGATTTCCGACGTGGTCATGCCCGACGGCAACGGGCTCGAGGCGCTGCCGCGGATCGCGCGGGAACGGCCGGGCCTGCCGGTGATCGTGATCTCGGCGCAAAACACCATCATGACGGCGATTCAGGCGGCCGAGGCCGATGCCTATGATTACCTGCCCAAGCCCTTCGATCTGCCCGATCTGATGAAACGGGCGGCCCGCGCGCTGGAACTCAAGCGCCGCGCGCAGGTGGTGCCGAAGGTGATCGAGACCTCGCGCCCCGAGGGCACCGATCTGCCGCTGGTCGGGCGCACGGCGGCGATGCAGGCGCTGTACCGGCTGGTGGCGCGGGTGATGAATGCCGATCTGCCGGTGATGATCATGGGCGAATCCGGCACCGGCAAATCGCTGATCGCAAAGGCCATTCACGATTTCTCCGACCGTCGCACGCTGCCCTTCGTGGTGGCGCAGGCGGCCGATCTGCTGGGGGCGGACGGGCCCTCAAGCCTTCTGGCGCGCGTCAAGGGCGGCTCGCTCGTCTTTGACGAGGTCGGCGATTACGACGACGAGACGCAGGGCCGGATCGTGCGGATGTTGGATGCGCTGCCCGATCCCGCGCCGCGGATCATGGCGACGACGCAGGTCGATCTGGGCGCGCTGATGGAGGCGGGCCGGTTCCGGCAGGATCTTTACTACCGTCTGGGCGGGGTGACGCTGGCCGTGCCCGCGCTGCGTGAGCGGGTCGAGGACATCCCGCTGCTGGCCGAGCATTTCCTGGGCCGGGCCGAGCGCGACGGTCTCGGCATGCGCCGCTTCTCGGCCGAGGCGATGGGGCTGGTGCGGGCCTATGCCTGGCCGGGCAATGTGCGCCAGCTCGAAAACACCGTGCGGCGGCTCGTCGTGACGGCCTCCGAGGAGGAAATCACCCGGACCGAGGTGGAGTTCGTTCTGGGCAACCAGCCCGCGGTCGACGCGCTGCGCGGCGCGGGCGGCGAGGGCGAGAAACTCTCCGCCTCGATCGCCCGGCATCTGCGGCGCTACTTCGACCTGCACGGCGGCAACCTGCCGCCGCCCGGGCTTTACGACCGGATTCTGGCGGAAATGGAAGCGCCGCTGATCGAGATCGCGCTGGATGCCACCGGCGGCAACCAGGCCAAATGTGCCGATCTTCTGGGGATCAACCGCAATACCTTGCGCAAAAAGATCACCGATCTGGATATTCAGGTGACAAGGCGGCGCAAACTGATGTAAATGGGCCACAGGTAATTGTGGCAAATCCACCTCACGGGATTCGCCGCGGCGGAGAACCGGGGGACCCGTCGTGTCCATGACGAGGAGTGGCTCAGCTTGGGAGAAGCTGGCGCGGCTGCGGCGCCTGCGCCGGGTGCAAAGCGGCTTCGTCTTTGGCCTTGCGGTGCTGGGTCCGGCGCTGGCGATCATCACCTTTGTCGTGCTCGGGCCTTTGGGGCAGGGCGCCGACAGCATCGCGCTGCGGCTGACGCTTCTGGGCGACTTCATCTATTTCCTCGTCCTGGCCGGGCTGATCCTTTTGCGCCTGACGCAGATGATGGCGGCGCGGCGTGCGCGGGCGACGGGCTCGCGGCTGACATTGCGGCTGACCGGGGTCTTTGCCGGAATCGCGCTGGTGCCCACCGTGCTGGTGGCGCTCTTTGCCGGGCTGACCGTCAACATCGGGCTGGAGGGCTGGTTTTCCGACCGGGTGCGCTCGGTCGTCGGCACCTCGCTCTCGGCCGCCGAAGCCTATCAGGAGGAACACCGCCACGATCTGGTCCAGGATGCCGGGGCGCTGGCCGGGTTTCTCAACCTGCGCCGTCAGGCGGCGACCTTTGCCGATGACGGCGATCTGCGCGAATGGCTGGTGGCGGGGCAGCAGGGCATTCAGCGCGGGCTCAAGGAAGCCTATGTGATCGATGGCGGCGCGGCGATCGTCGCCCGCGGCGATCGCTCTTATCTTTTCGACTATGAAACCCCGGCGCCGGAAAAGGTGGTCGCCGCGGCCAAGGGCGACACCGTCCTGATCGAGGATTGGTCGAATTCGGAATTCCGGGCGCTGATCAAGCTTGATGCCTATGTCGACCGCTATCTCTATGTCTCGCGCGCGGTCGATGGCCAGATCCTGTCACTGCTCGACAATACGCGCGAAACTGTCCATCTTTATCAACAGCTTGAGACTTCGCGCGGGCGGGTTCTGTTCGAATTCGGGCTGATCTATGTCGCGTTCGCGCTGATCCTGATTCTGGCGGCGATCTGGGCCGGGCTCTGGTTTGCCGAGCGGCTCTCGCGCCCGATCGGGCGGCTGGCGGCGGCGGCCGAGCGGGTCGGCGCGGGCGATCTCGATGCGCGGGTGATCGAGGAAGAGGGCGATGACGAAATCGCCACGCTGGGACAGGTCTTCAACCGGATGACCGGCCAGCTCAAGGGGCAGCGCGCCGAACTGGTCGCCTCGCACCGCGAGACCGACGAGCAGCGGCGGATGTTCGATTCCGTTCTGTCTTCGGTCACGTCGGGGGTGATCGGGCTGGATGCCGAAGGGCGGATCGACTTTCTCAACCCTTCGGCGGTGCGGATCCTGAAGCTGACCGCCGCGCGCGACACCGATCGCCCGCTGGCCGAGGCCGTTCCGGAATTCGCCTCGCTTTTCCAGAAGTTGCAGGACGGTCTTCATGCGGTCGTGCAAGAAGAGGTGCGGGTCTCCCGCGAGGGGCGTCTGGAAAGCCTGCTGGTGCGGATGGCCGAACGACGCGCCTCGGGGCAGCGCGAGGGCTATGTGGTCGCCTTTGACGACGTGACCGAGCTGGTCTCGGCGCAAAGGATGGCGGCCTGGGGCGACGTGGCGCGGCGGATCGCACATGAGATCAAGAACCCGCTGACGCCGATCCAGCTTTCGGCCGAGCGGATCAAGCGCAAGTTCACCCGTCAGGTTGCCCCCGAGGAGGCCGAGGCGCTGGAGCAACTGACCGGGGTGATCGTGCGCCAGACCGATGATCTGCGCCGGATCGTCGATGAATTCTCGCGCTTTGCCCGGATGCCGGAACCGGACCGGCGCGACCATGACATCGTGGCGCTGACCCGCGATGCGGTGCTGTTGCAGGAAGGTTCGCTGCACGGGGCGAAGCTGAGCGCCGATCTGCCCGAGGGGCCGGTGGTGGTCGAACTGGATGCGACGATGATTTCCCAGGCGCTGACCAATCTGATCAAGAACGCTGGCGAGGCGATCGAAAGCCTGATCGAAAAGGGCGCCCCCGAAGGCTACGCGCCGCAGGTCCGCGTCCGCCTGACCGCCGAGCCCGAAGCGGTGGAGATCCGGATCATGGACAATGGCATCGGCCTGCCGCCCGACCGGGCGCGGCTCTTTGAACCCTATGTGACGACCCGCGCCAAGGGCACCGGGCTTGGCCTGTCGATCGTCAAGAAGATCATCGAGGAACATGGCGGCATGCTGGTTCTGACCGATGCCCCCGCCTTTGGCCCGGGCGCCCGTCCCGGCGCCTGTGCCGAAATCAGACTGCCTCGCGCCCGTTCCGGGCTGCGCGCCATCAAGGATAGTGAGCCATGAGCGACATTCTCATCGTCGATGACGAAAAGGACATCCGCGACCTGATCGCCGACATCCTCAAGGACGAGGGCTATGCGACGCGGACGGCGGCCAATTCCGACGCCTGCATGGAGGCGATCAACACCGAGGCCCCGGCGCTGATGATCCTCGACATCTGGCTCAAGGACAGCCGGATGGACGGCATCGACATCCTGAAGACGGTGAAGCGCGACAACCCGGACATTCCGATCATCATCATCTCGGGCCATGGCAATATCGAGATCGCGGTCGCCGCGATCAAGCAGGGCGCTTACGATTTCATCTCGAAGCCCTTCAACATCGACCAGCTGATGGTGGTGATTTCGCGGGCGATGGAAACCAGCCGGCTGCGGCGGGAAAATTCCAGCCTGCGGCGGCGGGATCTGCATTCCGGGGACATGATCGGCACTTCCGCGGCGTTCCGGCGGCTGAAGGACCAGCTCGACAAGGTGACGAAATCGAACGGGCGGGTGATGCTGACCGGCGATCCTGGCTCGGGCAAGGAATCGGCGGCGCGTTACATCCACCAGCATTCGACCCGGGCGGCGGCGGCCTTTGTCACGGTGAATTCCGCGACGATCGCCCCCGAACGCATGGAAGAGGTGCTGTTCGGCCGCGAAACCGCGGAACGCGGGATTGAAAAAGGCCTTCTGGAACAAGCGCATGGCGGGGTGATCTATTTCGACGAAGTGGCCGAGATGCCGCTTGGCACGCAATCAAAGATCCTGCGCGTGCTGACCGAGCAGCAATTCTCCCGCGTCGGCGGCTCTGACAAGGTGCGGGTCGATCTGCGGGTAATTTCCTCGACCACGCGCAACCTGACCGCCGAGATCGCCGCCGGACGCTTCCGCCAGGAGCTTTACGACCGGCTCAACGTGGTGCCGATCGCCGTGCCGTCCCTGGCCGAACGGCGCGAGGATGTGCCGCTGATCGCGGCGCATTTCATCGAGGTCTTCAACCGCACCCAGGGTCTGGCGCTGCGGCCGCTCTCCGAGGAAGCGGTGGCCAGCCTGCAGACGATGGACTGGCCGGGCAACATCCGCGAATTGCGCAACGTGATCGAGCGGGTGCTGATCCTCGGCGACGGCACCGGGCCGATCGAGGCGCGCGAGCTGCCGGGCAATGCGGCCCTGCCCGAGGAGGGGCGGATCGTGCTCGGCGGTCAGCTGGCGTCGCTGCCCCTGCGCGAGGCGCGGGAACTCTTCGAGCGCGAATATCTGCTGACGCAGATCAACCGCTTTGGCGGCAACATCTCGCGCACGGCGGCCTTTGTCGGCATGGAACGCTCGGCGCTGCACCGCAAGCTGAAATCGCTGGGCGTCGTCACCTCGGCGAAATCCGGGCGCGGCGGGGCGGGCTTCGACGAGACCGAAGAGGACGAAATCGAGGCCGCGGGCGACGAGGTCTGAGGCTGCGGGGGCCGGACGGGCCCCCGACTGCGCCCCGCGGGCGACAGGAAACGTCAAATTCCGTGCCCCGGGCGCAAGTCTCTGCTTTTTGGCTGGAATCTCTTGCACCTTTGCGCATACTTGCTTTGGGAGACCGAAACCGGCCCCGCGCGACAGGACAAGACAGAAAAAAAGGCATAAGAAAAAATGGCTGCCGACAAACAGAACCTTCAGGACGCCTTCCTCAACCACGTCCGCAAGACCAAGGTTCCGGTCACGATCTTCCTCATCAACGGGGTGAAACTGCAAGGCGTGATCACCTGGTTCGACAACTTCTGCGTGCTTCTGCGCCGCGACGGCCAATCGCAGCTGGTCTACAAACACGCGATTTCGACGATCATGCCCGGCTCGCCGATCTCTCTTTACGAGGGCGAAGACTGAGCGATCCCATCCTTTCCAAAGACCGTCCGACCCGCGTCTGGGTGCTGCACCCGGACCTGAAGGCGGTCGATGCCCGGCGCGAACCGGAATTGCGGCTGGCCGAGGCGGTGTCATTGGCGGCCGCGCTGCCTGATCTGCAGATCATGGGCCACGAGATCGTGCGCCTGCCGAAACCCCATGCCGGGCATCTTTTCGGCACCGGCAAGATGGCCGAATTGAAGGAACGTCTGCAGGCGGCCGAGGTCGATCTGGTGCTGGTCGACGGCCCGGTGTCGCCGATCCAGCAGCGCAACCTGGAAAAGGAATGGGGCGTCAAGCTTCTGGACCGGACCGGGTTGATCCTGGAAATCTTCGCCGACCGGGCGCGCACGCGCGAAGGCGTGCTGCAGGTGGAACTGGCGGCGCTGTCCTATCAGCGCACCCGGCTCGTTCGGGCCTGGACCCACCTTGAACGGCAGCGCGGCGGCTTCGGCTTTGTCGGCGGTCCGGGCGAGACCCAGATCGAGGCGGACCGGCGCGCGATCGACGATCAGGTGATCCGGCTGAAACGGCAGCTGGCGAAGGTGGTGAAAACGCGCGAGCTGCACCGCGCGGCCCGGCGCAAGGTGCCCTTTCCCATCGTCGCGCTGGTGGGCTATACGAACGCCGGAAAATCCTCGCTTTTCAATCGCATGACCGGGGCAGAGGTGCTGGCGAAAGACATGCTTTTCGCCACGCTCGACCCGACCATGCGCGGCCTTGTGCTGCCCTCGGGGCGCCGCATCATCCTGTCGGATACCGTGGGCTTCATCTCGGATCTGCCTCATGAGCTGGTGGCGGCCTTCCGCGCGACGCTGGAAGAGGTGCTGGAAGCCGATCTGATCTTGCATGTGCGCGACATTTCCCACCCCGAGACCGAGGAACAGGCCGAAGATGTCGGCGAGATCCTCGAATCCCTTGGCGTGGCCGAGGATGTGGCGCTGATCGAGGTCTGGAACAAGATCGATGCCCTGTCCGAAGCGGTGCGGCAAGGCCTGCTGGCGCAGGACGCGCGGCGCTCGGACGTGCAGGCGGTCTCGGCGCTCTCGGGCGAAGGGATCGGCGCGTTGGTGGCGGCGATCGAGGCGCGTCTGGGCGAGGCCTGGATCGAGGAAGATCTGGATCTGCCCTTCACCGCGGGCAAGGAACATGCCTGGCTGCATGCCCAGGGCGTGATCCGAACCGAGCTGCAGGGCGAAGAGGGCTGGCAGCTGCGGCTGCGCTGGACCGAGGCGCAGAAGTCGAAGTTCGCCGCACTTTAGCTTTGCTTCGCAAGCCCTTGAAAAGGGCGTATTTAAGCCAAGAAAAAGCTGCGGTTTCTTCTTGGTGCAAATACGCCCTTTCGCGCTTACTCGGAGGCGCCGAGGGGTTCCAGCCGGGTGATGCCCGCGGCGGCCGCGCGGGCAAGCGCCGGATCGAGCGACATCGGCACATATTCGCCGCGCCGCCACAGATCGGCCAGATCGTCGTAATGGGACGAGAACGGATGCCCCGATTGCCCGGTGGCGATGATGAAGACCGAGGAATCCGGGTCGGCGAAATCATAGACGCCGCGATAGCCCGCGCCGTGGACATTGGCGAAGGGATCGGGGCCGCTGCCCGCGGTCAGGCCGCGGTTGAGGGTGAAATCCCCCCCCGAGGTCGATTGCCGGATGTTCATCAGCCAGCCGAGCAGCGGATTGCGCCCCAGAACCGCGTGATCGTGCCGGGCCTCGTGCGCGTCGCCCCAGCGCCAGCTTTCGATCTGCGGCCCGTATTTCTCTTTCAGCTCCAGCAGCGCCGCATCGAGCGACACCCGGGCGATGTCGGTGCAGCTTTCCGAGGGCGCCGATTGCAGCACGTCGCACCAGCGCGCGGCGCCATCGACGTTGCGCAGCACCTTTTCCAGAAAGAGCGGCTCGATATGGATGAATTTCGCCGCAAGCTCCGGGCCCAGCTCGTCGCGGATCAGCCGGTCCTGAAATTCCCGCATCCAGGCCGCATAGATCAGCGGCTCGGGCAGGTGTTCGTTCATGTCGCCATCCCAGGCGGCCAGAAGTTCCAGCGCGCGTTGGCGGAACCGCTCGGGCGTGCCCTCGGGCGCGGGGGTGCCGGTGAACCACAGATCGGCGCCCACCAGCGGCAGAAGCCCGCGCGCGGCCGGGGAAACCGTGTCGGTCTGCACCGCGATGAAGCTTTCGCGCGAATGCACTTCGCGCTCGCCCATCAGCCGGGTCAGGCGCGCGACGCGCTGGCTGTCGCCCCAGTCGTGGCTGACATGCAGCGGAAACGGCCGGTCGATCAGCTTGTTGTTGGTGTTCACCACGATCCCGCCCTCGGGGTCGAGCAGGCGCGGATTGCTGTCATAGGGCAGCCGCCCGTGCCAGCGGTTCGCCATGACCCAGCCCGGTTGCGGCATCCGCCCCTCGGTCGCATTGGCCGGATCGCGCAGCGGCAGTGCGCCGAGCGTCACCAGCCCGACCGAGGTCGCATCGGCCAGCGTCAGATTGAGCGCGGGGGCAAGGAAGCCTTCGCCCGCCGCCACCGCCTCGGGCACGGTTTTCGATTGCATGATCTTCAGCGCCGCGCTCATCGAGGTGTCGGCGGTCGACAGCGCCGACCAGCCCAGGCTGATCACATGGCCGGGCGGGGTGATCTTGCCCAGATCGAAGTGATCCGACGGCAGCACCGGGCCGTTTTCGGTCCAGCGCAGGGTGAGGGTGATCGGCGCGGCATCCTTGACCGTGACGATCACCTTGCGGGTGGTGAACTCGCCCACCCTCGGGGCTGCGGTACGCTCGGGCGTTTTCGGATCAAGTTCCTCGACGAACAGGTCCTCGTCATCGGCGAAGGCGGCGGTGATGCCCCAGCCAAGCTGGTCGCTGCGCCCGGTCAGGATCGCGGGAATGCCGGGGATGGTGGCGCCGATCACGCCGCCGGTCGAAAGCTCGAGCCGGGCCAGATACCATTGCGAGGGCGCGGAAAAGGCGGCATGCGGGTCATTGGCCAGAAGCGATCCGCCCGCGGCCGAGCGCGCGGGGGCGGCGGCAAAGGCATTCGAGGCGGCGCCGAAATCGCGGCTGGCAAAGGGCGAGAGCGGCGCTTCGACATCGGCGGCGGTCTGCAGCTGCGCGGGGTCAAGCCCCGGGAAAAGCGCGGCATAACGGGGCAGGGCGATGGTGCCGGGGCCGGGAACCGCGGGCATCAGATCCGCCGCCCAGCCCTGACCCAGCATCGAGAGCTGGGCGCGCAGGACCTCGGTGTCGATCTGGGTGGCGTTCTGCACGGCGAGCAGTTTCAGCAGCGCGATCGAATCTGCCGGGGTCCAATAGGCGATCTCGGCCTCGAAGAGGAAGAATTCGGGCGCGCCCCGACCCAGCGCGGCGCGGTTCACCTCTTCGATCCAGGCATTCACACCGCGCGCATAGGCCTCCAGCGCCGAAGTCGTGGCCGGATCCTGCGCCGCGACCGAGGCCTGGGCGGCGCCGTAAAGATCCAGCCGGCGCATCAGCTCGTCGGTCTTCAGGGTCTTCGCGCCGAAGACCTCGCTCAGCCGGCCCTGCACGGTGCGCCGCGCCAGTGTCATCTGCCACAGCCGGTCCTGCGCATGGGCCAGCCCCAGCGCGAAATAGACATCGGCATCGGTCTTGCCGAAAATATGCGGCACGTCCTCGGTCGTCCGCACGATCTCGACCGGGGCCGAGAGCCCCTCCATCTGATAGGTGGCGTCGTAATCGGGCAGCGAGCGGGTGGCGAAATACCAGATCCCGAAGGCCGCAAGGACGGCACAGGCAAGCAAGGTCGAGACGATGCGGACCAACCAGGTGAACAGGCGATACATGCGACGGACCTCGGGGCGATTGACGGGGCAGGCGCGGGCGTTACTAAGTCACAGGCAGGCAATGTTCAACGCGCAAACGCGTGCGGAGGGAGAGGCGATGGCCAAGGTGGCGTTTCTGGGCTTGGGGGTGATGGGCTTTCCGATGGCGGGCCATCTGGCGGCGCGCGGCCATGCGGTGACGGTGTGGAACCGCACGGCGGCAAAGGCCGAGGCCTGGGTGGGCCAGCACTCCGGGCAGCGCGCGGCGACGGCGGCCGAGGCGGCTTCGGGGGCGGATTTCGTCCTGGCCTGTGTCGGCAATGACGACGATCTGCGCCAGGTCTGTCTGGGCGCGACGGGGGCTTTCGCCGGGATGGCGCCGGGGGCGATCTTTGTCGATCACACCACGGTTTCGGCGCAGGTGACGCGGGAGCTTTCGGCACTGGCGGCCGAGAAGGGGCTGGGTTTCGTCGATGCGCCGGTCTCGGGCGGGCAGGCGGGGGCGGAGAATGGCGTCCTTTCGGTGATGTGCGGCGGCAGCGCGGCCGATTATGCCGCCGCCGAGCCGGTGATTGCGGCCTATGCGCGGATCTGTCGGCGGCTGGGCGAAAGCGGCGCGGGGCAGCTGGCGAAGATGTGCAACCAGATCGCGATTGCCGGTCTGGTGCAGGGGCTGGCCGAGTCGCTGCATTTCGCCGAAAAGGCCGGGCTTGAGGCCGGGGCCCTGGTCGAGGTGATTTCGCAAGGCGCGGCGGGCAGCTGGCAGATGGCGAACCGCGCGCAGACGATGGCGGAAAACCGCTTCGATTTCGGCTTTGCCGTCGACTGGATGCGCAAGGATCTGGGGATCTGCCTGGCCACCGCGAATGAAACGGGGGCCAGCCTGCCGGTCACCGCGCTGGTCGATCAGTTCTACAAGGATGTGCAGAAGCTGGGCGGCGGGCGCTGGGACACCTCGAGCCTGATCGCGCGCGTGCGCGCGCTCGGCTGAGCGGGAGGGGGGCGCTGCCCCCCGTTCGCCCCCCCGGGATATTTGCCCCAAGGTGAAAGCCGCGACGAGTTTTCCTTCATCTTGCCGCAAATACCTCGGGGGTGCGGGGGCAGCGCCCCCGCGCGGTCTGCCGAAGACCGGACCGCAAGAAAAGGGGGCCTTGCGGCCCCCTGGTGTCAGAACGGGATGTCGTCGTCGAAATCCGAGCGGCCACCGCCGCCGCCGCCCGACGAGGGGGCCGAGGAGCCGCCGCCACCGCCGCCATAGCCCGCGCCGTCATCGTAGCCGCCGCCATAGCCGCCGCCCTGCGAACCGCGCGCGTAATTGCCACCGCCGCGCGAGCCGCCGCCATCCCGGCCGCCAAGCAGCGTCAGGTTGCCCGTATAGGGGCGCAGCACCACCTCGGTCGTGTAGCGTTCCTGGCCCTGCTGGTCGGTCCATTTGCGGGTTTCGAGCTGGCCCTCGATATAGACGGTCGAGCCCTTGCGCAGATATTGTTCGGCGATCTTCGCCAGCGGTTCGTTGAAGATCGCGACGGAATGCCATTCGGTGCGCTCCTTGCGCTCGCCCGATTGCTTGTCGCGCCAGGTCTCCGAGGTGGCGATGCGCAGGTTGCAGACCTTGCCGCCATTGGCGAACGTGCGCACCTCCGGGTCGCGCCCGAGGTTGCCCACCAGAATGACCTTGTTCACCGATCCTGCCATGAAACTCTCCGTAGTGGCCGGAGCGACCCGGCGATTGTCCGAAATGCCCCCGACCGGGGCCGCGGCAAGGCGGCCCCGGTCGGGGCGTCGGCAATACTTTGCCCATAAATCGGGCCGCGGCGCAAGACGCTAGGCAGGCGGACCGATTGCGCCTATAGTTCCGGCCGAAGAGGGCACCTGCAGGGTTGTTTATGCGAAAAATCGTTGCAGCGGTTGGGCTTGCGATGGCGGTGACGGTCAGCCCGGCTGCCGTCACCAAGGCCGATGCCGAGGGGCTGGTGCTGGGGCGGGCCTCGTCGAAGTCGCAATCCACCGTGCGGCGCAACCAGTTTGCGCTGCTGGATGGCCGGCTTTCCGGGCAATATGACAATTCGGTGCGGCTGCGCCCCGATGCGCCGAAGGGCGGGCTGGGATCCGCGGGGGCGGTGCCGCGCTACAGCGGCCGCTACAAGGGCGAATATCTGGCCCATGCCAAGGCGGCGGCGGCGCGGCATGGCGTGCCGGAGGATCTGTTCCTGCGCCTTGTGCAGCAGGAAAGCGGCTGGAACCCCGGCGCGGTCTCGCCGAAAGGGGCGACGGGGCTGGCGCAGCTGATGCCGGGCACGGCGCAGCTGCTGGGGGTCGATGCGACCGACCCGATCGAGAATCTGGACGGCGGCGCGCGCTATCTGCGGATGATGTATGACCGTTTCGGCGACTGGCGGCTGGCGCTGGCCGCCTATAACGCCGGGCCCGAGGCGGTGGACAAGGCCGATGGCGTGCCGAATTACGAAGAGACGACGAATTACGTGAAGGTCGTCTACGGCGGCTGATGTCTGAGCTTCGATCTGCATCCAAATGAAAAGGCGCGGAAAATTCCGCGCCTTTCCAATTTTCGGAGGATCGTCTTCAGGGAATGATGCGGGTGTATTTCGTCCCGGCGAGCGAGGCGCCGACGATCAGGCCGGATTGGCCGAAGACCTGCACCACCACCGGCGCGAGCGTCGTGGTGGTGTCGGTGCCGATCGCGGCGCCGCCATCGGGCAGGGCGTAGCGGGCATCGGCGCCCAGTTCCCAGCCATCGGCGCGGCGGAAATCGGCCAGCGCCTTTTCGGTCATGAAGAACAGCGCATGGGCATATTGCTGTGCGCCGATCTGGAAGCCGACCGAGGCGGAGGCGGCGGAATAGTAATCCACCGTCACATCGTTGATCCGCAAGGCGCCGCGGCCAAAGGCGCCGCCGAAGCCGAAGCTCGCCTCGGTCATCAGCGGCATGTAAAGCACGCCGACCGATTTGCTCATCAATTGCTGCGTCGAGGGGAAGCTGCGCAACATGTAGTCGCGCGTGGCATTGACCCGTGCATCGATTGTGGTGGCGCCGTTCGAGCCCACGCCATTGCCGCAGCGGGCCAGACCAAGGCTGGCGCCGCCAAGCACGAGAAGGGACCGTCTGGAAAGTTCTGTCATCTGCTCGCTCCGTGTCTTTCCGGGCCTGAACGGGCCGGTTGGGGCGAGATTAGCGCAGCCGCGGGCGCTTGTCACTTGCGCCCGCGGCCAAGGGCAGCCGATGCGCGGTCAGGCGCCGATCAGCTTCGCCGCCGCGGGAGCGAAATAGGTCAGAACGCCATCGCAGCCGGCGCGGCGGAAGGCCATCAGGCTTTCCAGCATCACCTTGTCATGGTTGAGCCAGCCATTCTGCACCGCCGCCATCAGCATCGCATATTCGCCCGAGACCTGATAGGCATAGGTCGGCATGCCAAAGGCATCCTTCACCTGACGCACGATGTCGAGATAGGGCATGCCCGGTTTCACCATCACCATGTCGGCGCCCTCGGCGATGTCGCGGGCGACATTGCGCAGGGCCTCGGCGCTGTTGGCGGGGTTCATCTGATAGGTCTTCTTGTCGCCCTTGAGCGCACTTGAGGCGCCGACCGCATCGCGGAACGGGCCATAGAAGGCCGAGGCATATTTCGCGGCATAGCTGAGAATGGCGATATCCTTGTGACCCGCGGCCTCCATCGCCTGCCGGATCGCGCCCACGCGGCCATCCATCATGTCGGACGGCCCAAGGATGTCGGCCCCGGCCGCGGCCTGGGCGAGCGCCATCTTCACCAGCGCCTCGGTGGTTTCGTCGTTCAGGATGATGCCGTCGCGGACAAGCCCGTCATGGCCGTTGGCGTTATAGGGATCGAGCGCGATATCGGTCATGATCGCGACCTCGGGCACCGCCTGCTTCATCGCCGCGATCACCCGGTTGGTGAAGTTGTCGGGCTGCCAGGCCATTTCGCAGGTCTCGGTCTTCACCGCCGGATCGGTGTAGGGGAACAGGCAGATCGCGGGAATGCCCAGCGTCGCGGCTTCCTCGGCCGCTTTCAGCGCGCCGTCCATGGTGCGGCGGACAACCCCCGGCATCGAGGAGATCTCGACATCGGCGCCGGGAACGTCGGTGATGAAGATCGGCCAGATCAGGTCCTTGACCGACAACCGGTTTTCCTGCGCGAGGTCACGCAGGGCTTCGGTGCGGCGCATCCGGCGCAGGCGATTGGTGGGAAAGGGGGGGGTGATCAGGGTCATGGGCGGTCTCCTTCGTCGCCGTGGGTGCCACGGATCGCAGACCGGCTCAAGCCCCGCATTGTCGCGCCCGCGCGAAGGCATGCTTGCAACCGGGCGGCCGATGCGCGAAACCAAGGGCAGGCAACGGGCGGGCAAGACCTTGGACATTCTGCAAACGATCTTCGAGCTGATCGACATGCGGTCGTTTTCGAACCTCTGGTATTGGATCGCCCTGGCGGTGACCTGGTCCACCGCCTCGCATTACGTTCTGGGCGTGCCCTTCGACATGATCGTGCGGGCGCGGCGCAGGGGCGGGCCGGTGGCCGAGGACATGCTGATGCTGACCGCGGTGAACGTGCGCCGGTTGCTGTCGATCAGCCGCGAGGCGGGGGTGATGCTGACGCTGGTCGCCTCGTTCCTGATCAGCCTGATCGTGGTGCTTGGCTTCGTCTTCCGGATCGAATTCGCCCAGGCGGTGGCGCTGATCCTGGTACCGCTGAGCGGCGTCGGGCTTTTGAGCCTGCGCACCGCGGCGCGGCTGGAGCCGGTTCTCGCCGATGCGCCCGAGGTGGAGAGGGTCGCCCGGATCCTGTTGCGGCATCGGGTGTCGGTGCAGGCGATCGGGATGGGCTCGATCTGTGTCACCGCGCTTTGGGGCATGTTCCAGAACCTGCAGCTCTCGCCGCTCGGCTGAGGCCTTGACAGGTCCGCGCGTTCCGATACCTCTCGCCCATGCAGCATTTCCTTCTCTCCGGCGCCCCCGAGGGCCATGACGCGAAACTTCTGGTCAAGGAACTGGCCAGGGGAAAGCCCGTCCTTCATGTCGCGCGCGATGACCGCCGCCTCGAGGCGATGCGGGCGGCTTTGGCCTTTTTCGATCCGCAGGCGGTGGTTCTGACCTTTCCGGCCTGGGATTGCCTGCCCTATGACCGGATCTCGCCCAATCCCGAGATCTCGGCGGCGCGGATGGCGACGCTTGCGGCTTTGGCGAAAGGTGTGATCACGGGGCCCTTCGTGCTGCTGACCACGCTTTCGGCGGCAACGCAGCGGCTGCCCGCGCGCGATCTGGTGGCGGGGGCGAGTTTCTCGGCCCGGGTCGGGCAGCGCATCGATGACAAGGCCTTGAAGGAATTTCTGGTCCGCATGGGGTTCTCGCCGGTCTCGACCGTGTCGGAGCCCGGTGATTATGCGGTGCGCGGTGGCATCATCGACATCTATCCGCCCGGCGAAGGCGGTCCGGTGCGGCTGGATCTGTTCGGCGACGTGCTGGACGGGGCGCGGCGCTTCGATCCGGCAAACCAGCGCACCACCGAGAAACTGTCGCAGATCGATTTTGCCCCGGTAAGCGAGGTGATCCTCGATCCGGCCGCGATCACCCGGTTCCGGCAGAATTATCGGATCGAATTCGGCGCGGGCGGCACCGATGATCCGCTTTACGAAGCGGTTTCGGCTGGGCGCAAACATGCCGGGATGGAACATTGGCTGGGCTTTTTCCACGACCGGCTGGAGACTTTGTTCGATTATCTGCCCGAAGCCACGGTGATGCTGGATGACCAGGTCGAGCCGCAACGCGCGGCGCGCTGGGACGGCATCGCCGATCAATATGACACCCGGCGCGAGGCGATGAACCGGCGTGATCGGCTGGATACCGTCTACAAGCCCGCGCCGCCGGAGCTGCTGTATCTGGACGGAACCGCCTGGGAGAGCGGGCTGGCGCGCCATCGCGTGCTGAAACTGCAAGTTCTGCCCGCGCCGCCCGGGCCGGGGATCCTGAATGCCGAAGGCCGCATCGGACGAAATTTCGCGCCCGAACGCCAGCTGGAAAACGTCAGCCTTTTCGCGGCGTTGAAGGATCATGTGCAAGCAAGGCTGCGGCAGGGGCCGGTGGTCATCGCAAGCTGGTCCGAAGGCGCGCGCGAACGGCTGAAAGGATTATTGGAAGACGAAGGCCTGAGCGGGGCACGGCTGATTTCCGATGCACGCGGCATCGACGGGCTGGGGCTTGCGGTCTGGCCGCTGGATGCCGGCTTCGAGGCCGAGGGGCTGACAGTGATCTCGGAACAGGATGTTCTGGGCGATAGGCTGGTGGCGAAACCGCGCCGCAAGCGCAAGGCCGAGAATTTCCTGACCGAGGCGCAAAGCCTGTCTCCGGGCGATCTGGTCGTGCATGTCGATCATGGCGTCGGGCGCTACAAGGGGCTGGAGACGGTCACGGCGCTTGGTGCGCCGCATGATTGCGTGCTGCTCGAATATGCCGGGGGGGATCGGCTCTATCTGCCGGTCGAGAATATCGAGCTGCTGTCGCGTTACGGGCACGAGGAAGGGCTGCTCGACAAGCTGGGTGGCGGCGCCTGGCAGGCGAAAAAGGCGAAGCTGAAGGAGCGGATCCGGCAGATCGCCGACCGGCTGATGCGGATTGCGGCCGAACGGCTGCTGCGCCCGGCGCCGATCCTCGAGGCGGCGCATCACGACTGGGAGGCGTTCGCGGCGCGCTTCCCCTATACCGAGACCGACGATCAGATGGCGGCGATCGAGGATGTGGTGACCGACCTTGCGGCCGGGCGGCCGATGGATCGGCTGGTGGTGGGCGATGTCGGCTTTGGCAAGACCGAGGTGGCGATGCGGGCGGCCTTTGTCGCGGCCAGTTCCGGGATGCAGGTGGCGGTGATCGCGCCGACCACGCTGCTGGCGCGTCAGCATGCCAAGACCTTCATCGAGCGGTTCCGCGGCACGCCCCTGACGGTGAAGCCGCTGTCCCGTTTCGTCTCGGCCAAGGAGGCCAATGCCACCCGCGACGGGCTGGCCGATGGCACGGTGGATATCGTTATCGGCACCCATGCGGTGCTGGCCAAGGGCGTGAAATTCCGCAACCTCGGCCTGTTGATCATTGATGAGGAACAACATTTCGGCGTTCAGCACAAAGAGCGGCTGAAGGAGATGCGCTCCGAGATCCATGTGTTGACGCTGACCGCGACGCCGATCCCGCGGACCCTGCAGCTCAGCCTGACCGGGGTGCGCGATCTCTCGATTATCGGCACGCCGCCGGTCGATCGTCTGGCGATCCGCACCTATGTGAGCGAGTTCGACACCGTCACCATCCGCGAGGCGCTGCTGCGCGAACATTACCGCGGCGGGCAAAGTTTCTATGTCGTGCCGCGGATCTCGGATCTGGCCGAGGTCGAGGATTTCCTGCGCAGCCATGTGCCCGAAGTCAGCTTCATCGTCGCGCATGGGCAGATGGCGGCGGGGGAACTTGATGACCGGATGAACGCCTTTTACGACGGCAAGCATGATGTGCTGCTGGCGACGACGATCGTCGAATCGGGGCTCGATATTCCGACGGCGAACACGATGGTGGTGCACCGCGCCGACATGTTCGGCCTATCGCAGCTTTACCAGATCCGCGGCCGGGTCGGGCGCTCGAAGCTGCGCGCCTATTGCTATCTGACGACGAAACCGCGGCTGCCGCTGACGCCGCAGGCGACGAAGCGGCTGCGGCTGCTTGGCAGTCTCGACAATCTGGGGGCGGGATTTTCGCTCGCCAGCCAGGATCTTGATCTGCGCGGGGCGGGCAACCTTTTGGGCGAGGAGCAGTCGGGCCATATCAAGGAAGTCGGCTACGAGCTTTACCAGGCGATGCTCGAGGAGACGATTTCAAAGCTGAAATCGGGCGAGCTGACCGAAACGACCGGCGACGGAGATTGGTCGCCGCAGATCAACCTTGGCGTTCCGGTCATGATTCCAGAGAGTTACATCCCCGATCTTGATGTGAGACTGGGGCTTTACCGGCGTCTTTCGAACCTGTCGAGCAAGGTCGAGATGGAGGGATTTGCCGCCGAACTGATCGACCGTTTCGGGCCGCTGCCGAAGGAAGTGAACACCCTGATGCTGGTCGTGCGGATCAAGGCGATGTGCAAGCGCGCCGAGATTTCGCGCATGGATGCCGGGCCGAAAGGCGCAACGGTGCAGTTCCATCTGGACAAGTTCCCGAACCCGGCGGGCCTTGTCGAATTCCTGACCGCAGAACGGGGGACAGCCAAGATCAACGGCAACAAGGTCGTGATCCGGCGGGACTGGACCAACGATGCCGAGAAGATCAAGGGCGCCTTCGCCATCGCCCGCGATCTGGCGGAAAAGGTCGCGGCGGGGAAAAAGGCGGAAAAGAAAAAGGGGGCGTGACGCCCCCTATGCGTTCTCTCGTACAAGCCCCATCAGGATCACCGCAAGGCTTGAGCAGGTGAATGTCGCAACAACGATCGGCAGCGCGGTGCCGTCGAACATCAGACCGACCGGGGCGGCGATCAGCACCGCGCCCATCGTCGAGAACGCCGAAACGACCGAGGCTGCCAGACCGGCCAGATGGCCCATCCGCTGCATCGCCAGCGCGTTCAGATTGCCGAAGGTGATCCCCGCCATCATGAAGACCGTGACCGTCCAGGCGAACAGGAAGATGAAGCCGTCGGGCGGGGTCACCGCGCCGCCGAGGATCAGCGCCAGCATCGCGCCCGAGGAGATGACCTGCATCATGTACGTGCCGCGCACCATCCGGCGCATCCCCAGACGCATCACGAAAAGCGCGTTGAAGGCGGTGCCGGAGCCCGCCAGAATCGCCATCAGGGCAAACCATTTCGGAAAGCTCTCAACTGCACCGAAGGCCGCAAACAATTGTTGTGACGAGGAAAGCAGCGCGAACATCTGTCCGAAGCCAAGTGTCATCGTCAGGATGTAAAGCCGCACGTCGCGATCGCCGAGGACCTCCTTGGTCCCCGCCCAGAGCAGCCCCGCCCGCAGCGGGCGCCGCCGTTCGGGAGTGAGCGTCTCGGGCTGGCGCAGGCTCAGCCAGGCCAATCCGATCAGCGCGAAGAGGATGAAGGCATAGAACACGCCGCGCCATCCCGCGAAACCGATAATCAGCTGTCCGGCCGAAGCGGCAAGCGCCGGCACCAGGATGAAAACCATCATGATGAAGGCGGTCACCTTGGCCATTTCACGCCCGGAATACATGTCGCGCACCAGCGCCATCGGCACGATCCGCGGGGCGGCGGCGCCAAGTCCTTGCACGAACCGCGCCGCCAGCAGCACTTCGAGGCTTTGCGCCTGTGCCCCGATGACGGCCCCGATCACGAAGATGCTCACGCCGACCACGATCGTCCGCTTGCGCCCGATCGCATCCGAAAGCGGACCGGCGACGAAAGTGCCGACACCGATGCCCAGAAGGAAGAAGGTCAGAACAAGCTGGGCGCGGTTGATCGCTTCGGGAGAAAGCTTGGCCGCGATCTCGGGCAGCGCGGGCAACATCGCGTCGATCGAGAAAGCGACCGTCGCTGCCAAAAGCGCCATCAGCGCAGTGAATTCGAAGACGGGAATGCGGGCGGGCGCCGCAGTTGCGTGAGGGTCGGACATGCACAGCCTTTCAAGGTTGCGCGGAACCATAGCCGACTGTGCGACGAAAACCAGAGCGCAGTCCCGCACATTGCCGTGCGGGGCTGCACAGCTATGTCGCAGCGATCTCGTCGATGACCTGCATCCAGAGCTTGGCGGGCTGCGCGCCTGTGATCACATGGGTATTGTCGAGAATGAAGGTCGGAACCGAGGTCACGCCGCGCTCCCGCGCATGGGCCGCACGCGACCGGATCGTTTCGGCATCTGCGTCAGTCGCAAGCAGGCGACGGATCAGCACCGCGTCAAGTCCGGCATCGGCAGCGATCGTCACAAGGATGTCGGGCTGCCCGATGTCCTGCCCGTCCCGCCAATAAGCGCGCAGCAGGCCAGACATGACCGCCGTCTGCGCCCCCTCGATCCCGGCCCAATGCAACAGACGATGGGCGTTCAGCGTATTGGGCATTCTGGTGATTATGGGCAGGTTCAACGCCACCCCGGCGGTCCTGGCGGCCTCGAGCACGGGCAGGTCGACCCGGTCCGCCTGGACGCCAAACCGCGCGCGCAACCAGGCACCGCGGTCCATCCCTTCGGCTGGCAGCGTCGGATTGAGCTGGAACGGCTGCCAGGAGATCAGAAACGGATGACCGGGACGTGCCTCCAGCGCACGGTCCAGCTGGGCTTTGGCAAGATAACACCAGGGGCACGTCGGGTCCGCGAAAATATCAAGCGTGATCATTTGCTTGGGACCCTCTCTGCAAGTGGCGGCCAGAGCTGGCGCAAGGCCTTTCGGTCGATCTTGCCGTTGCGGTTGCGCGGCAGGGCCGGAAAATGCTGATAGATCCGGGGCTGCTTGTAGCGCGCCAGATGTGCAGTGGCATGCGCGGCAAGGTCCGAGGCCGAGGCCGGCCCCGTATGGGCCAGAGCGATCAGGCTGGTTTCCTCGGACAGGCGCAACTCGATCGCGGCGACCTCGCCCGCCTCGGGACAGCTGACCATCGCAGCCTCGACTTCCAGCGGGCTGACCCGGAACCCCCCCGCGTTCATCATGTCGTCGCCGCGGCCCTGATAGGCGATGGCCCCGGCCTCGGTCATCCGCACGATGTCGCCGGTGCGGAACCAGTCCCCGTCCGCGGTGAACTTTGCCCGCGCCTCGGCTCGGCGGCCCCAATAGCCGAGGAAAAGCCCCGGATCGCTGCAATGCACCGACAGCTCGCCCGGTTCGCCCCGGGGCACCGGATGGCCTCCGGGGGACAGGACCGCGATCTGTCGGCCCGGTTGCGGCCAGCCCATCGTGCCCTCCGGTGCCGGGTTGGCCGGGCAGGAGGAAATGAAGGTCGAACATTCCGACATGCCCAGCGCCTCGAAGATCGGGGTGCCGGTGGCCTCGGTCCAATGCTGCCGGGTCAGCCGCGGCAGCGCTTCGCCCGCCGAGAGGCCATGGCGCAGACGCGGCAGGTCAAGCTTCGGATGCTGCTTCAAAAGCTGCCGGTAAACACCTGGAACCGCTGCGAAAATCGTCACATCGAAGCGGCGCAGCAACAAGGGCAGCATGGCAGGCTCGACGCCCGGCGCGGGAATGAGCGCGGTGGCCCCGACCGTCCAGGGATCCATCAGCCCGGTGCCAAGCGTATAGGTCCAGTTGAAGGCCCCGGCATGCAGCAACCGATCCGATCCGCTCAGCCCGTACCAGCCCTCGTGCATCATCTGCCGCGCCCAGATCGCGCGATGGGCATGACACACGGCCCGTGCAGAGCCCGAAGTGCCGGAGGTGAAGACGATATAGGCAAGCCTTTCGGCCGGACCCAGCGCATAATCGCAGGGCGGCAAGGCTTCGAACCGCTTCAGATCGGCCTCGGTCAGGATCATCGGCGGATTATCGGGAAGCGAAACGCCCGCGCCCGCCACCACGGCGGCCGGGGCGATTTGCGCCGCCATCTTCGTGATCTCTTCCCCGGTCAGTTGCGCCGAGGTCGGCACCGGGATCAGTCCCGCCGCAATCGCCCCGAGGAAGGCCACCGGAAATTCGGGCGTGTTGCCAAGCCGCAGCAGCACGCGATCCCCGGGCTGCAGACCGGCGCGCAGGAATCCGGTTCCGGTACCGCGCACCGCAGCGGCCAGACGTCCGAAAGACCAGCGTTCGGCGCCGGAAGGGCCGACGATCTGCAAGGCCGAGCGATCGGCAAGCGCATCGGCGCGGGCAAGCACATGCGCCGCCATGTTGAAGGCGGCAGGCGGGGCAGCAGGGGGTGTGGAGCGATGGATCGACAGCATGCGCCTTGCTAAGCCGCGCCGCCTGCGGTTGCAAGCGGTGCGGGATCAGCTTGCCGTGTGCCGGATCATTCCTCGTCGCCGAAGCGCGAATCGTCGTCGTATTCGTCTTCGCCCTCGGGGACGTATTTCTTCGACAAGGCGATCGAATGATTGTCGTGACGCGGGTCCATCACCACGTCCGAGGGCAGTTCCCCCGACAGCCATTCGCGGATATCGGCCCGGGCTTCCTCGGGCTCTTGCCCGGTCAGCTCGATGACATAGGCGATGAAGGCGCGCTGATCGCCGTCGATCTCTTCAAGCTCGGCCTCGTCGGCATCGGGCCAGCGGTCGAGGATCGCTTCGAAGAAGGCAGGCCAATTGTCCTGCACATGATGCCATTTCATCCCGACCTCCTGCTCCGAGCCCCTTTGCAGGTCTCGATCTTGCGCCGCAAATCGCGGCCTGAAAAGGGAAATTTCAGCCTGTGCCGCGGATCGCGGCTCAGAACCAGCTTTGCACCTTGTGCGCGCCATCGGTCACGTCGGCGCCGACGCCCGCAACGGTGTTGCACCCCGAAAGCGCCACGGCCAGCACCATCCCCAGGATCGCTGTCTTCATTTCTTCGCCTCATGCCACCATGCATCGGGCGTCACGCCCGGCCAATCCCCGTATAGCGGAACCCTTGCCGGAAAGTGAAGGTCACGACTGTGTGCGACCCGCGCGACCGGCGCATACCAGATCGGAATCACGTAACGCCCCGCCGTCAGCACGCGATCAAGCGCCTGCACCGCGGCGGTGTAATCCTCGGGGGTCTGCGCGTCCAGCAGCGCCGCGATCATCGCATCGGCGGCGGGGTCGTGCATCCCCATCAGATTGCGCGAGCCGGGCGCGTCGGCGCCCTGCGCGCCCCAGTAAAGATACTGCTCGTTGCCGGGGGCAAGCGAGGTGGCCACGAACATCCAGGTCATGTCGAAATCGTAGTCGGTCTTGCGGGCCTGAAACTGCGCGTCATCGACCACCGTCACCTTCGGAAAGATGCCCAGTCGCCGCAGCGATTCGACATAGATGTCGACCACCGCTTGCGATTCGGAGGCGCCCTGCTGCAGCACGATCTCGAAGCGGAAGGGCGTTCCCGCAGCCGTCTTCAGCACGCCGTCATCGCCCGCGGTCCAGCCCGCCTCCTCAAGCAATTTCGACGCCGCGCGCATGTTGCGCCGGTTTTGTGCCGTGCCGTCGGCGACGGGCAGCGCATAGCCCTCCAGCGTGCCGGGCAGCAGATCCGGCGCAAAGGGCGCCAGCAACGCCGCAATCTTGCCCGTCGCGGGGCCGGGCGGCATCGCCAGCGCCGAATTGGCAAAATAAGAGGAAATTCGCGGCTCACGGCCGCCGGTCAGCGTCTTGTTCACGAATTCGAAGTTGAACGCGAGGATCATCGCCTGCCGCACCCGCCAATCGGCGAAAAGCGGCTTTCTGGTGTTCATCACCAGCCCCTTGATCCCCGAGGGCTGGTGATGGGCGATCTCTTCCTTGACGATCCGCCCCGCGGTCAACGCCGGGAAATCATATTCGCTGTCCCAGTTCACGGCGCTGCCCTCGCGGTAAAGGTCGATTTCGCCGGCCTTGAAGGCCTCGAACATCACGTTCTGATCGCCGAAATACTCCCAGCTCAGCTGATCGAGATGATGCAGCCCGCGGGTGATCGGCAGATCCTTGCCCCACCAGTCGGGATTGCGCCGCAATGTGATCGACCGGCCCATGTCGACCTTATCCACGACATAGGGCCCGGAGCCCACCGGGATCATCTGCGTTTCAGATGCAAAATCATGGCCTTGCCACTGCTTCTTCGACAAGACCGGGCGCAGCCCCATCAGCAGCGCCAGCTCCCGGTTCGGTTCGGTGAAGTCGATGCGCAGGCTTCGCGGCCCGGTCTGGCGGATCGACTTCACCTTTTTCCAGGCGGTCTGATAGCGCGGACCGCCCGCGGTGCCGATCGTCTCGAAGGACCAGATCACATCTTCGACGGTGACCGGGCTGCCATCGGAAAACCGTGCCTCGGGGCGCAGGGTGAAGGCGACCGAGGACCGGCTGGCATCGGTCTCGATGGTTTCGGCCAGAAGCCCGTAAAGGCTGAAGGGCTCGTCAAAGCTGCGCAGCATCAGCGATTCGGTGACATAGCCCGAAATCCCCTGGGCGGGACGGCCCTGCAGGATCCAGGGGTTGAGCGAATCGAACCTGCCCGGTTCGCCCATCCGCATCCGGCCGCCAAAGGGGGCTTCGGGGTTGGCATAGGGCAGGGACATCCGTGCGGGATCGAGTGCGGGCAGGCCCTGCATGGCGATTCCGGTCATCGGTTCGGCCTGCACCGAAAAGCCTGCCGAAACACCGCCAAAAGCCAATATCACAAGGGCGAGAGCGCGGAAAAACACCGATCCCTGCATCGCAACAATCTCCCGTTTGCCTGTCTTTTCAGGCGCCAAGCTAGCGCCTGCCGCAGGCACAGGCAAACTTTTCCCTTGGAAGCAGCGTCATACGGGGCTATAAAGGGATCACTGCTCGATAGGTTTCTTGCCTGTATGAAACCTGCCTCATGACTTGACGCCCGCCTTGCGCGGGAGTCTTTTTCTTTTGGCGCCTCTCTTCGCAGTTGCAGAACCGTGGGATGGGGTTACTTCTTTCTGCGCAACAGCTGGAGGAGGGAACCATGAGCCTGAAGGGCAAGACGGCGGTGATCACCGGATCCAATTCGGGGATCGGGCTTGGGGTGGCGCGCGAACTGGCGCGGGCCGGGGCCGATGTGGTGCTGAACTCCTTCACCGATCGCCCCGAGGATCATGCCCTGGCCGCAGCGCTTGGCGCCGAATTCGGGGTGACGGCGCGCTACATCAAGGCCGACATGTCGCAGGGCGCGGAGTGCCGGGCGCTGGTGGCGCAGGCGGGACGCTGCGACATTCTGGTGAACAATGCGGGCATCCAGCATGTGGCGCCGGTCGATCAGTTCCCGGTCGAGAAATGGGATGCCATCATCGCGATCAATCTCAGCTCGGCCTTTCACACCACGGCGGCGGCCTTGCCGCTGATGCGGGCGGCGGGCTGGGGGCGGGTGGTCAACATCGCCTCGGCGCATGGGCTGACCGCCTCGCCGTTCAAATCGGCCTATGTGGCGGCCAAGCATGGCATTGTCGGCTTCACCAAGACGGTGGCGCTGGAAACCGCCGAGGAGCCGATCACCTGCAATGCGATCTGTCCGGGCTATGTGCTGACGCCACTGGTCGAGGCGCAGATCCCCGATCAGATGAAGGTGCACGGGATGGACCGCGAGACGGTGATCCGCGAGGTGATGCTGACGCGGCAACCCTCGAAGCAGTTCGCCACGGTCGAGCAACTGGGGGGAACGACGGTCTTCCTGTGTGCCGAGGCGGCGGCGCAGATCACCGGCACGACGATTTCTGTGGATGGCGGCTGGACGGCGCTGTGAGAGATTGCGCCTCGGGGCAAGCCCGAGGCGACCCGCCGCGGGCTCCGCCCCGGACCCCCGAGGTATTTCAGGCAAGATGAAAGAGGGGCGCTCAGGCGGCCTTCTTCGCCGCCTTGCCCGGTGTCTCGGGCTTCTTGTCGGCCGGATAGACGAGCCCGGCCGAGATGATCAGCTTGGCGGCATCCTCGACCGACATGTCGAGATAGGTGATCTGGCTTTCCGGCAAATAGAGCAGAAACCCCGAGGTCGGGTTCGGCGTCGTCGGCAGGAAGACCGAGATCAGCGGATCTTCCGCCTCCCCCTGCAGCGCAATCTCGCCCTTGGCCCGGGCCGAGACGAAGGCGATCGCCTTCAGCCCCGGGCGGGGATAGTCGATCAGGCAGGCGCGGTCGAATTTCGTGTCGCCCTGGCTCAGCACGGTTTCGGCGATCTGCTTCACGCCGTTGTAGACAGAGCGCACCACCGGCATCCGGTCCACCAGCGCCTCGCCGAAGCGGATCACCGCGCGGCCGATGAAATTGCGCGCCAAGGCCCCGACGGTGATGGTGAAAAGCAGGAAGATCACCACCCCCACGCCGCGCAGATTGGTGCCGACATAGGTTTCGGGGCGCATATGCGCGGGGATGAAGGGCAGCACCCAGCTGTCGACCATGCCGGCGAGCGTCCACATCAGCCACAGCGTCGCGGCGATCGGCGCAATGACGATCAGCCCGGTCAGGAAGGACGCCCTCAGCCCGGCCAGAACGCCCCGCTTGTGCGGCTGCGGCATGAGCGAGAGCTGTTCTTGCGGCGTCGGATGCGGGTCATGCTCGGTCATGCTGGGCCTCGTGGTTGCGCAAGAAGTAGGGACCGCAGGCGGCGGGCGCAATGCGCCCGTCACCGTTCGGCGGCGATTTCGCGGGCAATGGCGGCGCCAAGGCGGGCATTGTTCAAAACAAGGGCGATATTGGCCGCAAGCGAGCGTCCCTCGGTCAGTTCGAAGATCCGCGAGAGCAGGAAGGGCGTGACCGCCTTGGCGGCGATGCCCTGCGCCGCCGCCTCGGCCAGCGCGGTCTCGATCACCGGCACGATCGCCTCGCGGGGGATCTCGGCCTCGGGCGGGATCGGATTGGCGACAAGCTGGCCGCCCGCAAGGCCAAGACGGGCGCGCAGCAGATGGGCGCGGGCGATCTCGGCGGCGGTTTCGGCGCGCAGCGGTGCGCGCAGGCCCGAGCTGCGCGACCAGAAGGCGGGGAAGTCGTCCTGACCGAAGGCGATTACGGGAACGCCATTCGTTTCAAGAACTTCCAGGGTCTTGTTCAGATCAAGGATGGCCTTGGCCCCGGCCGCGACGACGGTGACGGGGGTCAGGCCCAGCTCGGTCAGATCGGCGGAGATGTCGAAGCTCTCCTCGGCGCCGCGGTGCACGCCGCCGATGCCGCCGGTGGCGAAAACCGCGATCCCGGCCAGATGCGCGCAGATCATCGTGGCGGCCACCGTGGTGGCGCCGATGCCCCCGCTGGCCAGACAAAAGGCCAGATCGGCGCGCGAGAGCTTCATCACCCCCGTCGCCCGGGCCAGGGCTTCCAGCTCTGCCCCGGTCAGGCCGATGTGGATCCGCCCGCCCATCACCGCGATCGTCGCCGGGGTGGCGCCGGCGCTGCGGACCTCGGCCTCGACCCGGCGGGCGGTCTCGAGGTTTTGCGGAAACGGCATGCCGTGGGTGATGATCGTGCTTTCCAGCGCGACGACCGGGCGGCCTGCGTCCAGCGCGGCGCGGACTTCGGGGGAAAAGGCAAGCGGCAGGGCGGTCATGTCGGTTTGTCTCCGGAGACGTAGCGAGCGGCGGCGGCAAGGGCGCGGTCAAGGGCGGTCTCGCGGTCCGCGCCTTCGCGCTCGGCCACCAGATGGGCGGCCATGAAAGTGTCGCCCGCGCCGGTGACGCGGGTGACCAGAACCTCGGGCGGGGTGGCGGTGATGACGCCTTGTCCGCGCGAGCCATCGGCGGCGGCGCTGCCGCCATCCGTGACAAGGACATGGCTGGCGCCGCGGGAAAGCAACCCCTCGGCCGCGGCTTCGGCGGTGGTGAAGTCGCGCTGGCAGAGGATGCCCGCCTCTTCGCGGTTCACATAGATCGTCGCGCGGGGATGGGGCAGCAGCGGCGCCAGCCGTTCGGCCTTGCCGGGGCTGGCGGGGGCGACGCGCAGATCGGCGCGGGCAAAAAGCGGCGAACGCGCGATCTCGGCCAGCAGCGCCTGGGTCAGGTTGCCATCCAGCGCCACCGGCCCCGCCCAGGGCTGCGCGGCGCTGCCCAGACGGCCATCGGTCAACGGGCGCAGGATCTTGTCGCCCGCCGCCTCGAGGCTGTGCGCATCGGCAATGGCGGCGATCAGCCCGTTCGCCCCCTCGATCGCCATGTAGCGGTCGGTGGGCAGATCGTCCGAGCGATAGAGGAACCGGCAGTCGATCCCCATCAGCTCGGCCGACTGGATCAGCTCGGCCCCCTGCGTGTCGCGACCGATTGCCGTCAGGATGGCCGGGCGCAGCCCGAAGCGGGTCAGCGTCATCGCGATGTTCATCGCCACGCCGCCGGGCAGGCGGGTGATCCGCCCGGGCACGTCGGAGCCCGCGCGCATGTGCACCGGCGCGCGGCCGATGATGTCCCACAGGACCGAGCCGATGCAAAGAATGTCGGGAGTGTCTTTCATGGTCCCTTGGTGCTACGGCTTCGCGGAGGGCGCAAGGGGGGGCGCTGCCCCCTCGGCGCTTTCGCGCCTCTCCCCCGGGATATTTGCAGCAAGATAAAGGAACACCGATTTATCTTGCGCCAAATATCCCCGCCGGAGGCTTCGGCCGTCAAAGACCGGCGCGGGGGCTTGCCAGACGGGCGGGGCTGGTCTATAGGGCGCGCACTTCACAGGCGGAGGCGGGCCAACGGCGGGAGACATCCCCGTTCGGTCCACCGGTTGGGGGCAACCCTGAAATTCCTCCGCTCAGGCGCAAACCGGAAAGGAAATGGACCATGGCGCTTCCCGATTTCTCGCTGCGTCAGCTTCTTGAAGCTGGCGTTCACTACGGCCACCAGACGCAACGCTGGAACCCGCGCATGGCGGAGTTCATCTATGGCGAGCGGAACGGCATCCATATCATCGACCTGACCCAGACCGTGCCGATGCTCGACGCGGCGCTGAACGTGGTCCGTGACACCGTCGCCAAGGGCGGCCGCGTGCTCTTTGTCGGCACCAAGCGTCAGGCTGCGAAAGCCGTCGCCGATGCCGCGGAAAAATGCGCGCAATACTACATGAACCACCGCTGGCTGGGTGGCACGCTGACGAACTGGAAGACCGTGTCGCAGTCGATCGCCCGTCTGAAGCAGATCGACGAGATCATGGCCTCGGGCGCCGAAGGCCTGACCAAGAAAGAACGTCTGGGCATGGAACGCGAGCAGGCCAAGCTGCAGGCCTCGCTGGGCGGGATCCGCGAAATGGGCGGTCTGCCGGACCTGCTCTTCGTGATCGACGTGTCGAAGGAAGACCTCGCCATCCTCGAAGCGCAGAAGCTGGGCATCCCGGTCGTGGCCGTGGTCGACACCAACTGCTCGCCCAAGGGCGTGGACTACATCATCCCCGGCAACGATGACGCCGCCCGCGCCATCGCGCTTTACTGCGACCTCGTCTCGCGCGCGGCGCTGGACGGCATGAGCGCCCAGATGGGCGCCGCCGGTGTCGACCTGGGCGCGCTGGAAGAAGCCCCGGTCGAGGACGTCGCCGAGGCCTGAGGCCCGGCCGTCACACAAGCTTCATCGGGCGGGGGTAACCCCGCCCTCACCTCATTCCAAGGAGAGTTCCCATGGCTGTCACCGCTCAGATGGTGAAAGAACTGCGCGAGACCACCGGCGCCGGCATGATGGACGCGAAGAAGGCGCTGACCGAATGCGACGGCAACATGGATGCCGCCATCGACTGGCTGCGCACCAAGGGCCTGGCGAAAGCCGCGAAAAAGGCCGACCGCGTTGCCGCCGAGGGTCTGATCGGCGTCGCCGTGACCACCGGCCGCGGTGTCGCGATCGAGATCAACTCGGAAACCGACTTCGTGGCGAAGAACACCGATTTCCAGGCGCTGGTGCGCGACGTGGCGAAAACCGCGCTGGAAGTGGGCGAATCGGTCGAAGTGGTGAAAGCCGCGGCGCTGAACGGCAAGACCGTTGACGAAGTGCTTGGCGAAGCCATCGCCCGCATCGGCGAGAACATGACCTTCCGCCGCCTGCACATTCTGGAAGGCGACACCATCGTTTCCTATGTCCACAATGCCGCCGCCCCGGAAATGGGCAAGATCGGCGTTCTGGTCGCGCTGAAGGGCGATGCCGCCAAGGCGCAGGAAATCGGCAAGCAATTCGCGATGCATATCGCGGCGACCGCGCCGATCTCGCTGAACGAGGCCAGCCTTGATCCGGCCGTGCTGGAGCGCGAGCTGCAGGTGCAGACCGCCAAGGCGCTGGAAGAGAACGCCACCTCGGCCAAGCCGAAGCCCGAGCAGGTGATCCACAACAACATCATCCCGGGCCGGATGAAGAAGTTCCTCGAGGAAGTGACCCTCGTGAACCAGAAATTCGTGATGAACCCCGATGTGACCGTGGCCCAGGCCGCGACCGAGGCGGGCGTGGAAATCACCGGCTTCGCGCGTCTTGCCGTGGGCGAAGGCGTCGAGAAGAAGGAAGAGGATTTCGCCGCCGAAGTGGCGAAGATGGTCGGCGCGTAGGCGCTGCCCCCTCGGCCAAGACAGCGCCGCCCTTCGGGGCGGCGTTTTTGTTACGATGTGGGCATTTGCGGCGCCCTGAACCGTCAGGGCGCGCTTTCCTGCATATCTTGTGCATGAAATTGAAACGGCCCAGACGGGTGACTATAAACCCGCTGGGCCGTACCGGAAAACCGGTGGGATCTCGCCGGATCAATCTTCGACTGCTTCCCTGTTCCTGGCCGAAGCCACCACTCACGGAACACGTGTATCTAAGGCATTTCCCATGGATTCGGAGTAGTCAGGTATTCCTTACCATGCCAGAATGTCGCAGCCCCCGGGGCCGCTCGACCGGCTCAGGGGGCCGAGGTGATGAAAAGCTGCTTCTGCATCGACGCCTTGAGCAGCGCCTGCGCGGTGGTTTCGACCTCGAGCGCCTCGCGGGCGAGGCGCAGATGTTTCTCGACCGTGGCCGTGGTCGGGCCGAGGATCTGCGCGATATCGGCCGAGGTCTTGCCGTCGCCGACCCATTCCAGCACCTCGCGCTGACGCGAGGTCAGCGGCCGACGGGTGGTCGAAAAGGGCAGGGCGCTGATTTTCAGATGCATGATCGAATTCAGCACCCGCAGGTCACGCCCATGCTCCTCCCAGATCGCGTCGACATCGGCCTGGGTCAGGCCGGGCTGCGCGCAAAGGCCGATCGCCCCCTTGGCGCGGGCGGAGGTGTCGGGAAAGCCGATCGAATAGCCCGCCAGAACCTGAAAACGGCGGTTGAGGTCGATCACCCTGCGCTCGCCTTCGGTCAGCTCGCCCGCGGCCATCCGTTCGGCGACGACGCGCCACGAACAGGCCCCCACCGAGTCGAGGGCCCATTTCACCATCGGCGCCTCCGAAAAGAGACCGGCGCCGAGGAAGGAATTCAGATAGGCCGGATCGTGGTTGGACAGGATCAGCGTATCATCGAGCGAGCCGAGATTCTGCGTCGCGCGGAACCGGGTGAACCCGTAGATCAGACGGTCGAAGCCGAACTTGGCCATCTGCGCACAATGCATGCTCCAGATGGTCGCGACATCATCGGCGACCAGAAGTTGTTCAAGATGATCCAGCATTGCGCGCGTCTCACACCTCGCAAGCTTGCACAGATCACGGTTTTGCCATGTGTCGCCCCCTTGGCGCAAGTGTGTTCCGCCCCGCGGCGCAGGGCATGTCACAAGGTCGCAGACTGCACCATCCCCAAAGGATCTGTGCAATTATGCTTTTTTACCAAGCGTTTAAGTTTCGACCTTCACACGGCGAAACCGCTGTTGGCGGCCTTGGCGCGCAGCATCGGCACCAGGGCAGACAGATCATAGCCCGCATTTTGGGCAGTTTGCAAAATCTCGTCGAGGGGGCGTCGTCCGGCCTGGCTCAGGGCCCACAGATGCGAGGAGCGCGTCCCGGACCGGCACCAGGCCAGAACCGGAGCTTCGGCCGCGGCAAGGGCGGCTTCGAAAGCGGCGATCAGATCGGCGCTCAGTTCCCCCGGATAATAGGGCAGATGCACATAGGACAGCCCCGCGGCGGCGGCGGCCTCCTGCAGCGCGGCATTGAGACCGGCGTCGACCTCTTCATCCGGGCGATTGTTGATCAGCGTGCGAAAGCCGAGGCGGGCGGCCTCGGCAATATCGTCAAGGGCGATCTGCGGCGCCACAGCGAAATCGGGCGTCAGGGTACGCAGGTCCATGTCTTCCTCCGGCAAGTTCCGTGGCCACTCTGGACCGCGCTGCCGACAGGTGCAAGGGGCTCAGGGCAGCTCCGGGATCGCTTTGGTCGCGGCGCGGGTCAGATCGGGGATCAGCCAGTCTGCGGCCGTGAAATCGTCGCCGCGGGTGTATTCCGAAGGCGTCAGAACCACCCGAAGCTCGGCCGCCTTGGCCGAGGCGAGACCGGCACGGCTGTCCTCGAAGGCCAGGCACGCCGCGGGCGGCAGTCCAAGACCCTGCAAAGCCAGCAGATAGACATCGGGGGCGGGTTTCTTCTGCGCCACCTCGTCCCCGGCGGCGATCACCTCGAAGATGTCCCCGGCAGGCCTGCGGAAGGTGGCGGCGATCAGCGCATCCACATTTGCCCGCGTGGTCGTGGTGGCGATGGCGAGACGAAGTCCCGAAGCTTTTGCCCGGTCGATCAGCGCCGCGACACCGGGCAGCAGGCCGACCTGACCCGAGGCGATGATCTCGACATAGCGTTGCGTCTTCGCTTGGTGCAGCGCGGCGATGTCCACATCGGAGGGGCCGGAGCCCACGGTCTCCCGATGTTTCGCCATCCGCTCCTTGCCGCCGGTGGTGCGCAGAAGCGTCCGATAATCTTCCTTCGACCAGTGCCAGTCCAGTCCCTGGGCCGCGAAAGTCTCGTTGAAGGCCTGCCGATGCACTTCCTCGGTTTCCGCCAAAGTGCCGTCAACGTCGAAGATCAGCGCCTTCAGCTCCATGTCCATTCCTCAACGATGCCGGGCAGGGCATTGAAATCGCTGAACTTCGCGGCATGCGGCAGATCTTCGACCGGGGTCTTGCGATAGCCCTCGGTATAGATCAGGAACGGCAGCCCCGCGTTTTGGGCGGTCTGTGCGTCGATCTCGCTGTCGCCGATGTACAGCGCATGGTCGCGGCCCAATAATCTTTGCGCCTCCTGCACCATCTCGGGGTTCGGCTTGCGCGTGGGCAGGCTGTCGCCGCCGATCACAAGCTGGAAATAATCGCTCAGACCGACATGGGCGATCGCCGCAAGCGCAGGCTTGTAGGGCTTGTTGGTGGTGATCGCCATCGGGCAGCCCATCGCCTGCAGACGTTGCAACGCTGTGATCACACCCGGGTAAAGCGTGTTGCCCGCGACATCGGTTTCATAGCGTCCGACAAGATCGGCATAGATCGCGTCGAAAAGCGGCCCTTCGGGATCTTCACCGGCGGTCGTCAGCAGGCAGCGCACCAGATGGGGCGCGCCCTGTCCGACGAAACTGCGGATCTGATCGAGGCTGAGGGGCGCGTAACCGCGTCCGGTCAGCACATCGTTCGAGACCTTGTGAATGGCGGGCGCCGAGTCGATCAGCGTGCCATCGAGATCGAAAATCAGCGCCGGCGCCATCAGTCTTTCCATTTGATCGAACACCCGAGCGAGGCGATCTGGTCGCGCGGTCCCTGACCCGTTTCGGCCACGCGCACCATCGCCTCGTAAAGTTCGCGCCGCGCATCGGCCGGGCCGGGCTGGCGCCCCGAAGCATCCAGACGCCCGCGATACTGCAACGCATCCTCGGCATTGAACCCGAAGAAATCCGGTGTGCAGATCGCATCGTAAGCCTTTGCCACGGCTTGCGTTTCATCAAACAGATAGGGGAAGCGGAAGCCGCGTTCCGCAGCCAGCCGCGCCATGTGCTCGGGGCCGTCCTGCGGATAGGTCCCGACATCGTTCGAGGAAATCGCCGCAACGCCGATGCCCAGATCCATCAGCGCCTCGGCATCGCGCTGCAGCCGGTCGAGGATCGCCTGAACATAGGGGCAATGGTTGCAGATAAACATGATCAGCAGGCCTTTCGGCCCGCGGATGTCATCCAGGCTCCAGAACCTGCCCGAGGTGTCGGGCAGGCGGAAATCCGGGGCTTTCCAGCCGAAGTCGCAAACCGGGGGAGAGACGCCCATGACGACCTCAGAGCGCCGCTTGCGCCGCGGCCCGGATTGCCGCGATGTTCTTGCCATAGACCTCGGGGGTTGCAACCGAACCGCCCTTGAAGACGCCCGAGCCCGCCACGAAGACATCGGCGCCCGCCGCGGCCATCAGGGGCGCCGTCACCGGGTCCATGCCGCCGTCGATCTCGATATGCACCGGACGGTCGCCGATCATCGCGCGCAGCTTGCGCACCTTGGCCGTCATGTCGATGTATTTCTGCCCGCCAAAGCCCGGGTTCACCGTCATCACGCAGACAACATCCGCAATATCAAGGACATGCTCGATCGCTTCGGCGGGGGTGCCGGGGTTGATCGCCACGCCCGATTTCATTCCGGCGGCGCGGATCGCCTGCAGCGTGCGGTGGATATGCGGCCCGGCCTCGACATGCGCCGTCAGCACATCGGCGCCCGCCTGCGCATAGGCGTCGATATAGGCATCGACCGGCGAAATCATCAGATGCACGTCCATCACGGTTTTCACATGCTTGCGAAAGGCCGCGACGGCGGGCGGACCAAAGGTGAGGTTCGGCACGAAATGCCCATCCATCACGTCGACATGCACCCAATCGGCGCCCTGCGCCTCGATGGCCTGGATTTCACGGCCGAAATCGGCGAAGTCGGCAGAAAGGATCGAGGGGGCGATCTTGATGGAACGGTCGAAGGTCATGTCGGTCTCCTGAGGGGTTGGGCGGGGTGTCCCCCGCCCGGATAGCACCGGCGTTCAGTTAACGCCCAGAGCGACGCGCCAGCCCGGATAGAGCTTGTCGGCATCGTTCGGGAAGCTTTCGAACGCCCGGGCCAGTTCGCGATGCGATTTCGCATAGGTCACCAGATCCACGCCCGCCTTCCAGGCGTCGCAGGACTGGCGCAGCGATTTCGCCCCGGCGGTGCCGCCATCCAGGTGACCAAAGGCACCGCCGCCCGAGGTCTGGATCACGTTCGAATGGCCGAGGTTGTCGAAGAAGCCCGGCAGACGCAGCGCGTTCATGCCGCCCGAGATGATCGGCGTCGTGGCCTTCATGCCCAGCCAGTCCTGATGGTAGAACGGGCCCTGCGCCGCCTCGTCGGTCAGCATGTAGGCCATGATCTTGTCGGAGGCATCGCCCTCCATCTTGCCATAGCCCATCGTGCCGGTGTGGATGCCCGAGGCGCCCTGCAGACGCGACATCTTCGAGAGCACGAAGGCGGTGTAGCCGCGCATCGACTGCGGCGAGGTCACGGCGCCGTGGCCCGCGCGGTGATAGTGCAGGAACTGGCGCGGGAATTGCCGACGCGCGGTGGTGATCGCCGCCGGGCCGGTGACATAGCCATCCACGAGGAAGGCGACGTGATCGGCGTTTTCGCCAAAAGTTTCAAGGATGTATTCGCCGCGGGCGACCATTTCGTAATGGTCGTCGGCGGTGATGTTGGCCGAGAAAAGCTTGGCTTCGCCGGTTTCGTCCTGCGCCCGTTTCATCGCATCGGCGACGAGACGGATGGTTTCCTTCAGCGGCGCGAAGGTCTGGTTGCCCTGCGGTTCGTCATTCTTGATGAAATCGCCGCCCAGCCAGAATTCATAGCAGGCATCGGCAAAGGGCTTCGGACGCAGACCCAGTTTCGGCTTGATGATCGTGCCGACGACCATGCCGCCATCGACCACCGGACGGCCCAGAACGCGCCACATGTCGGCGATGTTCATCGAGGGGCCGTCGAACAGGCGCAGATAGCAGGGCGGCACGTAGAATTCGTGCATCTTGGCATATTCGACGTCGCCCATGCCCTGGTTGTTGCCGATCGTCAGCGTCAGGAACGAGCACAGCATCGCCCGGCCGTCGATGATGTTTCTGTCAAAGAGTTCAACCGGATAGGCGATCTTCATGATCTCCTTTTCCGGGTCGATCTCGTAGACCAGCGCATCGACGCCGCGGGTGAAATCGTCGGTGGTCGAGACCTCGACGTTCGTCCCGGTCGAGCTTTCGGCGGCGAAATGGGCGGCGGTTTCCAGATAGCCGTAGCCCGCCTTGGGCTTCATGACATAGGCGCAGAGCACATGGCGCCCGCCGGCGATGAGATCGGCTTCCTTGAGGTCGAGCCGGGCGTAACGGTTAGACTGATCCATGATGAGGGGTCCTTTCGATCAGGCGGTTTTCGGCGCAAGCGAGCCGCTGGCATAGCGTTTCGCCATGTCATCCATCGGGATGACCTTGATTTTCGACGCATGGCCCGCGGTGCCGAAGGCCTCGAGACGCGCCTTGCACAGATCGCGCATCGCATCCATCGCGGGCTTCAGGAATTTGCGCGGGTCGAATTCGGCCTTGTTCTGCTCGGCGATGCGGCGGAACTGCCCGGTCATCGCCATGCGGCAGTCGGTGTCGATATTGACCTTGCGCACGCCCATCTTGATGCCGCGCACGATTTCCTCGACCGGCACGCCGAAGGTTTGCGGCATCGCCCCGCCGAATTCGTTGATGATGTCCTGCAGATCCTGCGGCACCGAGGACGAGCCGTGCATGACAAGGTGGGTGTTCGGCAGTTTCTTGTGGATCGCCTCGATCACCGACATCGCCAGGATCTCGCCATCGGGCTTGCGGCTGAACTTGTAGGCGCCATGCGAGGTGCCGCAGGCGATCGCCAGCGCGTCGACTTGGGTTTTCTTCACGAAATCAACGGCCTGATCGGGGTCGGTGAGCAGCTGGCTGTGATCCAGAACGCCTTCGGCGCCGTGGCCATCCTCGGCCTCGCCTTGCCCGGTTTCGAGCGAACCCAGAACGCCCAGCTCGCCCTCGACCGAGGCGCCGACCCAATGCGCCATGCGCGAGACGCGCTCGGTGATGTCGACGTTGTACTCGTAGCTGGCCGGGGTCTTGGCGTCGCCCTCGAGCGAGCCGTCCATCATCACCGAGGTGAAGCCGTGACGGATCGCGGTCATGCAGGTGGCTTCGTTGTTGCCGTGGTCCTGGTGCATGCAGAGCGGAATATCCGGATAGATCGCGGCCAAGGCCTCGATCATCTTCGCCAGCATGATGTCATTGGCATAGGACCGGGCGCCACGCGAGGCCTGGATGATGACCGGCGCATCGACGGCCTTGGCGGCCTCCATGATGGCGAGGCCCTGTTCCATGTTGTTGATGTTGAAGGCGGGCACACCGTAGGAATATTCCGCAGCATGGTCCAACAGTTGCCGAAGGGTGATCAGTGCCATTTTCTCAGTTCCTTGAGTTCGCGGCCTTTTTCTTGGCCGAAATACGCCGGGGGTCCGGGGGCAGCGCCCCGGCGTTTTCTCAGATCAGCTTGCCCATCGCCACGGCGGTATCGGCCATGCGGTTCGAGAAGCCCCATTCATTGTCATACCACGACAGGATGCGGACCATCCGGCCCTCCATCACCTTGGTCTGATCCATGTGGAAGACCGAGGAATGCGGATCGTGATTGAAGTCCGACGAGACGTTGGGCTGGTCGGTATAGCCCAGCACGCCTTTCAGCGGGCCATCGGCGGCGGCGCGGATCGCGGCGTTCACTTCCGCCACGCTGGTGTCACGGGCGGCTTCGAAGACCAGATCGACGACGGAGACGTTCGGGGTGGGAACCCGGATCGCGACGCCGTCGAGCTTGCCCTTGAGTTCGGGCAGCACCAGACCCACGGCCTTGGCAGCCCCGGTCGAGGTCGGGATCATGCTCAGCGCGGCGGCACGGGCGCGGTAGAGATCCTTGTGCATCGTGTCGAGCGTCGGCTGATCGCCGGTATAGCTGTGGATCGTCGTCATGAAGCCTTTCGTGATCCCGATCGCGTCATTCAGCGCTTTCGCAACGGGGCTCAGGCAGTTCGTGGTGCAGGAGGCGTTCGACACGACCAGGTCTTCGGCACTCAGCGTGGCGTGGTTCACGCCAAAAACGATCGTCTTGTCGGCATTGTCGCAGGGCGCCGAGACCAGGACGCGCTTCGAGCCATTTTGCAGATGGGCCGCGGCCTTCTCCTTGGTGGTGAAGATGCCGGTGCATTCCAGCGCGACATCGACATTGCCCCAGGGCAGCTCGGCCGGGTTGCGGATCGCGGTGACCTTGATCGGGCCGCGACCGACGTCGATCCAGTCCTCGCCGGTGGTCACGGTCGCCGGGAAGCGGCCGTGGACAGAATCGAAGCGCAGCAGATGGGCGTTGGTTTCCACCGGGCCAAGGTCGTTGATCGCGACGACTTCGATATCGGTGCGGCCCGACTCGACGATGGCACGCAGCACGTTGCGGCCGATGCGGCCAAAACCGTTGATGGCAACTTTGACGGTCATCATTTCCCTCAGATCAGGTTTTTTGCTTCAGAGACAAGCGCCTCTGCGGTGATGTTGAAGTGTTGATAAAGCTGCGGGGCAGGGGCCGAGGCACCAAAGCCGGTCATGCCGACAAAGGCATCGGTGGGCCCAAGCAGCATGCACCAGCCTTGCCGGATCGCCGCCTCGCAGCCCACCCGCGGCGCCGTGCCCAGAACCTTCGTCACATAATCGCGCGGTTGCGCCGCGAAAAGTTCAAAGCAGGGGGCAGAGACGACGGCGGCGCGGATCCCCTCTTTCGCCAGCTGATCGGCGGCGGCGAGCGCAATCTCGACCTCGGAGCCGGTGGCGATCAGCGTCACCTGCCGGTCCTCGGGACCGCGCAAGAGATAGGCGCCGCGCGCGGTCAGGTTCTCGGCCGTATGGGTGGTGCGCAGCGTCGGCAGGTTCTGCCGCGACAGCACCAGCAGGTTCGGCGTCGCCTTGGAGGTCATGGCGATTTCCCAGGCCTCGGCGGTCTCGACCGCATCGGCGGGGCGGATCACGTTCAGGTTCGGGATCGCCCGCAGCGAGGCCAGATGCTCGACCGGCTGGTGGGTCGGCCCGTCCTCGCCCAGACCAATCGAGTCATGCGTCATCACATAGGTGACCGGAACCCCCATCAGCGCCGAGAGGCGAATGGACGGGCGGCAGTAATCGGCAAAGGCCATGAAGGTGCCGCCATAGGGGCGCAGGCCGCCATGCAGCGCTATGCCGTTCATCGCCGCCGCCATCCCGTGTTCGCGGATGCCGTAGTGAATATAGTTGCCCGCAAAGGCGCCCGGCTTCACCGAGACCATCCCCTTCGACCGGGTCAGGTTCGAGCCGGTCAGATCGGCCGAGCCGCCAACGGAGTGGGGCAGGGTGGCATTCACCACCTCGAGCGCCATCTCGCTGGCCTTGCGCGTCGCCACTTTCGGCTTGTCGGCGGAAAGACGCGCCTTATAGGCCGCGATGGCGGCGGGCAGGGCCGAGGTGTCGTCGGCCTCGGCCTTGATGAAGTCGGCGCGGGCCGCGTGGTTTTGCAACCGCGCCTCCCAGTTGGCCCGCGCCGAAGCCCCCCGTGCCGCAACCCGGCCCCAGGCCGCGGTGAGTTCGGAAGGGATCTCGAAAGGGGCATGCGGCCAGTCAAGGAAAGCCCGCGCGGCGGCGATTTCCTCGGCGCCCAAGGGCGCGCCGTGCACATCGTGGCCGCCCTGCTTGTTCGGCGCGCCAAAGCCGATCACCGTGCGGCAGGCGATCATCGAGGGGCGCGGGTCGGCCTTGGCGGCCTCGATCGCGGCGGCGATCTCATGGGGCGCATGACCGTCGCAGGATTGCACATGCCAGCCCGAGGCGGCAAAGCGCGCCTTCTGATCGGTCGAGGTCGAAAGATCGGTGTCGCCGTCGATGGTGATGCGGTTGTCATCCCAAAACACGATCAGACGGCCCAGCCCCAGATGCCCGGCCAGGTCGATCGCCTCGTGGCTGATGCCCTCCATCAGGCAGCCGTCCCCGGCGATGACATAGGTGAAATGATCAACCAGATCATCGCCATAACGTGCGTTCTTCATGCGCTCGGCCAGCGCCATGCCGACCGCGGTCGCAATCCCCTGACCGAGCGGGCCGGTCGTCATCTCGATGCCGTCGGCATGGCCATATTCGGGATGGCCGGCGGTGCGGGCGCCAAGCTGGCGGAAGTTTTTCAGCTGCGCGATATCCATGTCGGCATAGCCGAGCAGATGGTGCAGCGCATAAAGCAGCATCGAGCCATGACCCGCGGACAGCACGAAGCGGTCACGGTCGGGCCATTTCGGCGCCGCCGGGTCGATCTTCATGAAACGGTTGAAAAGAACGGTGGCGACATCGGCCATGCCCATCGGCATGCCGGGATGCCCGGATTTCGCCTGTTCCACCGCATCCATCGCCAGCGCCCGGATGGCATTGGCCATCCGCGTTTCCTGCGCCATATCGAGATCCTTCATGGCTCCTCCTCCCTGATGAGCCTTTCGTCCGAGCGGCGGGCCCGGTGGGCCGGGCCTCGCCAATGTCTTGAAATCGTTCCGGTTCAGGCCCGCGCGCGACGGCCTTCGCGCACCAGACGCTCGATCAGCGGCGTCAGGATCAGCTGCATCGCCAGATCCTGCTTGTTGCCCGGAATGACGATCGAGTTTGCCCGGCTCATCCACGACCCATGGATCATCGAGGTCAGATAGGGGAAATCGATGCCGCGCGGGTTGCGGAAGCGGATCACGATCAGGCTTTCGTCCGGCGTCGGGATCCAGCGGGTGATGAACGGGTTCGACGTGTCGACAACCGGCACGCGCTGGAAGTTGATGTCGGTCTGCGAGAATTGCGGCACGATGCAGTGCACATAGGCATGCATGCGACGCAGGATCACGTCGGTGACGGCCTCGGTCGTGTAGCCGCGCTGCGCCCGGTCACGGTGGATTTTCTGGATCCATTCAAGGTTGATCACCGGCACGACACCGATTTTCAGGTCGGCATGGGCAGCGATGTTGACCTGATCATTCGTCACGCAGCCATGCAGGCCCTCGTAGAAGAGCAGGTCGGTATCTTCCTCGAACGGCGCCCAGTCGGTGAAATGGCCCGGCTCGACCCCGTATTTCGCCGATTCATTGGCGTCGTGGACATAACGCCGGGTGCGGCCCTTGCCGGTTTCGCCATATTCGCGGAAGACGCGTTCCAGATCCTCGAGCGCATTCGCTTCGTAGGAGAAATGCGAGAAGGTGGCATCGCCCGCGGCATAGCGGCGTTCCAGTTCCGCCTTCATGTCGGCGCGGTTGAACCGGTGGAAGGCGTCGCCCTCGATCGAGACGGCTTTCACCCCCTCGCGGCGGAAGATCTGGTCGAAGGTCGCCTTGACGGTCGAGGTGCCAGCCCCCGAGGAACCGACGACAGAGATGATGGGGTATTTTTTCGACATGGGATCAGCTCCGGAAAAGACCGCGGGTGTTGAAGAGTGCCGAGGTCTCCTCCCCGGGCAGGTCGTGATAGGCGGTGACGCGGGCCACCTTGGCCGCGCAGCCGAAAACGAAGGGCGTGCGCGCATGCAGCTTGTCGGGCAGGGCGGAGAGGATGTCCTCGCAGCCGTCGGTGGCGCCGCCGCCCACTTGCGTGATCAGAAAGGCGATCGGCGCACATTCATAGACATGGCGCAGACGGCCGCGGGCATAGCCCTTGCGTTCGTCGCCCGGATAGAGGAACACGCCGCCGCGCATCAGGATGCGGTGGGTTTCGGCAACGAGCGAGGCGATCCAGCGCATGTTGAAGTTGCGCCCGCGCGGCCCCTCGGCGCCCGCCACCAGATCGTCGATGAAGGCGCGGATCGGCGAGGGCCAATGCCGGTAGTTCGAGGCGTTGATCGCATATTCCGACGTGTCTTGCGGCAATGCCTTGATGTCGGGCAGGCGCTTGAAGCTGCGGCTGTCGAGATCAAGCACCCAGTGATGCACGCCGCGCCCGAAGCTGCACACCAGCGCGCATTGTGGCCCGTAGATGATATAGCCGCCCGCGATCTGTTCCGAGCCCTTGCGCAGGAAGCTGGTGTTCGGATCGTCGGTCGCCGGGAAGATCGAGAAGATCGTGCCGATCGACACGTTCACATCGATGTTCGAGGAGCCGTCGAGCGGATCGATGGCCAAGGCGAGCGTACCTTTGCCCAGCGTCACCACTTCGTCCTGTTCTTCGGAAGCATAATAAGCGACGGCGGTGCCCGTCAGCGCCTCGCGGAAGGCGTCGTCCGCCATCACGTCGAGCGCCTTTTGACCATCGCCCCCGGCATTGGTGCCGACGCCCGCCGCCAGGTCCGTTTCCACCCCGTTGCGGGCAATGGTGCGGGCCAGATCCGCCCCCACACGCGCCAGCCGGGTCATCACATCCGCCAGTTCCGGGCTAAGCCCGAGACCTTCAAGCTCGATCGCCATGGCCTCCTCCTCATTCGGTTGGCCGGACGTTGCGCCGAAAGCGGTTTCATGCAAATTTGAAATTCGGCAACTCGCTTTCAGGAAAATTTAATATGGTCCGGCTGGACGGGATCACGATGAAGCAACTGCGCGCGCTGAGGGCGGTTGCAAAATGGGGCTCGCTGACTGCGGCGGGACAGGCGCTTGGCCTGACGACGCCAGCAATTCATACGCAAATCAAGGGTTTGGAGGACGCAGTTCAAGTGCGTCTTTTGCAGCGGGCCGCCGATGGCGCGGGGTCGGACCTGACCGATGCCGGTCATGCGATGCTGGCGGCGGCGAAGCGGATCGAAGACGCTTTGTCGCAGGCCGGGGCCGATCTGGCAGCGCTATCACGCGGGAAAACCGGCCGGGTGACGCTGGGCGTGGTCTCGACGGCGAAATATTTCGCGCCAAGGCTGGTCAAGGCCCTGAGTCTTTCGCACCCGGATATCGAGGTGGCGCTGCGGGTGGGCAACCGCGAGACCACGATCGAGGGGCTGGAACGCGGCGCCTTTGAAATTGCGATCATGGGGCGGCCGCCGCGGCGCCCGCCGGTTCTGGCCGAGCCGCTGGGGCCGCATCCGCATACGCTGCTCGTGCCGCCGGGGCATCGGCTGCTGGGGCAGGGGGTCAGTGCGGATGCGCTGCTGGACGAGGTGTTCCTGACGCGCGAACCGGGCTCGGGGACGCGGATCCTGATGGAGCGCTGGCTGGACCGGGTGGCGGACGGACGCGCTTTCGAGACGATGGAGATGGAGAGCAACGAGACGATCAAGCAGGCGGTCATGGCGGGGCTGGGCATCGCCTTTCTCAGCCTGCATACGGTGACCGAGGAGCTGGGCTCGGGGCGGCTGGTGGAGCTTTCGGCGCCGGGGCTGCCGATCGTGCGCAACTGGTTCATGGTGCGGCGCGAGGACGAGGTGCCAAGGCCGGTGGCCGAACGGCTGTGGGAAGCGATCCTGGCGCTTCGGGGCAGCTATTTTCCAACGATTCCGATGATTGACGCGTCGTGATGGCGGGGTCATTGTGAGCGCAAACGGGTCACGGGCACGGGGTGGTGTCGGGCCGGAACCGTCTTTCGGAAGGAGATTGCGATGAGCTATGCGATGGTGGTGACCGCTCCCGGCGGGGTGGAGAATTTTCGTCTGCTGGAGCGCGATGTGCCGCAGCCGGGTCCGGGCGAAGTGCTGTTGCGGCAGACCGCGATCGGGCTGAACTATATCGATGTCTATTTTCGCACCGGGCTTTATCCCTGGGGCGTGCCTGCGGATCTGATAACCGGGGGCGAGGCTGCGGGGGTGATCGAAGCGGTCGGTCCCGGCGTCGATCTGCCGGTGGGACAGCGCGTCGCCTATACGGTGCGCAATGGCGCCTATGCGAGCCACCGGGTGATTGCGGCCGAGGATCTGGTGCCGATCCCGGAGGGGATCAGCGACGAGATCGCGGCGGCGGTGATGCTCAAGGGGCTGACCGTGCATTACCTGATCCATCATTCCTATCCGGCCGCCGCGGGGGACTGCGTTCTGGTGCATGCGGCGGCGGGCGGTGTCGGGCTGCTGGCCGGGCAATGGCTGAAACACAAGGGCGTGCGGGCGCTTGGCACGGCGGGCACGGCCGAGAAATGCGCGCTGGCGCTGGCGCATGGCTATGATGCGGTGATCGATTACAAGACCAGAGATTTCGTCGCCGAGACGATGCGGCTGACCGAGGGCAAGGGCGTGAAGGCGGTCTACGATTCCGTTGGCGCGGTGACGGTGAAGAAATCGGTCGAAGTGCTGGAGACTTTCGGAACGCTGGTCAGTTTCGGGCAAAGCTCGGGACCGGCGCTTGATTTTCGGATCACCGATCTTTCCCGCGGCTCTTTGCGTCTGACACGGCCGACGCTGTTTCATCACACGGCGCAACCGGGCTGGCTGCGCAAGGCGAGCGCCGAAATGTTCGATCTGATCCTGAAGGGAACGATCCGGGTCGAGATCGGTCAGCGCTATGACCTGAAAGATGTCGCCGCGGCCCATACGGCGCTTGAAAGCCGAAAGACCACCGGCTGCACGATTTTGACCCCGTGATGGGTCCTGGATCGCACCCGCATTTTACATAATACTGATTATAGGATTTTCCTGTGTGAGACCAAAGGCGCCACCTCTTCGAAGTGGCGCCTTTGATTGTCAGGTGATCACATCCGGGCCTTTCCGTCCCGTTCGGGCCTTGATCCCGACAAGATCCTCTGTCGCCGCGATGATCGGCGCCAAAGCGTGCTGAGGATCTTCTGTCAGGCCCTCCGGTCCGGCGACATACCGCTCCAGATAGACCCGCAGCGTTGCGCCTTCGGTGCCGGTTCCGGACAGACGCAAGACCGCGCGCGAGCCACCTTCGAACAGGATGCGAAAGCCCTGATGTGCGGAAATCGAGCCGTCGACCGGATCTTCATAGCTGAACTCATCTGCATCTTGCACCACAAGCCCCTGAACTTGCGTCCCTTTCAAGGAAGACAGCCGATCGCGCAAATCACCGAGCATGGCGTTGGCCTGATCGACCGGCAAAGCCTCGTAGTCGTGCCGCGAATAGTAATTCCGCCCGAAGGTCTCCCAATGATCCGCCATGATTTCGGCCACGCCCATGTTCCGGGCCGCAATGATGTTCAGCCACATCAGCACGGCCCAGAGCCCGTCCTTTTCCCGAACATGGTCGGACCCGGTACCGAAGCTTTCTTCGCCGCAAAGGCTGACCCGTCCGGCATCCATCAGATTGCCGAAGAATTTCCACCCCGTCGGCGTTTCATAACACGCCAGTTTCAAGGCCTCGGCCACCCGATCAACGGCGGCAGAGGTCGGCATCGACCGCGCCACCCCCTTCAGACCTTGCGCATAACCGGGCACCAGATGCGCATTGGCGGCGATGACGGCAAGGCTGTCCGAGGGCGACACATAGATGCCGCGACCGACAATCATGTTGCGGTCCCCGTCGCCGTCCGAAGCCGCCCCGAAATCGGGCGCATCGGGGCCCATCATCTCGGCCATCAACTCATGTGCCCAGGTCGGATTCGGATCCGGATGCATGCCGCCAAAATCCGGAAGCGGTTGTTCGTGAACGACCGTGCCTTTCGCAGCGCCCAGCCGGTTTTCGAAAATCTCCACCGCATAGGGACCGGTGATGGCGCACATGCTGTCCATCCGCATCGCGAATCCCTCGTGAAAGAGACCCCGCAACGCCTTGAAATCAAAAATGGATTCCATCATGTCGGCATAGGCCGACACCGGGTCGATGACGTCCACCACCATGTCGCCCAAGCGGCTTTCACCGACCATCGTCAGATTGACATCTGGCGCGTCGAGCTTCCGATAAGAGTCGATGACCTGCGTGCGTGCAAATATCGCGTCCGTCACCGCCTCCGGCGCGGGACCGCCATTGGCCATGTTGTACTTGACCCCGAAATCCTCGTCGGGGCCGCCCGGATTGTGACTTGCGGAAAGGATGATGCCGCCATCGGCCTTGCGCAGACGGATCAAGTTGGAGGCCGCAGGCGTCGAGAGCCAGGACCCCTGCCCCACGATCATCCGCGCCGCACCGCCAGCTGCCGCGATCTTCAGGATCACTTGAGCAGCTTCGACGCCGAAATAGCGGCCATCGCCCCCGAGGACGAGCGTCTTTCCGGCAACTCCGCCGATCGCATCGAACGTGCTTTGGACGAAATTCTCGAGATAGCCCGGTTGCATGAAGACGGGCGTTTTCTTGCGCAACCCGGACGTCCCGGGTTTCTGGCCCTCGAACGGGCGTGTCGGATGGGTGGTCATGGACTTGGCTCCTGCCGTGCAGTCGATCGGATGAACAGTTGAACGGATTGCGCGGCAACGCAAGTCGCTGCGGCAAAATGCGGGGCTTCGGGGCGATCAGGTTCGGCCGTGTCGATCAGCAGCCGCCACGCGCCGTCTGGCAGATGCACCTCGGTCGCCCCTCCCGCGTTGAAGACGGCAAACATCGCTTCCCCCGAGGCAAGACCCGGGGGACCCTCGGCGGCGCCCCGCACCTCGGCGCAAAGACAGCGCGACTGGGCGTCATGCCAATCTTGCGAGGACAGTTCGGCACCGGAAGGCAGCCGCCAGATCAGGTCGCGAACCCCGTCCTGAGCGCGGATCTTGGCATGCAGGAAACGGGTCTGTCGCAAGACAGGATGGTCTCGGCGCAGCCGGATGAGACGCGACACAAAGGCAATCAGCCCCTCGTCCGCGGTCTGCCAATCTACCCAGCCGATCGGATTGTCCTGCGCATAAGCGTTGTTGTTCCCCGCTTGCGAATTGCCCAGTTCATCCCCGGCAAGCAGCATCGGGACACCTTGCGACAGCATCAGGGTCGCCAGCATCGCCCGCTTTCGCGACGCCTTCGCACCGGCATCAGGCAAAGCCTGCGAGAAATTCGCATTGTGACCGTCGCGATTGTTTTCACCATTCGCCTCGTTTCGCTTTTCCGCATAGGAAACAAGGTCATGCAAGGTGAACCCATCATGGGCCGTAAGAAAGTTGACCGACGTCGTCGCGGGTCGGCCACGATGATCGAAGATCTCCGCAGAGCCCGCAACGCGCCGCGCCAGTTCCGGAATCAACCCGGCATCCCCCCGCCAGAACTGCCGCACACCATCGCGGAAGCGATCGTTCCACTCCACGAACGGGTAAGGAAAAGCGCCCAGGCGATAGCCGCCGGGACCGATGTCCCAAGGTTCCGCAATCAGTTTCACCGCGTTGAGAACCGGGTCCTGCCGGATCGCAGAGATCAGCGAAGCCAGTTCCTTGAACTCTCCCGTCGAGGCCCGGCCAAGCGTCGTGGCCAGATCGAAGCGGAAGCCATCGACCCCCATTTCCTCGACCCAGTGACGCAAGGCATCCATCACCAGACGCAGAACCATCGGATGCGCAAGGTTGAGCGTATTCCCCGTCCCAGTGTCATTGACGTAAGAGCGCCCACCTTCACACAACCTGTAATAGGAATTATTGTCAATTCCGCGCAGGCTCACGGTCGGACCGGTCCCATCGCCCTCGCCCGCGTGATTGAAGACGACGTCCAGGATGACCTCGATCCCGGCCGCATGCAAAGCCCGGACCATGGCGCGAAAGCTCTCACGCGTGCCATACCGCGGATCGGGGGCCATGAACCCGATCGGCTGATACCCCCAGTAATTGCGCAGCCCCTTCTCGACCAGAAAGCGGTCATCGATAAAGGCCGCGACAGGCAAGAGTTCAAGCGCAGTGACCCCGAGCCGTTTCAGATGCTCGATGATCGGCGGCGACGCGACAGCCTCATAGCCCCCTCTCAAGGCCGCCGGGACTTCGGGGTGCTGCATCGTCAGCCCACGCACATGCGCTTCGTAAATAATCGTTTGCGACCAGGTTCTTGTAGGCCGATCCCAAAGTGGCTTCTGAATTTCGCAGACGATCCCGCGCGCCGTTGACGCGGCGGAATCGCGCCGATCCGGCCGGGTCGCGCCGACGCCCCCCTGCATTGACGGCCCCCAGACCAGAGGGCCCGTCAGGGCCCGCGCATAGGGATCGACGAGCAGCTTGGACGGGTTGAACCGGTGACCGATCTCCGGGGCCCAGGGTCCATAGACACGATATCCGTATTCCGCACCCGGAACCAGGCCGGGAACAAACCCATGCCACACATCCCCGGCACGCCCCGGCAGGACAAGTCGGGTCTCCTGGTCACCGTCGAAAAGGCAAAGCTCGACCTTTTCCGCATGGGCAGAAAAAAGAGCGAAATTCACGCCGCCGGAAACCGGGATTGCCCCCAGGATCTCTGCCCTTCCCGGTCCGATCTTCATCGCGCCAGCAACCGTTCATAAAGTGCCGCGTAACGGGCGGCAGACCGCGACCACCCAAGATCGGACTTCATTGCCCGCTTCATCATCGCGGTCCAGATCCTGCGATCGGCATGCAGATCGCACAGCTGCCGCATCCCCTGTCGCAGCGCCAAGGCATCGACCGGATGGAACACGACGCCCGTCGCCGCTTGCCCCGCCAGGCTTGCCGGGGAAGCCCCGATCACCGTGTCGGCAAGGCCGCCGACCGCGGAAACAAGGGGCAGGCAGCCGTAACGCAACCCATAAAGCTGGGTCAGACCGCAGGGCTCGAAGCGCGAGGGCACAAGCACCGCATCTGCGCCCGCAAACATCCGATGGCTCAACGATTCGTCGTAACCGATCCGCACCCCGACCCGGCCGGGGAAGCGTGCGGCCAGACCGCGCACGAGATCTTCGGCCCAGGAATCGCCAGAGCCAAGCAGGGCAAGCGCCCCCCCTCTGGCGACCAGCTCCTCGACCGCAGGCGGCAGAAGGTCGATCCCCTTTTGCGCCGTCAGCCGCGAGACGAGGATCACCAAAGGTTCGTCGATCTTCTTTTCAAGTTGAAATTCAGCCTGCAACGCTTTGCGATTTTTTGATTTTCCGGAGATGTTCGTCACAGAGAAAGAAATGCACTCCGGGTCGGTTTCCGGATTCCATACCCGGTCATCGATGCCATTCAGAATACCGACAACCACACCGGCCCGCGCGGCAATGACCCCTTCAAGCCCCTGACCATATTCGCCGCGCATCAGTTCCTCGGCGTAGCGGGGACTGACGGTGGTAATCGCATCGGCAGTCGTCAGACCGGCCTTCAGGGTCGAGATGTCTCCCCAGAACTCATACCCATCCCGGTGGAACGCCTCGCGTGGCAAGCGCAGGGCGCCCATCTTGTCGGCCCCCACACGGCCCTGAAAGGCCATGTTGTGAATCGTGATCAGGCTTGGCAACGACGCCCCGGCATAGCGCAGATAAGCAGGCGCAAGGGCGCCTTGCCAGTCATGCGCATGCAGCACATCCGGCCGCCAGTCCTCCGCGCCCTCGCGCGCCACAGCTGCCGCCGCCCAGCACAAAGCGGCAAACCTCTCGGCATTGTCGCCGAAATCACCGTGGAGATCGGAATAGGGACCGCCCGCCCGATCGTAGAGATGCGGCGCGCTCAGCGCCATCACCTCCATCGTCCCGACCTTGCCCAGATGCACCTCGGCCGGTCCGCCAAAAAGGTCCGGATCGCTCCAGACCACGGTCGTGGCCGCAAGCCGATCCAGCACGCCACGATAGGCGGGAAGCATCACCCGCATCTCCCAGCCCTGCCCCGCAAGCGCTTCGGGCAAGGCCCCCACAACATCGGCCAGGCCACCGGTTTTCACCAGCGGAACCGCCTCGGACGCAACGGAAAGAACACGTTTCATCGCCGTCCCCTTGATTATGCGCATCTGGTCGCCGTTTGACTCAAATCGGTTGCCGTCTCAGCCCAGGGCTGCCGCACGGGCGTCAAGCATGCTTTGCGTGATCAGCACGATCCCGCCCTCGGTCCGGCGGAACCACTTCGCATCTTCTTCCGGGTCCACCCCGACGACAAGTCCCGGCGGAACCTTCACCCCGCGGTCGATGACGCAACGCGTGAGCTGGGCACGTTCGCCGATATCGACATAAGGGAGGGCGACAACATGTTGAACTGTCGACCAACTATGCGACCGGCACCCGGTGAACAGAAGCGAGTTGCGCACTTCGGAACCCGAAACGATGCAATCCCCCGAGATCAGCGAACTGACCGCACTGCCGCGCCGCCCGTCTTCGTCATGGATGAATTTCGCCGGCGGCACGATCTCGGCATAGGTCCAGATCGGCCAGGCATTGTCATAAAGATCAAGCTTCGGCGTGAATTCCGTCAGGTCTATATTGGCCTGCCAGAACGCGTCGATCGTGCCGACGTCGCGCCAATAAGGCTCGTGTTCCAGACCCGACGTCACGCAGCTTTCCGAGAACCGATGCGCCATCGCCTTGCCATATTTCACGATCTGCGGGATCAGGTCGTGACCGAAATCATGGCTGGAATGGGGATCCTCGGCATCGCGGATCAGCAACTCGCGCAGGAACACCCAGTCGAAGACATAGATCCCCATCGAGACCAGCGAATGGGTCGGATCTTCGGGCAGCCCCGGCGGATTGGCCGGTTTCTCGATGAACTGGGTGATGCGCCCGGTCTTGTCCGCCGCCATACAGCCGAAGGCGGAGGCCTCGGCTCTCGGCACGGTCAGACAACCGATCGTCACATCGGCCTTGCTCAGCACATGCTGCAGCAACATCACCTCATAATCCATCTTGTAGATGTGATCGCCAGCCAGAATGATCACATATTTGACGTCATAATCTTCGATGATGTCGATGTTCTGCGCCACCGCATCGGCGGTGCCCAGATACCATTTGCTTTCGTCGATCCGCTGACTTGCCGGAAGAATATCAAGATATTCATTACGTTCCGCGCGGAAGAAGTTCCAGCCGCGCTGCATGTGCCGGATCAGGCTGTGCGCCTTGTATTGTGTCGCGATCGCCATCTTGCGAATGCCGGAGTTGAGCGCATTCGACAGGGCGAAATCGATGATGCGTGTCTTGCCGCCAAAATAGACCGCAGGTTTCGCGCGCCTGTCGGTCAGCTCCTTCAGACGGCTCCCCCGACCGCCCGCCAGAACGAAGGCCATGGCCTGTGACGAAAGCCTCTGGTTCGGTTGCGGTTTCATGCTTTCCTCCCTTGCGCCTCAGGCGGGCGTGAACATCACCACGGAGAGTGGTGGCAGATAGACCTCGGCGCTGAACGGGCGTCGCGTGGTGGCGATCTCGTCGGCCTCGATCGCGCCGAGATTGCCCCAGTTGGCACCGCCATAATAGCCGCTGTCGGAATTGAAGATCTCGCACCATGTCCCCGCCTGGGGCAGGCCGATGCGATAGGTGCGGTCGAGAGGCGTCAGATTGGCCGCCACCACGACAGGATCTGCGCCCGGGGCACGACGTTCGAAAACATAAACCGACGCTTCGGCATCATCCGCCTCGATCCAGTCGAAACCGGAGGGGTCGCAATCGCCCCAATGCAAGGCCGGGGTATCGCGGTAAAGCTTGTTCAGATCGCGCACCAACGCCTGCATGCCGCGGTGCAGCGGGTCGTCCAGAAGGTGCCAGTCAAGGGCCCCCTGATGCGCCCATTCGCGCCCCTGCGCGAACTCCTGCCCCATGAAGAGCAGCTTCTTGCCCGGATGCGCCCATTGGTACGCATAGAAGGCCCGCAGGTTGGCGAATTTCTGCAACCCGTCTCCCGGCATCTTGCCCAGCATCGACCCCTTGCCGTGAACGACCTCGTCGTGACTGATCGGCAGGATAAAGTTCTCGCTGTAAGTGTATGAACTTGCGAAGGTAAGTTCGTTGTGATGCCAGCGGCGATGGATCGGATCGCGGGAAAAATACCGCAGGCTGTCATTCATCCAGCCCATGTTCCACTTGTAGCCGAAGCCAAGCCCGCCCAGATGCACCGGCCGGGTCACCCCCGAAAAGGCGGTGCTTTCCTCGGCCACCGTCATGATCCCCGGGGCGCCGCCATAGGCCTCTGCATTGACCTCTTTCAGAAAGTCGATCGCCTCCAGATTTTCTCGTCCGCCATGAATATTGGGCACCCATTCGCCGTCCCGCCGCGAATAGTCGCGATAGAGCATCGAGGCCACTGCATCGACCCGAAGCCCGTCGAGGTGATATTCCTCAAGCCAGAACAGCGCGTTGGCCAGAAGGAAATTCTTCACTTCGCGCCGGCCGTAATTGTAGATCAACGTGTTCCAGTCCTGATGGAACCCTTCTTTCGGATCGGCATGTTCATAAAGCGCGGTCCCGTCGAAGCGGCGCAGCCCATGATCGTCGGTCGGGAAATGGCCCGGCACCCAATCCAGGATCACCCCGACACCCCGGCGATGCGCGGCATCGACAAAAGCCGCGAATTCCTCAGGGCGCCCATGGCGGATCGTTGGCGCATAAAGCCCGATCGGCTGATAGCCCCAGGAGCCATCAAAGGGAAATTCGGTTATCGGCAAAAGCTCGATATGCGTGAACCCCATCTCGACGACGTAATCGACAAGTTGCCCCGCCAGTTCGTGATAGCTCAGAGCGCGTCCGCCCTGATCCCAGACCCGTCGCCAGGAGCCGAGATGCACCTCATAAATCGAAATCGGTGCATGAATGTCCTGCATCTTCTGGCGTTGCCCGATCCAGGCGCCGTCGCCCCACAGATGCAGTCCAAGCTCGCGGACCTGAGACGCCGTCTGCGGCGGATGCTCGGCGCCAAATCCCACCGGATCGGCCTTGAAAGGCTGAACGACGCCATCGGCCGACAGGATCTCATATTTGTAAACTTCGCCCGCCATCAGGCCCGGCACGAAGATCTCCCAAACCCCCGTCGCGCCGCGACGGCGCATCTGATGTCGGCGGCCATCCCAGATGTTGAAATTTCCGACGACCGAAACCCGCCGCGCCGAGGGCGCCCAGACTGCGAAATGCACGCCGCGGATCCCCTCGTGCCAGATCACATGCGCGCCCAGAACCTGCCACAGACGACGATGCGTGCCCTCTCCGATCAGATATTCGTCGATCTCGCCAAGCACCGGACCGAAGGCATAGGCATCCTCGAAATCCCAGGTGGATTGGGCATTGCGGGCGCGCAGACGATATCTGCCGCCTTCCCATTTTCCTGCGAAGAGTCCGTTGGTTACATGTTGAAGCTCAGCTTCTGCCCCGGTCTCGCGGGAAATTGCCCAGACATGTTCGGCCCCCGGCACGAGCGCCACCAGACGCCCCCCTTCCGGGGTCTGATGCCAGCCCAGAATCGAAAAAGGATCGTCATGCCGGCCCTCGGCCAGCGCCAGCGCCTCGGCAGACAAGATCATCGACATTCCTTCACCTTCAAAGGGCGGATTCGGTCCCCCAAATATCCGTCATGTAACCACGAATGGCGCGGTCGGAGGAGAAAAACCCCATCCGCGCCGTGTTCAGGATCGCCATCCGCCACCACCGATCCGGCTCGGCGAAGGTCTGGTCCACTTCCGTCTGCGCATCGCGATAGGCCTCGAAATCCGACGCGACCAGGAAATAATCGCTGTGCCACATGTTATGGACAAGCCCGTGATAGCGGCTCGGCTCCTCGGGACAGAAACGCCCCTCGGCGATCATCTGCAGCACGTCCTGCAACGGCTGGCTTTTCAGGATCGCATGGCGGGCATGTTCGGGATCCTTGCGCCGCTCCGTCACCTCTTCCGCCGTCAGACCGAACAGGAAGAAATTCTCCGCCCCGACCTCGTCGCGGATCTCCACATTGGCGCCATCCAGCGTCCCGATGGTCAGCGCCCCGTTCAGCGCGAATTTCATGTTGCCGGTGCCCGAGGCCTCCTTGCCCGCGGTCGAGATCTGTTCGGACAGATCCGCGGCCGGGATCAGCCGCTCGGCCATCGAGACATTGTAATTCGGCGGATAAACGATCTTCAGCCGGTCGCCGACATAGGGATCGTTGTTGACCACCCGCGCCACATCGTTGATCAGCCGGATCACCTCTTTGGCGGCCTGATAGCCGGGCGCCGCCTTGCCGCCGAAGATCTTCACCCGCGGCACCACCTCGGCCGTCGGGTTGGAGCGGATGACATGCCATTCGGCAATCGTCTGCAGGATGTTCAGCAACTGCCGCTTGTATTCGTGGATGCGCTTGACCTGCACATCGAACAACGCGTCCGGGTTGACCACCACCCCCTGCGTCTGCGCGATCCACTCCGCCAAAGCGACCTTGTTCGCGCGCTTGGCTTTCGCAAAGTCATCCCGGAAGACTTTGTCTTCGCTCAGTTTATCCAGTTCGCGCAGGCGGTCGAGATCGGCCTCCCAACCCTGCCCGATCGCCCCGGTAATCAACCGCGACAGCGCCGGGTTGGCCATGCGCAACCAGCGCCGCGGCGTCACCCCGTTGGTCTGGTTGATGATCCGCCCGGGATGCAGCTTGTCAAGCTCGGGGAACAGGTTCTTCTTCACCAGCTCCGTATGCAGCGCCGAAACGCCGTTGACCTTGTGCGAGGTGATGAAGGCCAGCTCGCCCATCCGCACCTCGTGATGCTTGACGATCCCCACATAATGCGGCCGCGTCGGATTCATCCGCAAATGCCAGGCGTCGATCGCCTCGATGATCTGCATGTGCCGCGGCAGCACCGAGCCCATCAGATAGGTCGCCCAGCGTTCCAGCGCCTCGGGCAAAAGCGTGTGGTTGGTATAACCCAGACATTTGACGCCGATCTCCAGCGCCTCTTCGAAACTCATGCCATGCACGTCGCTGAGCAGCCGGATCAGCTCGGGGCCGGCGATCGCGGGATGCGTATCATTCATCTGGATCGCGACATGATCGGGCAGATCGGTCAGCGCCAGACCGGCCGTCAGATGACGGCGCAAGATGTCCTGCAACGCCGCCGAGGTCAGGAAATATTCCTGTTTCAGGCGCAGTTCCTTGCCCTGAAAAGTGGTGTCATCCGGATAAAGCACCCGGCTGAGCGTGCGCGCCAGGGCCTCCGGCTCGGCGGCAGCGGCGAAATCCCCATGGTTGAAGCGGGCCAGATCGAAAAGCGTCGTCGGCTTTGCCGCCCAAAGCCGCAAGGTGTTTGCCCAGCGTCCCTGCCAGCCGATCACCGGCATGTCATAAGCTTCGGCGATCACCGTTTCCGCCGGGGCCCAGACCGATTTGCCATTCACGATCTCGACCGTGCCCTTGAACCCGATCTCATAACAGACTTCGGGCCGCTCGAATTCCCAGGGGTGACGCTGTTTCAGCCAGTCCTCGGGGGTCTCCACCTGGCGGCCGCCATCGAACCACTGCCGGAAAAGCCCGTGCTCGTAGCGGATCCCATAGCCATAACCCGCACAGCCCAGCGTTGCCATGCTTTCCATGTAACAGGCCGCAAGCCGTCCCAGACCGCCGTTCCCAAGCGCCGCATCCGGTTCATCTTCGACGACCTGATGCCAGTCCTGCCCCAGCCCCTCGATGGCCTCGCGCGCAATCGCCCGCATGCCCAGATTGATCGCGGCATCTTCAAGCACCCGGCCGATCAGGAATTCCATCGACAGGTAATAGACCCGCTTGCGCCCCTGTTCATAGGTTTGCCGGGTGGCGTCGAACCAGGGTCCGACAATGTGATCACGCAGCGCAAGGCTCAATGCCATGCGCCAGTCGTAAAGCGAGGCATGGCCCGCATCCTTGCCCATGGAATAGGTCAGATGGCGCAGGATTTCCGCCCGGAAAGCCTGCGACGCTGGGCGCGCTTGCATCTCTCACTGTCAAACCCTTCTTCGTTCTCCCACCCCCTTGATGGGATGCCGCCCCGCCGCCGTCAAGCCGAACCCGCCCCATCGGACGTTCTGTCATTGCCGCGGCAAAGAATGCGCCTATGCTTGCTTCATATAGTGGCACGGAGATGACGATGGGCAGAGATTGGTGGCGTGGCGCAGTGATCTACCAGATTTATCCGCGCAGTTTTCAGGATTCGAACGGCGACGGCATCGGAGACCTGAAAGGCATCACCGAAAGGCTGCCCCATGTCGCCGCGCTCGGGGTCGATTCGATCTGGCTCAGCCCGATCTTCCGCTCGCCGATGGACGACATGGGCTATGACGTCTCGGATTATCGCGATATCGATCCGGTGTTCGGCACGCTTGCGGATTTCGACGCGCTGGTGGCGCGCGCCCATGATCTGGGTCTCAAGGTGATCATCGACCAGGTGCTCAGCCATTCCTCGGACCGCCATCCCTGGTTTGCCGATTCGAAGCGGCGCGGTCCCAAGGCGGACTGGTATGTCTGGGCCGATCCGAAGCCCGACGGATCGCCGCCGAACAACTGGCAGTCGGTCTTTGGCGGCTCGTCCTGGGAATGGTCGCCCGAGCGCGGCCAGTATTATCTGCACAATTTCCTGATCTCGCAGCCCGATCTGAACCTGCGCAATCCCGAGGTCCAGGACGAGATGCTCGAGGTGTTGCGGTTCTGGCTTGATCGCGGCGTCGACGGCTTCCGGCTCGACACGGTGAACTATTACATCCACGATGGCGCGCTGCGCGACAACCCGCCGATGCCCCCCGATCCGACGCGCTGGCCGCCGGTCTCGACCTATGACATGCAAGACCATGCCCATGACAAGAACCGGCCGGAAAACCTTGATTTCCTTGCGCGAATGCGCAAGCTTCTGGATCAGTACGAGAACCGCTGCATGGTCGGCGAGATCGGCGAAGTCCCCCATCGCGCGCTGCCTTTGATGGCGGAATACACTTCCGGAACGGCGCATCTGCACATGGCCTACAGCTTCGACATGCTGGGGCCGAAATTCGCCCCGGCGCATTTCCGCAGGGTGCTTGACGGCTTTTTCCGCGCGGCCCCCGACGGCTGGCCCTCCTGGTCCTTCTCCAACCATGATGTGAACCGCCATGTCACCCGCTGGGCCGGATACGGCGATCAGGATGCGGTGGCGAAACTGGCGATCTCGATGCTGGCCTCCTTCGAGGGCACGATCGGCCTTTATCAGGGCGAGGAACTGGGCCAGACCGAAACCGACCTCGCCTATGAGGAGCTGACCGATCCGCCCGGGCTGCGCTTCTGGCCAGAGAACAAGGGGCGTGACGGCTGTCGGACGCCGATGGTCTGGGACGGCACCGCGCAGGGCGGCTTCAGCACGGTCAAGCCCTGGCTTCCGGTCAAGGCCCCGCGCCTTGCGCGCAACGTCGCCGCTCAGGAGGCTGATCTCGCCTCGGTGCTGCACCATTACCGCGCCGTTCTGGCCTTCCGCCGCGCCAGCGCCGCGCTGCGCACCGGCCGCACCCGCTTCCTCGACCTGCCCGATCCGGTGCTGGGCTTCCGGCGCGAAACCGACACGGAAAGCCTGACCTGCCTCTTCAATCTCGGCCCCGATCCGGTGACTCTCAGCGGGATTATCGGCACGCCGACCGGACCGGTGGTCGCGGCAAAGATCCAAGATGGCACCGTGCAGCTTGGCCCGAATGGCGTGATCTGGCTGCGCTGAAGACGCGGGAACAGATAAGGAACACCCTCTATCCCCTTCGTCTTGCTGAAAATATCCCGGGACAAGACGGGATCGGAAAGCCTTCCGGTGGGGGGGCCTTCCGGTCGAACGGGCTGCCCAAGGCAGCCCCCCTCGGGATCAGGACACCGGCAGCAGGATCAGGAACCGGCTGCCCTGGCCCTTTTCGCTTTCGATCTTCATCCGCCCGCGATGGCGCAGAACGATATGCTTGACGATCGCCAGCCCCAGCCCGGTCCCGCCCTGCTCGCGCGAGCGATGGGTGTCGATGCGATAGAACCGCTCGGTCAGCCGCGGCAGATGAATCGGATCGATGCCTTCGCCGCGATCCGCCACCACGACCCGCAAGGCCGCGCGGCGCAGAACCGGCTCATAATCGATCTTATCGACAGAAATCCGCACCTCGCCGCCGCTGCCGCCGTATTTGATCGCATTCTCGATCAGGTTGGTGAAAACCTGCGTCAGCTGGTCGGGATCGGCGGGGATCTTCAACCCCTCGGTCAGGCCCTCGCGCAGCAGCTGCACCTGCCGCGCCTCGGCCAGGGGCGCCAGCGCCTGCATCGCGCCGCGCAGCACCGCGCCCAGATCCGTGCCCGTCGTCGGCCGCCGCCGCTCCTCGGCCTCGACCCGGCTGAGCGACAGAAGATCCCCCACCAGCCGGTTCATCCGCCCGGCTTCCCGCTCCATGATCGCCAGAAAGCGGTCGCGCGCCACCGGATCGTCCTTGGCCGCACCGCGCAACGTCTCGACAAAGCCCATCAGGGCTGTCAGCGGCGTGCGCAGCTCGTGGCTGACATTGGCGACGAAATCGCGCCGCATCGCCTCGGCCGTCTCGACCGCGGTGCGATCTTCGAAGGTCAGCACCAGGGAACCCTCGGCCAGCGCGGCGACCGTGACCAGTACCTGCGTCTCCCGCCCCTGACTGCCCAGCCGCAGCCGCACCTGCTGCCGTCCCTGCCCGGCCAGCACCGCCTCGACCGCCTCGATCAGCCCGGGCTGGCGCAGCACCGTCACCAGCGTCCGCCCCACCAGCCCCGTCCCCAGCAGCGCCTCGGCGCCGGAATTGGCATGCAGCACCCGCTGCGCGGGAGACACGAGCAGAATCGGAAACGGTAACGTCTCGGCCAAGGAGATTGTTGACGAATCCGCCATTTTTCGGTCACCCTGACATATCCAATGCTTGACCCGAGCAAGCTTCGGGAAACGATACCCAAGTTCAAGGCCGCATGCAAAAGCCAGGGGGGCTAAGCTTTTGCTGAATTCGCGGATGTTGTTGTCATGAGCGATGGGTTTCCGTCGCAGTACCGGATGGAATGATGCCCCCGCCGATCGATGCCCCCAAAAGCAGCAAACGTCTTGATCCCGCCGAGGTGTCGCTGGCCGGGCGCCGCATTCTGGTGGTCGACCCGTCGCAATCCCTGCCGCGTGCCCTGCGCGGCGTGCAGGGCGCCTCGATCACCATCGCGCGGCTGGCGATGATCGACGCCGAGATGCTGGCCCGTGTCAGCCCCGATGTCGTGCTGGCGCCGCTGTTCAGCCCGGGGCACGACATTCTGGACCTTGCCCGTCTGCTGGACCGGCTCGGCTATCAAGGACCGCTGCGGGCCTATTCGCCCCCCCTGCCCAACACCGCGATCGTTTGCGCCGAAGTGCGCCAGATCTGGGGGGGCCGCGATTTCGACATCCTCGAAGTGCCGCCCAGCTGGAACTGATCAGACGGGCGTCAGCCCGCGGGCGAACCGCGCCGCATTGGCGCGGTAATGTTCGGCCGATCGCAACAGCCGCGCCCGGGCGGCCGCGTCAAGCTCCCGCACCACCTTGCCCGGCGCGCCCATCACCAGCGATCCGTCCGGGATCTCCTTGCCCTCGGTGATCAGCGCCCCGGCGCCGATCAGGCAGCCGCGTCCGATCTTCGCCCCGTTCAGCACCACCGCCCCCATCCCGATCAAGGACCCCTCGCCGATCGTGCAGCCATGCAGCATCGCCCGATGGCCGATGGTGCAATGCGCCCCGATGAGCAGCGGAAAGCCCATGTCGGTATGGCAGATCACCGATTCCTGCAGATTCGTTCCGGCCCCGACCCGAATTTCCTCGTTGTCGCCGCGCAGGGTGCAGCCGAACCAGACCGAGGCGCCCTCTTCCAGCACCACCTTGCCGATCACATTCGCATCGGGCGCCACCCAGACACCCTGCCCCAGCACAGGCGCAACACCGTCCAGCGCATAGATCATCTTGCCTCGAACTCCCTGTTCAGCCCGCGCACGAACTCGGTCAGCCCCGGCTGGCGCACCGCCCGCGCCCGTTCCGCCTGCAGGATCGTCACCAGCTCGGCCTCGGAAGCCGCGATATCGCGGTTGATCACGACGTAATCATATTCGCCCCAATGGCTGATCTCGTCGCGGCTTTTCGCCATCCGCCCGGCAATCACCTCGTCGCTGTCCTGCGCGCGCATCCGCAACCGCCGCTCCAGATCGGCGATCGAGGGCGGCAGGATGAAGATCGACACCACATCCTGCGCCAATCTCGAGCGCCGCACCTGCTGACCGCCCTGCCAGTCGATATCCAGAATCACATCCCGCCCCTCGGCCAGCCGCGCCTCGACCGGGGCCGAGGGCGTGCCGTAAAGATTGCCGAAGACCTCGGCATGTTCCAGCATCTCGCCCGCCGCCACCATCGCTTCGAATTCGGGGCGCGAGCGGAAATAATATTCCCGCCCGTCTTCCTCGCCCGGGCGCGGATTGCGCGTCGTCGCCGAGACCGAAAACGACAGCGACGCATCCCAGGCCATCAGCCGCCGCGCCAAGGTCGATTTCCCCGCCCCCGAAGGCGAGGACAGGATGATCAAAAGGCCCCGGCGCCGCATCTCGGGCATGACTTACTCCACGTTCTGAATCTGCTCGCGCATCTGGTCGATCACATGTTTCAGGTCAAGCCCGATCGCGGTCAACGCGGTCGATCCCGACTTCGAACAGAGCGTATTCGATTCGCGCACGAATTCCTGCGTCAGAAAATCGAACTTGCGCCCGATCGGCCCGGGATCCGTCAAAAGCGCCCGCGCCGCCGCCACATGCGCCCGCAGCCGGTCGATTTCCTCGGTCACGTCGGCCTTGACCGCCAGCAGCGCCAGTTCCTGCGCCACCCGCTGCGGATCGCCCCCGGTCTCCAGCACCCGCGCCAGCGCCGCCTGCAGCGCCGCCGCCACCTCGGGCCGCCGCGCCTCGGCCATTTTTGCCGCCTGCTCGGTCAGATCGGCGATTCTGTCGATCTGCGCCACAATTATGCCACCAAGCTGCCCGCCTTCGGCCGCACGCATTGCCAGAAAATCAACCAGAAGCCGGTCCAGATCGGCCAGCAGCGCCTCGCGCAGCGGCCCCTGCTCCTCGGTTTCGCCGCCGCCCTGATCCAGCACGCCGCGCAGCGACAGCAGGTCCGTGGCCCGCGCCGGAGCGAGGCTGACCCCATGCTGCCGCGCCGCCTCCTCGACCTCGCGCAAAGCCGCCAGCGCGGCCGCCAGACCAGGCCCCGAAAGACGCAGCCGATCCGCCCCGCTTCCCCGCGCAAGCTTCAGTGAAAGCTGAATATTCCCGCGCGAGACCCGCTGCGTCAGCGCCGCCCGCACAGCCCCCTCCAGCCCCTCGATCTCGGGCAGGCGCAGCCGCAGATCCAGGCCCTTGCCATTGACCGAGCGGATCTCCCACAGCCAGTCATGGCCATGGCCGGAACCGGAAACAGAGGCAAAGCCGGTCATCGACAGCGGGCCTTGCAGCGAACGGGCGGTAGAGACAGGTTTAACCATTTAAGACTTTAGTTCCCCATATGGCCGAAAAAAGGCGTATTAAGACTTCAGTAAGCATTTCACTCCCGGGGTCAACCGAAAGACCCGAAACGCCACAGGCCGGGGGTGCAGGGGACGGCAGCCTCGGCTGCGGGGACAGTTGCAGCTTCGGGCTGCATCGCAATGGCGCGGCTGCGGCCGCAAACACGGGAAGAACGACGATGGACCGCGACTTCGACACAGTTGAAAAAGTGGCACGGCTTGGGCAGGCTGGCGTCGGGCGGCGCATCGTGGCGCAGATGCGGGCCTATTGGGAAGGGCTGCGCGCCGGTCGCGACGTGCCCGCCCGGGCCGACATCGACCCGCGCGGTCTGGAAAACGCGCTCGAATATGCCTTCATCCTGGAACGCGTCGCCCCCGGCATGGGCCGCTTCCGTCTGGCGGGCATGCATCTGAACGATCTGATGGGGATGGAAATCCGCGGCATGCCGCTGACCGCGATGTTCACCCCCGAGGGCCGCAAACGCGTCGCCGATGCGACCGAGGCGGTGTTTCAGGGCCCGGCCATCGCCGAACTGGTGCTGACCGCCGAAGCCGGGATCGGCAAGCCGCCGATGACGGCGCGGCTGCTGCTGTTGCCGATGACCTCGGACATGGGCGACGTGACCCGCATCCTGGGCTGTCTGGTCGGCGAAGGCCAGGGCATCGGCCGCACCCCGCGCCGCTTCCTGGTCGATGCCGCGCATGTGCAGCCGATCACGCCTTGTGCTTCCACCGCGCCGCTGCCCGCCCCGGTCCGCCCCGAGGCCTTCGGTCTGGGCAAGCGCCTGCCGCATCTGAACACGCCGAAAACGCCGACGCTCGCCCCCGCGCCCGCCGCCCGGACCCCCGCCGCCCAGACCCCGGTGGCGCAGCCGCCGCGGCAGCCGGTCTCGGCGATGACGCCCGAGGAACGCCGGGCGATGTTCCGGGTGGTGAAGTAAGATCCCCGCAAGAAAAAGGCCCGGCATCACCGCCGGGCCTTTTCTTTTGAACCAAGGACTTGCGGGGCGATCTTAAAGCCCCGCAGCCTTTTTCATCACGCGCAGGTCCTGCAGCTCCTCGGCGACGAGGAAGGCCAGTTCCAGCGATTGGCTGGCGTTCAGCCGCGGATCGCAGGCGGTGTGATAGCGGCTCGACAGGTCTTCGTCAGAGACCGCCCGCACGCCGCCGGTGCATTCGGTCACATCCTTGCCGGTCATCTCGAAATGCACGCCGCCCGGGATCGTGGCCTCGGCCTTGTGGATGGCAAAGAACTCGCGCACCTCGCGCAGCACGGAATCGAACGGCCGCGTCTTGAAGCCCGAGGCCGATTTGATCGTGTTGCCATGCATCGGATCGCAGGTCCAAAGCACCTGCGCCCCTTCGGCCTGCACGGTGCGGATCAGCCGCGGCAGATGCTCGCCCACCTTGCCCGCGCCAAAGCGCGCGATCAGCGTCAGCCGCCCCGGTTCATTTTGCGGATTAAGCTTCGCCATCAACAGCTTGAGATCTTCCTCGGTGGTCGAGGGACCGCATTTCAGCCCGATCGGGTTTTGCACGCCGCGGCAGAATTCGACATGCGCACCATCGACCTGCCGGGTCCGGTCCCCGATCCACAGCATGTGACCCGAGCCCGCGATCGGCAGCCCCGTCGTGCTGTCGATCCGGCACAGCGCCTCTTCATATTCCAGCAGCAGCGCCTCGTGGCTGGTGTAGAAATCGACCTTGCCCAGCTGATGCGCCGTCTCCGAGGTCACGCCCGCGGCGGCCATGAAATCCATCGCATCCGAGATCCGCTCCGCCACTTCGCGATAGCGCGCGGCATCGGCCTCGTCGGTAAAGCCCGAAATCCAGCTTTGCACCCGGTGAATATCGGCATAGCCGCCGGTCGAAAACGCCCGCAGCAGATTGAGCGAGGCCGCCGCCTGGGTATAGGCCTGCAGCATCCGGTTCGGATCGGGCAGCCGGGCTTCCTGCGTCGCTTCGAACCCGTTCACGATATCGCCGCGGTAACTCGGATATTCGACGCCGCCGATGATTTCGGTCGGCGCCGAGCGCGGCTTGGCGAATTGCCCGGCCATCCGCCCGACCTTGATCACCGGAACCTTCGCCCCCCAGGTCAGCACGATCGCCATCTGCAACAACACCTTGAAGGTGTCGCGCAGGTTGTCGGCGGAAAATTCGGTGAAGCTTTCGGCGCAATCGCCGCCCTGCAACAGGAACGCCTCGCCCTTCGCGGCCTTCGCCAGATCGGCCTTCAGCCGCCGCGCCTCACCGGCAAAGACCAGCGGCGGCATCTTGCCCAGCTGCGCCTCGACCGCGGTCAGGGCCGCAGCGTCGGGATAATCGGGCATCTGCACCCGCGGCTTCGCGCGCCAGTCCGATTTCATCCATGCCTTGGCCATAGTCCACTCCCTTCGGGGCTTTTCGTCGCCCGGCCTTATAAAGCGATGCGTGAAATAGAACAAACCCGTTTTTCGGCCCCGGCCCCCGGGCTGGCAAGCGGCTTGCCCAGACCGAAAGGCCCCCTTGCGCTGCGACGCAAAGCCTGATTGTGTGCGTGAAACGACATGAAAGACGTCGCAAAAATGCGCCTCCCCTCGACCACCCCCCGCACCCACACCCGCCCCGCGCCCTCGCAGGGCACTGTGCGCCTGACCGCGCCCGAACGCTCGCGCCGCTACGTGTTCTTGCTGCTCGACCGCTTCACCATGATGGCCTTTGCCAGCGCGATCGAGCCGCTGCGACTGGCCAATCAGGTCTCGGGGCTGAAGCTTTACGACTGGAAACTGGCCTCGGACGACGGCCAGGACGTCACCTGTTCGAACGGCACGGTGTTGCGCGTCGACATGGGGCTCGACGAGATCTCGCGCGATGACACCGTGCTGGTCTGCGGCGGCATCGACGTGGCCGAGGCGACGACGAAGCCGATCCTGAACTGGCTGCGCCGCGAGGCCCGGCGCGGGGCGGCGGTGGGCGGGCTGTGCACCGGCGCCTGGGCGGTGGCCAAGGCCGGTCTGCTCGACGGCAAGCGCGCCACCATACATTGGGAGAATCAGGACAGCTTCCTCGAGGATTTCGAGGGGGTGAAGCTGACGAAATCGGTCTTCGTGATCGACGGCAACCGGCTGACCTCGGCCGGGGGGACGGCCTCGATCGATCTGATGCTGAAGCAGATTGCCCGCGATCATGGCGAGGGTCTGGCCAATACGGTCGCCGATCAGTTGATCTACAACTCGATCCGCACCGATCAGGACACGCAAAGGTTGTCGATCCCGACCCGGATCGGCGTGCGGCATCCGAAACTGGCCCAGGTGATCGGCCAGATGGAGGCCAATATCGAAGAGCCGATCAGCCCGGCGAAACTGGCCGAGGATGTGGGCATGTCCACCCGCCAGCTGGAACGGCTGTTCCGCCGCTATCTGAACCGCTCGCCAAAGCGCTATTACATGGAGATCCGCCTGCAAAAGGCCCGCAACCTGTTGATGCAAACGGAAATGAGCGTGATCAACGTGGCCTTGGCCTGCGGCTTCGCCTCGCCCTCGCATTTCTCGAAATGCTACCGCGCGCATTACCAGACCACGCCCTATCGCGAACGCGGCACCTCGGGCGGGGCCGAGGAAGAGGCGGCCGAAAGCGTCGTCGAAGCGGGGCTGGATGGTCTCGACGAGGATTTTCTTGACTGATGCGTCAGAATGTTGCGCAAAACGGGCCGGTTCAGATCGAAACTTGACCAACTGGCCTATTTTCTTTTCCAGTTTCCGGTTCTAACCTGCGCCGCCAGGACAATGTTCCAACTTGGGAGTGAACACATGAAGAAGCTTCTCCTGGCAAGTGCCACGCTGGCGCTGACCGCTGGCGGTGCCTTTGCCGACGAAGTGAAACTGGGCATCTCGCTCGGCTTCACCGGTCCGCTCGAATCGATGTCGCCCGCGATGGCGCAGGGTGCCGAACTGGCGATGAAGGAAGTGAGCGACTCGGGCAAGTTCATGGGCGGTGCGACCGTCGTGGGCGTGCGGGGCGACAGCACCTGCATCGACTCGGCGGCAGCCTCGGCCACCGTCGAAAAACTGATCACCGCCGATGGCGTCAAGGGGATCGTCGGCGGCATGTGCTCGGGCGAAACCGTCGCCTCGCTGCAAAACGTCGCCATGCCGAAGGGCGTCGTGATGATCTCGCCCTCGGCCACCTCGCCCGCGCTCTCGACGCTCGAGGACAACGGCCTGTTCTTCCGCACCTCGCCCTCGGATGCGCGCCAGTCCGAAGTGATGACCGACATCATCATGGAACACGGCATCAAGTCGGTGGCGCTGACCTATACCAACAACGACTACGGCAAGGGCCTGGCCGACAGCTTCGCCGCAGCTTTCGAAGCCAAGGGCGGCAAGGTCACGATCAACGCCGCACATGACGACGGCAAGCCGGATTACTCGGCCGAAGTCGCCTCGCTGGCCTCGGCCGGCGGCGAAGCGCTGGTGATCGCGGGCTATGTCGACCAGGGCGGTTCGGGCATCCTGCGCGGCGCGCTCGACACCGGCGCCTTCTCGACCTTCGTCTTCCCCGACGGCATGGTCGGCGGCAAGCTCGAGACTGATTTCGGCAAGGAAGTCAACGGCTCCTTCGGCCAGATGCCGTCGTCGGAAGGCGAAGGCAAGGACAAGTTCCTCGCCGCCGCGACCGCCGCGGGCTTTGACGGCACCGGCGTCTATTCGGGCGAGGCCTATGATGCGGCTTCGCTGATCCTGCTGTCGATGGCAGCTGCCAATTCGACCGATCCGGCCGTCTACAAGGGCAAGGTGATGGATGTCGCCAATGCTCCGGGCGAAAAGATCCTTCCCGGCGAGCTCGGCAAGGCGCTCGATCTGATCGCGGCCGGTCAGGACATCGACTATCAGGGCGCGACCTCGGTCGAGCTGATCGGCGCGGGCGAATCCGCCGGCACCTTCCGCGAAATCGAGATCAAGGACGACAAGATCGAAACCGTCAAATACCGCTGAGGTTTCGAAAGAGATCGAAGCAGCCCGGAGAAATCCGGGCTGTTTCCTTTGAAAACAAAGCCGAAAACGGCACAGAGACCGGCCCTTCGGGGCCACCGAGGGGACTGCATGATCCGGGTCGAGAACCTGCACAAGCACTTTGGCGGCTTTCACGCCGTTGACGGTGCCTCGCTAGACATCGCCAAGGGATCGATCACCGGGTTGATCGGTCCGAATGGCGCGGGCAAGTCGACGCTTTTCAACGTCATCGCCGGGGTGCACAAGCCCACCTCGGGGCGGGTGACGATGGCGGGCGAGGACATCACCGGGCTGAAACCGCACGAGCTGTTTCACAAGGGGCTGTTGCGCACCTTTCAGATCGCGCATGAATTCCCGACGATGACGGTGCGGGAAAACCTGATGATGGTGCCCTCGGGCCAGTCGGGCGAGACGCTGTGGAACGCCTGGTTCGGCCGCGGAAGGATCGCCGAGGAAGAGGCGGCCCTTCTGAAGAAGGCCGACGAAGTCCTTGACTTCCTGACGATTTCCCATCTGAAGGACGAACGCGCCGGGAACCTTTCGGGCGGGCAAAAGAAGCTTCTGGAACTCGGCCGCACGATGATGGTCGAGGCGAAGATCGTCTTTCTGGACGAGGTCGGCGCCGGGGTGAACCGCACGCTTCTGAACACGATCGGCGATGCGATCGTGCGTCTGAACAAGGAACGCGGCTATACCTTCTGCGTGATCGAGCACGACATGGATTTCATCGGCCGCCTGTGCGATCCGGTGATCGTCATGGCCGAGGGCAAGGTGCTGGCCGAGGGCAGCCCGGCCACGATCATGCAGAACGAAGCGGTGATCGAGGCCTATCTGGGCCGCGGCCTGAAGAACAAGATCAAGGCGGAGGCGCAACAATGAGCTTTCTCGACGCCTCCGAGATGACCGGCGGCTATGGCGCCGCCGACATCCTGCACGGCTGCACGCTCAAGGTCGAAAAGGGCCAGATCGCGGTGATCGTCGGCCCGAACGGCGCGGGCAAATCCACCGCGATGAAGGCGGTCTTCGGCATGCTGCGTCTGCGCGGCGGCCGGGTGACGCTGGATGGCGAGGACATCACCGCGCTCTCGCCGCAGGAGCGGGTGAAGAAGGGCATGGGCTTCGTGCCGCAGGTGAACAACGTCTTCCCGACGATGTCGGTCGAGGAAAACCTGGAAATGGGCGCCTTCATCCGCGCCGACGATTTCCGCGACACGATGGACCAGGTCTATGAGCTGTTCCCGATCCTGCGCGAAAAGCGCCATCAGAACGCCGGGGAGCTCTCGGGCGGGCAGCGCCAGCAGGTCGCCGTCGGCCGCGCGCTGATGACGAAACCCAAATTATTGATGCTGGACGAACCCACCGCGGGGGTCTCGCCCATCGTCATGGACGAGCTTTTCGACCGCATCATCGAGGTGGCGCGGACCGGAATCTCGATCCTGATGGTGGAACAGAACGCCCGGCAGGCGCTGGAAATCGCCGATCAGGGCTATGTTCTGGTGCAGGGCGCGAACAAATATACCGACACCGGGGCGGCGCTGATGGCCGATCCCGAGGTCCGCCGCACCTTCCTCGGGGGTTGAGATGAAAACGCCCCTTCTGGCCGCGCTGCTGCTGGCCGCGCCCCTGCAGGCCGAGACGATCCACCCCGAGCGCGCCTTCGTGCTGAACTGTCACTTCACCCAGTCCTGCATCTCGGGCGGCTGCGGCGAGGAAGATTACAACGTGACGCTCGAAACCCGCGGCGCCGAGGCCACCTTCCGCGACCACCGCGCCAAGATCGCCTTGGCGGGCGGCTTCGATCCGGTCTCGGGGCAAATGAGCTTTGCCTCTCAACCCTCGGACGGATCATCCTATTTCTTCTCCGACTTCGGCGCCTCCGGGGCCGTTTTGTCGATCCACACCCAATCCGAGGGACAAGCCCTCGTGATCGCCTTCGAAGGCCGCTGCGAGGAGGTGCAGTGATGGATATCCTCAATGCCTTCGTGGCGATCCTGAATTACATCATCGTTCCCGCCACCGCCTATGGCGCGCAACTGGCGCTGGGCGCGCTGGGCGTGACGCTGATCTACGGCATCCTGCGGTTCTCGAACTTCGCCCATGGCGACACCATGGCCTTCGGCACCGGGCTGACGATCCTTGTCACCTGGGGGCTGCAATCGGCGGGCATCAGCTTCGGGCCGCTGCCGACGGCGCTGCTGGCCCTGCCCTTCGGCATCGCCCTGACCGCGGCGATGGTGCTGGCCACCGACAGGGTGGTTTACAGCTATTATCGGAAGGTCCGCGCCGCGCCGATCTACATCACCATGGTCTCGGTCGGCGTGATGTTCGTGATGAACGGCCTCACCCGGGTGCTGATCGGCGTCGACGAGATCAAATTCGCCGATGGCGCCCGGTTCCTGATCTCGGCTGCCGATTTCAAGGCCGCGACCGGCCTGACCGAGGCGCTGGCCATCCGCGGCAGCACCGCGATCACCGTGATCACGGCCGGTCTGGTCGTCTGGGCGCTGTTCTGGTTCCTGGCGAAGACCCGCACCGGCAAGTCGATGCGCGCCTATGCCGACAACGAGGATCTGGCGCTGCTCTCGGGCATCGACCCGAACCGCGTCGTCGCCGTGACCTGGGTGATCGCCGCGGCGCTGGCCACGATCGCGGGCACGCTTTACGGCCTCGACAAGTCGTTCAAGGCCTTCAACTACTTCCAGCTGCTGCTGCCGATCTTCGCCGCGGCGATCGTCGGGGGCCTGGGCAGTCCGCTGGGCGCCATCGCGGGCGGCTTCGTGATCGCCTTTTCCGAGGTCTCGATCACCTATGCCTGGAAGAAGGTGGCGATGTATCTGATCCCCGGCTACGAACCCGAGGGGCTGCTGCAACTGCTGTCCACCGAATACAAATTCGCGGTGAGCTTCGCGATCCTGATCATCGTGCTGCTGTTCAAGCCCACCGGTCTGTTCAAAGGAAAATCGGTATGAGCACGCATCAACCGAAAGCCGCGAAGGGCGGCAAATGGCGCGCGCCCGCAATGTTCGGGGCGCTTGCGGTCCTGTTCCTGCTCGAAGGCACGGTCTCGAACAGCTTCTTTTCGGGGCATTGGGACAATGCGCTCGGCATCCTGCGGGTCGGGCTGATCTCGGCGATCCTCGCGCTCGGCGTGAACATCCAATGGGGCTATGCGGGGCTTTTCAACACCGGCGTCGTGGGCTTTCTGGCGCTGGGGGGCCTTGCGCCGGTGCTGGTCTCGATGCCGCCGACCCCGGGCGCCTTTTCGGCCGGGGGCTGGGGCGTTCTGATCGCGATGGTCATCGCCATGGCGACGCTCGTCGCCGCCGTCTTCCTGCACGGCCGTCTTGACACGAAGCTGCGCGGCTGGGCCGTGGCCGGGGTTCTGCTGCTGGGCTTCATCGCCTATCGCACCCTCTTCGACCCGGCGGTCGAGGCGATCCAGGCGGTCAACCCTTCGGCCTATGGCTATCTGGGCGGCATCGGCCTGCCGGTGCTGATCTCCTGGCCGGTGGGCGCGCTTCTGGCCGCCGCCGCCGCCTGGGTGGTGGGCAAGACCGCGCTTGGCCTGCGCTCGGACTATCTGGCCATCGCCACGCTCGGCATCGGCGAAATCATCGTCGCCGTCCTGCGCAACGAGGAATGGCTGGCCCGTGGCGTTTTGAACGTGAACGGGATTCCGCGGCCCTGGCCCGTGCCTTACGAGACGAACTTGCAACAGGATCCGGGCTTTGTCGCGCGTGCGACCAGCTTCGGGCTGGACCCGATGACCGGCTCGACGCTGCTGGTGAAGCTGCTCTATTGCCTGCTTTTCGTCGCGGTTCTGGGCCTTCTGATCTGGGCGGCGCAACTCGCGCTGAATTCGCCCTGGGGCCGGATGATGCGCGCGATCCGCGACAACGAGGTCGCCGCCGCCGCCATGGGCAAGAACGTCACCGGGCGGCATCTGCAGATCTTCATCCTTGGCTCGGCCGTTCTGGGTCTGGCCGGGGCGATGCTGATCTCGCTTGACGGTCAGATGACCCCCTCGGCCTACAACCCGCTGCGCTACACCTTCCTGATCTGGGTGATGGTGATCGTCGGCGGCTCGGGCAACAACTGGGGCTCGGTGCTGGGCGGCCTGCTGATCTGGTTCGTCTGGATCAAGGCGGGCGAATGGGGCCCGACGCTGATGGGCATGGTCTCGACCCATCTGGCCGATGGCACGCTGAAGACCCATCTGCTCGACTCGGCGCCGCACATGCGCCTTGTGATCATGGGGCTGATCCTGCTTTTGGTGCTGCGCTTCAGCCCAAGGGGCCTGCTTCCCGAACGCTAAGACCGCAAAAGGGGCCCTCACCGGCCCCTTTTCCTTTCAATCACAAGCGCAGCCGGGCCCTTTGTGGCAGCTTTTGGAACGGCTGATACAACTGTCGCCGCAAGCCTTGCCTTTGCTGCAATGCTTGCAGCAGCCTGCATAAACGGCCTCGGGCGGCGTGGGGGTCAGAAGCGCGACCGCAGCCCGCGTGTCTTTCAAGGACCCGGTCTCGGCGCCCCGATCATCGGCCATAACCGGAGAGCACAGAAAGATGCCAAACAATACCGCGGCGACAACAGATTTCATGTTCATGGCGAGAATATCCGATCAACAAGATTAACCAAGGTTAACGCGCTGAACCGAGACTGTCACGCCGGAACTTCTGCGCTCTTGCTTTCCGAAACAACCGCCCCTATTCCGCATCCATGACCCAGCATCAGCGCCTTCTCATCATCGACTTCGGCTCGCAGGTGACCCAACTCATCGCCCGGCGCCTGCGCGAGCTTTCCATCTACTGCGAAATCCACCCCTATCAGAAGGTGACCGACGCCTTCCTGGCGGATTTCGCCCCCAAGGCCATCATCTTCTCGGGCGGCCCGGATTCGGTCACCCGGGAGGGTTCCCCCCGCCCGCCGAAATCCGCCTTCGCCCTGGGCGTGCCGATCCTTGGCATCTGCTACGGCCAGCAGGTGATGATGCAGGAACTGGGCGGTCTTGTGGAAACCGGCCACGGCACCGCCGAATTCGGCCGCGCCTTCGTGACCCCCACGGACGAACGCCTGCCGATCCTGGACGGCTGGTTCGATGCCGGTCCCGAACAGGTCTGGATGAGCCACGGCGATCACGTCTCGCGCATCGCCCCGGGCTTTGCGGTCTATGGCACCTCGCCCGGTGCGCCCTTTGCGATCACCGCCGATGTGGCGCGCAACTTCTACGCCGTGCAATTCCACCCCGAGGTGCACCACACGCCCAAAGGCGCGAAGCTTTACGAAAACTTCGTGCGGCTGGCGGGCTTCACCGGCGACTGGACGATGGCGTCTTACAAAGACGACGCCATTGCGAAAATCCGCGCGCAGGTGGGCGACAAGCGGGTGATCTGCGGCCTTTCGGGCGGCGTCGACAGCTCGGTTGCGGCCGTGCTCATCCATGAAGCCATCGGCGATCAGCTGACCTGCGTCTTCGTCGATCACGGTCTGATGCGGCTCAACGAGGCCGACGAGGTCGTCTCGATGTTCCGCGACAATTACAACATCCCGCTGATCCACGCCGACGAGGCCGATCTCTTCATCGGCGCGCTCGAGGGCGTTTCGGACCCCGAGGTCAAGCGCAAGACCATCGGCAAGCTTTTCATCGACGTCTTCCAGCGCGAGGCGAACAAGATCGAGGGCGCCGAATTCCTCGCCCAGGGCACGCTTTACCCCGACGTGATCGAATCGGTCTCGTTCAGTGGCGGGCCTTCGGTGACGATCAAATCGCACCACAATGTCGGCGGCCTGCCGGAAAAGATGGGGCTGAAGCTGGTCGAACCCCTGCGCGAGCTTTTCAAGGACGAAGTCCGCGCCCTTGGCCGCGAGCTTGGCCTGCCGGAGAAATTCATCGGCCGCCATCCCTTCCCGGGCCCGGGTCTCGCCATCCGCTGCCCCGGCGAAATCACCCGGGAAAAACTCGACATCCTGCGCAAGGCCGATGCCGTCTATATCGACCAGATCCGCAAGCACGGGCTTTATGACGAAATCTGGCAGGCTTTCGTCGCGATCCTGCCGGTGAAGACGGTGGGCGTGATGGGCGACGGGCGGACCTATGATTACGCCTGTGCTTTGCGCGCGGTGACCTCGGTCGATGGCATGACGGCGGATTATTACCCGTTCAGCCATGACTTCCTGGGCGAGACCGCGACGCGGATCATCAATGAAGTCAAGGGCATCAACCGGGTGACCTATGACATCACCTCAAAGCCCCCGGGCACGATCGAATGGGAGTGACCCGCAAGGGTCGCTTTTGCAAGGCCTGACCGCCCGGCGCGGTCAGGCCTTTTTCATGGCTTACCGCCGCGCCAGGGCCTCGGTCAGCAGGTCTTTCAGCACCTCACGCGGCACGTCCGAAGTGACAAAAGCCGCGCCGATCCCCCGCGCCAGAATGAAGCGCAGCTTGCCATCCAGCACTTTCTTGTCCTGGCCCATAAGCGCGATCAGCCCCTCGGCATCCGGCAATTCCCCCGGAATATCAGACAGTTCCACCTTCATCTTCATGTCGCGCAAATGCGCCCGCACACGGCTTGGCGCCTCTTGCGAACAAAGCCCCAGCCGTTGGCTCAGCTCAAACGCCAGCGCACAGCCGATCGCCACCCCCTCGCCATGCAGCAGCCGGTCGGAATAACCCGTCGCCGCCTCCAGCGCATGACAGAAGGTGTGACCGAGATTCAGCAAAGCCCGGTCGCCCTCCTCGGTCTCGTCGCGCGCGACGATCTCGGCCTTCATCTCGACCGAGCGTTTCACCGCATATTGCCGCAAGGCCCGGTCGCCCGCCGCCATCGCCGGGCCGTTCGCCTCGAGCCAGTCGAAAAACGCCGCATCGCCCAGAAGCCCGTATTTCACCACCTCGCCATAACCGGCCAGAAAATCGCGCGGGGCGAGCGTATCGAGCAGCCCGATATCGGCCAGAACCAGCGAAGGCTGATGAAAGGCGCCGATCAGGTTCTTGCCCGCCGCGACATTGATCCCGGTCTTGCCGCCGACCGAACTGTCGACCTGCGCCAGAAGCGTCGTCGGGATCTGCACGAAGCGCACGCCGCGCCGCAACACTGCCGCGGCAAAGCCCACCAGATCGCCGATCACGCCCCCGCCAAAGGCCACGACGATATCCTTGCGCTCGACCCTTTGCGCCAGAAGCCATTCGCAGACACGCTCGAAATGCGGCCAGCTTTTGGTTCCTTCGCCCGAGGGCAGCGTCATCGACACCATCTCGACATCGCCGAGGCCCGCCCGCAGCGCCTCCAGATGCAGCCCGGCCACGGTCGCGTCGGCCACCACCGCCACCTTGGGCTTGCGCAGCAAGGGCGCGATTTCCGCCCCGGCCCGCGCCAGAAGCCCGGCCCCGATCCGCACCTCATAGGCGCGCGCGCCCAGCTCCACCTTCACCACTTCGGTCATTCAATCCTCCGCGAACAGCCCCGGGTGGCCCCGAAGCGCTTCGATCACCTTTTGCGCCATCTGCTCGATCGACAGCCCCGGCTCGGCCTCCACCGCCAGCTGCGCCAGCGCATAGACGGGATAGCGCCGCTCGATCAGCTCGGCCAGCGTCGCCTTGGGATCGGCGGTGCGCAAAAGCGGCCGCGTCGTCTTGCCCTTGACCCGGGTCCAGAGCAGCTCCAGATCCGCCTGCAGCCAGACCGAGACCCCCAGCCGCGCGATCATCGCCCGGTTCGCCTCTGACAAAAACGCCCCGCCGCCGGTCGAGACCACCCCGGGCGTGCCCGAGAGCAGCCGCTCGATCACCTCCGATTCGCGGGCGCGAAAGAACGGCTCGCCATCGCGTTCGAAGATCTCGGCAACCGAACGCTGCGCCGCCCTGACGATCTCCTCGTCGCTGTCGTGAAACGGCACCCGCAGCGCCCGCGCCAGCGCGGTGCCCACCGCGGTCTTGCCCGCGCCCATCATCCCCACCAGCACGATCGTCTTTTGCAGACGCGGGTGAACTTGGTCTTGCCCGGTCACGCAGCCCTCCCCGGCCCGGCGCCCTGCGGCGCTTGCGCATTCGTGATCTTTGCGCCCTTCAATGGCGTGAACTTTGTCGAAATGCCATATATAATCTTGCCAGCGCGACGTTTCGGCGGCATCCCCGCAGCAAGTCAGGCCAAAGCCGGTGCAGACGGTCGCAAACGAGCATAAGACAAGAAAGCAAAATCATGGGGCGCATGTTCAAGGCCATTCTCGTTCTTCTTCTGGCGGCGGTGCTGGGCACGCTCGGCTATGCCTATTTCGGCGAGATGACGGCCGATCCGGTCGAGATCCGCAGCCCCGTCGCCCTGCCCGATCTGGCCCCGGCCCCGGCTGTGACACCGGCTCCGGCCGCCCCTGCGGCCGCGTCCCCGGCCCCGCAGGCCCCCGCGCAACCGGCCCCGGCGACCGAAGCTGCGGGGGCGGGCTTGACGATTGATCGCCGTCTGCTTCTGGCCCTGACGCTGGGTCTTTGGCCTGCCCCCCCGGCGCTGGCCGAGGCGCCGATGTCGGCGATCGACTGGCTTTCGACCTCGGTCAGCGGCGTGCCGCTGCGCCCGGGCGGCGGCTCGGTGGCGGTGCTGCCCCCCGTCGCGGGCGAGGCCCCGGTTTCGGGCGCGGGCATGGTGGAGCGCATCGGCGTCGCCTCGCTGGATTCGGCGCGCAATGCCGACAGTCTCGGGCTTTTGCCCGCCAGCCGTCTGGGCCTGCCGCGCGGGCTTTGGGGCGCGACGCCCGAGGTCGATCTGGCGGCGGCGCTGCGCAAGGAGCGGCTCGATACCCTGCCCGCGGTGCAGGGCTTCCTGCTTGAACTGATGCTCGCCGAGCTGGACCCGCCGATCACCCCGGCGCCCGAGGGGCAGAACGTGCTGTTTCTGGCCCGCATCGACCGGCTGCTGGATCTGGGCGCGCTGGATCAGGCGATGGCGCTTCTGGAACAGGCCGAGCCCTCGGATCCCGAGATCTTCCGGCGCCGCTTCGATGTTGCCCTGCTTCTGGGCGAGGAAGACCATGCCTGTGAAATCATGGAGAAAACCCCCGCCGTCGCGCCCTCTTATCCGGCGCGGATCTTCTGTCTGGCGCGGCGGTCGAAATGGGATGCGGCGATGCTGACGCTGGGCACCGGCCGGGCGCTTGGGCAGATCGACAGCGAGACCGCGCTGCTTCTGGAACGGTTTCTCGATGACGAGGGCGCCGATGGTGCCACCGATCTGCCGCCGCCCGCGCGGCCGACGCCGCTCAGCTTCCGGCTGATGGAGGCGATCGGCCAGCCGATGGCGACGACGACCCTGCCCGTCGCCTTTGCCCATTCCGACCTGCGCGCCAATGCCGGCTGGAAGACGCAGATCGAGGCGGCCGAGCGGCTTTCGCGCATGGGGGTGCTGGATCCAAACCAGCTGCTTGGGCTTTACACCCAGGACCGCGCTTCTGCCTCGGGCGGGGTGTGGGACCGGGTTTCCCTTGTTTCCCAACTGGATGCGGCCCTTTCTGCAAGTGATGTCGCGCGCGTCGAGCAGGTCCTGCCCGCCGCCTGGGATCTGATGCAGGCGCAGGAGCTGGAAACCGCTTTCGCCGCGATGTTCGCGCCGCGGCTGCTGGATCTGCCGCTGACCGGCGCGGCCAGACGGCTGGCGCTGCGGCTGGCGCTGCTGACGGGCGGCTTTGAAACCGTCGTGCAGACCCGGCCCGATGCCGCCGCCGAGGAGCCGCTTCTGAGCGCGCTGGCGCGTGGCGACACCGCGCCGGTCGAGGCGCAGGATCTTCTGGGCCTGACGGTGAAGCGGGTCTTCGACGCCCCGCCCGCCGCCGTGCCCGAAGCCTATGCGGGGCTCGTGCCCGACCGGCTGGGCGAGGCGCTGCTGGCGGCGGTCGATGACATTTCCGAAGGCGCCAAGGGCGATGCGCGGCGGCTTGAATCCGGTCTGACGCTGTTGCGCAAGGCCGGGTTCGAAAGTCTGGCGCGACGCACGGCCTTGCAGCTGATCATTCTGGAGCGGCGCGGATGATCCCGATGCTGCCGCGCGAAAGGATCGCCGTCTTCCTGGAGGCGCAGGCCGCCGAGGCCGGGGCGGCGCGCAACACCATTGCCGCCTATGGCCGCGATCTGAGCGATTTTCTGGACTTCACCACGGCGAAGGGCCTTGATCTGATCACGCTGGATCGCGCCGCGGTCGAGGACTGGCTGGTCCGGCTCGAGGCCGAGGGGCTGGCGAAAGCGACCCGGGCGCGCGCGGCTCTCGGCGGTGAAGCAATTCTACCCGCTTCGCCTATGACGAGGGCTGGCGGGCGGACAACCCCGACCCTGCAGATCTCGGGGCCGGGCAAGGCGCAGCGGCTGCCGAAAACGCTGAGCATCGAGGAGGTCGAGGCGCTTCTGGAGGCCGGGCGCGATCAGGGCCGCAGCCCGGCCGAGCAGATCCGCAACCGCTGCCTGATGGAGCTGCTTTACGCCACCGGCATGCGGGTGAGCGAGCTGGTCGGCCTGCCGGTGGCGGCGGCGCGCGGCAATCCGGCGATGCTGATGGTGCGCGGCAAGGGCGACAAGGAACGGATGGTGCCGCTCTCCGCCCCGGCGCGCGAGGCGCTGGCAGCCTGGCTCGCCACCCGTGACGCCGCCGAGGAGGCGGCGCGGATCGCCCGCCGTCTGCCGCCCTCGCGCTTTCTGTTCCCGTCCTCGGGCAAGGAGGGGCATCTGACGCGGCAGGGATTTCATGCGCTTTTGAAGGATATCGCGCTGGCGGCGGGGCTCGACCCGGCGCGGGTGACGCCGCATGTGCTGCGCCATGCCTTTGCCACGCATCTGCTGCAGGGCGGCGCCGATCTGCGGGTGATTCAGACGCTTCTGGGCCATGCCGATCTGTCCACCACCGAAATCTACACCCATGTGCTGGAGGAGCGGCTGAAGGATCTGGTGCTGGGCCATCACCCGCTGGCCCGCCGCGCCGATCCGCAAGCTTGATCCCGGCGCCGTAACGCGACATCATCCGCCATCATGCCCGAAACCACCGTTCTTGCGACCCTTTCCGCCTTTGCCGACCGGCTTGACACCGGGTTCTGGCTCAATGCCGGGGCCATCGTCGTTCTGCTGATGCTCTCGGCTTTCTTTTCCGGCTCGGAGACCGCGCTGACGGCGGCCTCGCGCCCGAAGCTGCGCGCCCGCGCCGACCGGGGCGAAAAGGGCGCCGAAGCCGCGCTGAAGGTCACCGAGGACAGCGAGCGGCTGATCGGCGCGCTGCTTTTGGGCAACAATGTCGTCAACATCCTCTCGGCGGCGCTGGCGACGGCGCTTTTGACCCGGCTTTTCGGGCAATCCGGGGTGGCGGTCGCGACGCTGGTGATGACAGCTTTGGTGCTGATCTTTTCCGAGGTGCTGCCGAAGACCTGGGCGATCACCAACCCCGAGACGGTGGCGGCGCGGGTGGCGCGGATCGTGCGGGTGCTGATCCGGCTGCTCAGCCCGATCGTGACGGTGGTGCGGATGATCGTGCGTGCGATCCTGTGGGTCTTCGGTCTGCGCACCGATGCGAACCAGAACATGTTCTCGATCCGCGAGGAAATCGCCGGGGCGCTGGCCATCGGCGCCTCCGAGGGGACGGTGGACAAGGCCGACCGCGACCGGCTTTTGGGGGCGCTCGATCTGGGCAATCGCACGGTGGCGGAAATCATGCGCCACCGCAGCCAGGTCGAGATGATCGACGCCGAGGACGACCCGAACGAGGTTCTGGCGCAGGTTCTGGCCTCGCCGCACACCAGGTTGCCGCTTTACAAGGGCGAGCGGGAAAATGTGGTGGGCATCCTGCATGCCAAGGATCTGTTGCGCGCGGTCGAGCGGTTCTTGCGCAGCGGTGATGGCAAGCTCGATTCCGTCAGCGATCTTGACCTGATGAAAGTGGCGATGAAGCCCTATTTCATCCCGGAAACGACGCCGCTGGATGAACAGATGCGGGAATTCCTGAAACGGCGCACCCATTTCGCGCTGGTCGTCGATGAATATGGCGATCTGAAGGGGCTTTTGACGCTGGAAGACATTCTGGAAGAGATCGTCGGCGAGATCACCGACGAATTCGACCCCCGCGCGGCGCGGCAGCTGAAACCGACCGAGGCGGGCGATTATCTGGTCGATGGCGCGATGACGATCCGCGATCTGAACCGGGAAACCGACTGGGCGCTGCCCGACGACGAGGCGCATACGGTGGCGGGCCTCGTCATCCACGAGGCCCAGTCGATCCCCGAGGTCGGTCAGGTGTTTTCTTTTCACGGCTTCCGCTTCGAGGTCGCCGGGCGCAAGGACAACCGCATCAGCCAGCTGCGCATCCGCCCGCTCGAAGGTCTGCCGCGCTAGGCGTTACCGGCCCAGCTTCGCCAGCCGCGCCGCGCGCAGTTTCGCGAAATCATCGCCCGCGTGATAGCTCGACCGCGTCAGGGGCGTCGCCGAGACCATCAGGAAGCCCTTGCCATAGGCCGCCTTTTCGTAATCGGCGAATTCCTCGGGCGTGACGAAGCGGGAAACGGCATGATGTTTCGGCGTCGGCTGCAGATACTGGCCGATGGTCAGGAAATCGATGTCGGCGGCGCGCATGTCATCCATCACCTGCAGCACGCCCTGCCGGTCCTCGCCCAGCCCGACCATGATGCCGGATTTGGTGAACATCGCCGGGTCAAGCTCCTTGACGCGTTGCAGCAGCCGCAAGGAATGGAAATAGCGCGCCCCGGGCCGCACGGTCGGGTAAAGGCCGGGCACGGTCTCGAGGTTGTGGTTGAACACGTCGGGCCGGGCTTCGACAACCTTTTCAAGCGCTTCCGGGCCACACTTGAGAAAGTCGGGGGTCAGCACCTCGATCGTCGTATCCGGCGCGCGGTGGCGCACGGCGCGGATCGTCTGGGCGAAATGCTCGGCCCCGCCATCGGTGAGATCGTCGCGATCGACCGAGGTGATGACCACATGTTTCAGACCGAGCGTCGCCACCGCATGCGCCACCCGGCCGGGCTCGAACGCATCCAGCGCCTCGGGCTTGCCGGTGGCGACGTTGCAGAAGCTGCAGCCGCGGGTGCAGGTCTCGCCCATGATCATCATCGTGGCGTGGCCGTGGCTCCAGCATTCGCCGACATTGGGGCAGCCTGCTTCCTCGCAGACGGTGACAAGCTTGTTCGTCTTCAGCAGATCGCGGGTTTCCTTGTAGCCCTGCGAGGTCGGCGCCTTGACCTTGATCCAGCCCGGTTTCTTCGGCTGGGCATTGTCAGGGCGATGCGCCTTTTCCGGGTGGCGCAGAACGGGCGCCTTGTGGGCCGGGTCCTGGATGTCGGGCATCGGGCTTCCTTTCGCAGCGGGATTGCCCCCAGATAGGCCGAAAACCCGCCCGATGCAAATTGCCTGTGCCCCGCCTAGCCGATCAGCGGCGCGGCCCCGCCATAGGTTTCGTCATAATGGCGCTTGAGCCGCATCAGCGCGATGCGCAGCACGATCTTGCCCGAACGCGCCGACCAGCCCATGCGCTTTTCCGCCGTCTCGAGCCCTTCCAGAAAACAGCAGCACCGCAGCACCATGTCGCCCAGGCCCGGCCCGAGGTCGCAAAGCGCCGCCGCCACCCGTTCCCGGGCGCGGTCAGAGCCGCCCGGACCGCCATGGCCCAGCTCGGGCCGATACTGCCCGCGGGCGCCGCCGGTCATGAAGCGTTCCCAGTTCTGCGCCACCCGCGGCCCCATCTGCGCCAGTTCGAAATCCTCGCGCAGCCGTTCCCCCGCCGCCACCAGATCGGGCGAGAGGAACGGCCGCCCGTCGCTGTCGCGCCGCCGCGCCAGCACCCCAAGCGGGCTTTCGGCCAGGTTCATCCGCATCCGCGTCACCCGGCCCTGCCCCTCGTTCACCGTGCGCTCGCCCCAGTCGCGGTGACGGTCGGCATGCGGGTTGTCCGCCGCCGTCGCGGGGTCGCGTCCCGCGGTCAAGGCCTCCGCTTCCAACAGCCGCTTCAACGCCGCCCGCCCGGTGGCGGACAGCTCGTAGCTGGTCACCCGCCCGCTGTGCTGCACCAAGATCCAGCCGTTCAGCGCAAAGCCCTGCGCCACCTCGCGCGCCACCACCGCCGTGCGCACCGTGCCCCGCAACACCACCGCCTTTTCCATGTCGGGCGCGATGATCAGCAGCGCCCCCGGCTCCGCCAGCCGCCGCAGCACCCGCCGCCCCTCGCGCGAAAGCGTCGCGATATCCGGGCTGTCGGGGTCTTCGGCGGCTTCGGGGCAGGCTTGCGGCGCAGTCGGGCGGATCGGAGCGGTCATCGCAGGGTCATCCTCTCTGGGCGGGGCGGCAGATGCGGCGGCGGCAAAGCGGCCAAGCCGGGTCAGGGCTTCGTCAACAAGCGGATCGTCGCGGCGCTGCTCGATCCGGCGCACCCGGCGCAGGATGGTCGAGGCGTGACAGCCCTCCGCCCGCGCCAGCTGCCGGATCGGCACGCCCTCCTCGACGTGACGCAGATAAAGCCGTGCATGGTCGGGCAACCAGTCCGGCAGGCTCTCCCGATCTTGCATGGTCTTCATCTCCGGTCTCCCATCGACAGGCTGGCAGTCAGATAGCGCAAACGGCATCTGCAACCGTGGGTTGCTTTGGTTACCCCTTGGTTAAGAAATGGGGCGATCTCGAAAATTCTTTATAAACTCTAAAGATTTCCAAACGCAGCGTTCGGTTGAGCGAATATTTGCGCAACACCCGTTTTGGTTGCGCAACACTGATCCGGACCGAGTGAGGGGATCACGATGACCGACCAGATCGACCAGATGGCGCGTCTGCGCCGTCCGAAACTGCTGATCCGGGCCGCACGCTTCGGGCAGCGCGATTACGACCGCAACCGCGATCTGCGCCGACTTTTGGCGACGCGCGAGCTGCCCGGCCCCGAAGCGGCGCTGCGCCTGCTGATGGCCGAGGAAGACGGGCTGGAAGCGGCGCGTCAGGCCGGAGAGGCCGGCTACAGTTTCCTGCGTCACATCGAGGTGCTGATCGCGATGATGGCCGAGGCGCGGGGGCTGCCGCAAGCCCGGCAGCCCGCGCAGATCCGCGTCGCCTGATCCCCGATCAGCGCGCCCCGATCAGCGCGCCTTGAACAGCGAGCCCAGCACCCCGCGCACGATCTGCTGACCGGCCTTGCTGCCCAGCTGCCGCGCCAGCGACTTGCCGAAGACCTCGGCGATGCTGTCGCTGCGCGAGGCCGACCCGGCCGGTCGGCGCGGGGCTGCGGGCTGGGGCTGCGGGGCCTCGAACCGGCGGGCGCGGTTGAACTCCAGCTTCGCCGCGGCGCCCCCCGCGGCGGCTTCGGCACCGGCCTTTTGCATCCGTGCCGTCAGGATCTCGAAGGCCGAGGGCCGGTCCACCGCCTGATCATATTTCGCGCCGAGGGGCGAGGCCGCGCGCAGCGCCGCGCGTTCCCCGGCCTCGAGCGGGCCAAGCCGGGACTGCGGCGGGCGCACCAGCGTGCGCTCGACCATGCCGGGCACGCCCTTCGGCTCCAGAAACGAGGTCACCGCCTCGCCGGTGCCGACCTCGCGGATCGCGGTTTCGGTGTCGAAGCGCGGATTGGGGCGATAGGTCTCGGCGGCGCGTTTCAGATCCTTCTGATCGCGCGCGGTAAAGGCGCGCAGCGCATGCTGCACCCGGTTGCCCAGCTGGCCCAGGATGTCCTCGGGCACATCGGCGGGGTTTTGCGTGATGAAATAGATGCCGACACCTTTCGAGCGGATCAGCCGCGCCACCTGTTCGACCTTGTCCACCAGCGCCTTGGGGGCATCGTCAAACAGCAGATGCGCCTCGTCGAAGAAAAACACGAACCGCGGCCGCTCGGGGTCGCCGACCTCGGGCAGATCCTCGAAAAGCTCCGACAAGAGCCAGAGCAGGAAAGTCGCGTAAAGCCGCGGGCTGCTCATCAGCCGGTCGGCGGCCAGAATGTTGACACGGCCGCGCCCGTCCGGCGCCAGCGTCATCATGTCGGCGAGATCAAGCGCCGGTTCGCCGAAAAACTGCGCCGCGCCCTGATTTTCGAGGATCAGCAGCTGGCGCTGGATCGCCCCCACCGACTCGGCCGAGATATTCCCGTAGCGCAGTTTCAGCTCGGCCGCGCGTTCGCCCACATGCACCAGCATCGCCCGCAGATCGGCCAGATCCAGCAGCGCCAGCCCCTCGGCATCGGCCAGATGAAAGGCGATGTTCAGCACGCCTTCCTGCGCCTCGCTCAGATCAAGCAGCCGTGCCAGCAGCAAGGGCCCCATCTCGGTCACCGTCGTGCGTATCGGATGGCCCTGTTCCCCGAACAGATCCCAGAACGTGACCGGACAGGCCCGGTAGGACAGATCATGGCCGATCGTGGCCGCACGTTTGCGAAACGCCTCGTGCAGCGGGCCGGTCTCGCTCCCCGCCGCGGCCAGGCCCGCAAGATCGCCCTTCACATCGGCCAGAAACACCGGAACCCCCGCGGCCGAGAAGCCCTCGGCCAGAACCTGCAGCGTCACCGTCTTGCCGGTGCCCGTCGCCCCCGCGATCAGCCCGTGCCGGTTGCCCGCCTTCAGCAGCAGCTCCTGCGGCTGGCGATATCCCTCGCCCCCGCCGCCGACGAAGATCCCCGCCCCGGTCAGACCTGCGCTCATCCGTTCCCCCGTTGCTGCCCGGACCCGCTGTGGCCCGGCTCCCATGCGCCGCGAGAATACTTGTTTAACCCTTTTGTGCCAGTGTGGTTTCGTTCCGCTTCGGGCCCATTGGCCGCGGAACACTTCCTCCCTGTCAGACTGGCCGCGCCTTCGGGCGCGGTTTTTTCGCTTTCGCGCGCAAGATCGGGACCAAAATCGCGCGCGGCCGATCATTTTTGCGTGTTGACCTGCGGGATATTCCGCACTAGCGTTTCCGCAATGACATAGTCGGCCAGTCCGGCAGGGGGAATACGGGGCTCCGGTCAACGGAGCCCTTCTTATTCGGCCCCCATCCTCACGCAAGTTTCACCGCCCGCATCGGCCGCCGCGCCGGGACGGGCGCTTTTGCCCCTGACAGGCTTCGGGCGGCATGCTAAGGCGGCTCCATCCCCATGGAGGACATTTCATGATCAAAAACACCGCTTCCCTTGCTCTTCTGCTGGCCGCCAGCCTTGCCGCGCCGATGGCCTTGGCCGAGGATGCCGCCGCCCCGGCACCGACCCCGGCGCCCGCGGCCGAAGCCTCCTCGCCCGCGGCTGAACCCGCCGCCGAGCCTGCCGCCGAACCCTATGTCAAGACCACGGAAGGCGACTGGAAAGTGCAGTGCATCCGCGTCGAAAGCGGTGACGAGCCCTGCGAGATGTTCCAGCTGCTGACCGACAAGGACGGCAACAAGGTCGCTTCGATCTCGGTTCTGGGGCTGCCGAAGGGCAAGGAAGCCGTGGCCGGGGCCACGATCGCGACGCCGCTCGAATCGGCGCTGACCGCCGGGGTGACGCTGCAGATCGACACGCAAAAGCCGATCACGCTGCCCTATTCCTTCTGCTCGCAGGTCGGCTGCTTCTCGAACGTGGTGCTGAAGGCGGCGGAACTTGACCTGTTCAAGAAGGGCAAGAAGATCGCCATGACCATCGTGCCGATGCGCGCCCCCGATCAGAAGGTGGAGCTGGAAATCTCGCTCAAGGGCTTCAGCGCCGCCTGGGATGCGATGCAGCCGAAGTGATCCGAAACTAAGGATCGCCGCGCAAGATGTTGAAAGACGCCGCCTTTCGGGGCGGCGTCATGCTTTGGAAAGGATCAGCACCGCGTTCAGACCGCCAAAGGCAAAGGCATTGCTCATCACCGTGTCGACCCGCGCCTGACGCGCCGTGCCGGGCACGACATCGAGCGGGCAGTCGGGATCGGCTGCGTCAAAGCCGAGCGTCGGCGCGATCACCCCGTCGTTCAACGCCATCAGACAGGCCAGAAGCTCGATCGCCCCGGTGGCGCCGATGCAATGGCCGTGCATCGCCTTGGTGGAACTGACCGGAAGCCGCGGCAGATGCGCGCCGAAGATATCCGACAGCGCCGCCGCCTCGGTCTTGTCATTGGCCGCCGTGCCGGTGCCATGGGCGTTGACATATTCCACCGCCTCGGGCGGCAACCCGGCATCCGCAAGCGCCAGACGCATTGCCCGCGCCGCCCCCTCGCGCGAGGGCATGACGATGTCGCTTGCGTCCGAGGTCATGGCGAAGCCCTTGATCTCGGCCAGAATCTCGGCGCCGCGGGCCTTGGCGCCTTCGAGCGTTTCAAGCACGAAGACGCCTGCGCCCTCGCCCTGCACCATGCCGTTGCGGCTGGCGCTGAACGGGCGGCAGCCGTCGGGCGACATCACCCGCAGCCCTTCCCAGGCCTTCAGCCCGCCGAAATTCAGCATCGATTCCGCCCCGCCCGCCAGCATGCCATCGGCGAGCCCCGCGCGGATCATCTGAAACGCCAGACCCAGCGCATGGTTCGAACTGGCGCAGGCCGTCGCCACCGCGAAACTGGGCCCCATCAGCCCGAATTCCATCGAAAGATGCGACGCCGCCGCATTGCCCATCAGCCGCGGCACGGTGAAAGGATGCACCCGGTTCTTGCCCTCGGCATAAACCGCGCGATAGGCCTCGTTCACCGTCGCATTGCCGCCGCCCGCGGTGCCGATGATCGCACCCCAGCGGGTGTGATCACAGCTTTCCTGCGGCTGCCCCGCCTGCGCCATCGCCTGCCGCGCCGCGACCAGCGCGAATTGCGTGAAGCGGTCGTAAAGCGACAGCTTGCCCTTGTCGAAATGGCTTTCGGGGGCAAAGTCCCGCACCTGCGCGCCGATCCGGATCGTCAGCCGCTCGACATCGGGAAAGTCGAGCGGCCCGATGCCGCACCGCCCCTCTGCCATCGCGGCGAAGGTGCCCTGCACATCCGGGGCCAGCGCATTGACCGTTCCGGCCCCGGTGATGACGACACGTCTTTGGGTCACGCCAGCGCCGCCTGCGGCCCCGAGATCAGCCGCTCGACCGCGCGCACGATCGCGCCGACCGAGGAAATGTCGAACTCGCCTTGCGTCGGTTCGTTGGCGTTGAAGGGAACGGAAACCCCGAAGGTTTCCTCGATCGCGAAGATCATCTCGACAAGGCCGAGACTGTCGAGCCCCAACTCGTCAAGCGTCATGTCCGGGCGCACTTCCGCCGGTTCCATCGCAGCTTCGCGGGCGATGATCGAGAGAATCTTGTCCTGCACGTCGGGCCTCATCTGGCTGTTACTCCGTGCCCTTCTTCTGCGTGAGATTTGTAACAGTTTCCCGAAGTTCGGCCATTTGCGCAAAGAGTCGCGGCAGACGGCGGATGTTCTTCCAGGCTTCGACATGGGTTTCCATCTTCACCGCCGGATAGCCGAGCAAAACCCGGCCCGCGGGGGCATTGGTGAAGATCTTGGTGGCGCCGCCCGCGATCACGTCATCGCCGATGAAGATATTGTCGTTCACCCCGCATTGGCCGCCCAGCACCACCCGGTCGCCGATGCGCGAGGAGCCCGCGATGCCGACCTGACCGCAGAGCAGGCAGTCGCGGCCGATCTGCACATTGTGGCCGATGTGGACCAGGTTGTCGAGCTTGGTGCCCGAGCCGATCATCGTCGCCCGCACCGTGCCGCGGTCGATGCAGACATTGGCGCCCAGTTCCACATCATCGCCGATGACGACGGTGCCAAGGCTGTGAATCCGGGTCCAGCTTTGTTCGGTGATCGTGTCGCGCTGGCCCAATGTCTCGCGGATTTCCTCGACCCCGGATTTTTCCGGCGTGACGAAGGAAAACCCGTCGGCGCCGATCACCGCGCCGGGCTGGGCGATGAAACGATCGCCCACCACCACGCGGGCGCCGATCTTTACGCCTTGCAGAACAAGGGCTTCTTCGCCGATCTTCACATCCTCGGCAATGCAGGCATGGGCCGCGATCCGGGCCCGGTCGCCGATGCGGACGCCCCGCCCGATGACGACAAAGGGGCCGATGGCCGCCCCCGCGCCGATCTCGGCCGTGGGGTCGATGACGGCACTCGGATGGATGCCGGGCGCGATCTCGGGGCCGGGGTCGAAGGCCTTCGACAGCCCCGCCATGGCAAGCCGCGGCCGGGCGACAAAGATCGCCGCCTTCAGCCCCAGCGCCTGCCAATCCGTGCCCTCGGGCAGGATCGCCGCCAGCGCCTGACCGGCGGCCAGCCCCGGGATGTATTTCGCGCTCATCGCCAGCGCGATCTGCCGCGGCCCCGCCGATTGCGGCTCCGAAGCGCCCTCGATGGGCAGGGAAAGATCGCCTTCCGCACGCGCAGCAAGCGCCCGTGCAATGGTTTCGACCGTCTGCGCCATGGATCTTGCCTCTCGTTGACCGGCGCCGTCCCGCGCCTCGTCCCCGATTTAATTCGTCAGCGGCGCCAATGCCACCCCCGCCTTGTCCAAAGCGGCAAAGAGCGCGGCATCCCGCCCGTAGACATCGTCACGATATTCGATCCGGCCCTGGGCATTCGGGAAGGCGGTGAAATAGACCAGATGCACCGGCACCGGATCGCGCAGCTTCACCGTCGTCTCGGCGCCGGTCTTCAGCACCGATTTGAAATAGCCCTCGGGGTCGGCTTCCTGCGCGGCCAGAAGCGCATAGGCCAGATCGAAGGGCCGACCGACCCGGATGCAGCCATGGCTGAAGGCGCGGACATCCTTTTGAAACAGGGATTTCGACGGCGTGTCATGCAGATAGATGTTGTAGGGATTGGGGAAGAGGAACTTCACCAACCCCAGCGCATTGCCGTTCGAGGGCGGCTGACGCATCGCAAAGGGGAAGTTGCGCGCGTTATAGGCGGCGAAATTCACCGACTCGCGCGCCACCGCCCGGCCCCGGCTGTCGACCAGCTGGATATGCCCCGCCGCGCCCGGATTGCGCTGCATCATCGGCAGATATTCCTTGACCGTGATCGAGCGCGGCACCGACCAGCTCGGGTTGATCACCATCATCTCCATCACGTCGGAAAATTCCGGCGTGCGGCGGTCGCCCTGGTTCATGCCGACCACGGTCACCGTCTCGAAGCTCATCTTGCCGTCATCGACGATGCGGGCGGTGAAATCGGGCAGGTTCACCCAGATGTGCCGCTTGCCCAGATCGAGGCCGTTCATCCAGCGCAGCCGCTCCAGCGCCACAAGGATCGATTTCATCCGCTCCTCGGGGGTGCGGTTGATCCGCGCCAGCGTACCCTCGCCCGCGACGCCATCGGCCTTGATCCCCTGATCCAGCTGATAGGTCTGCACCGCCCGGTGCAGATCGCCGTCATAGGTCGCGCTGACCGAACGGCGCAGATAGCCCATGCGGATCAGCCGGTCGCGCAGCGCGATGACGCCCGGGCCGCTGTCGCCCGGGCCAAGCCGCTTCGCCGCGACTTCGGGGCCCCAGCCGCCCGTGGCGATCTCGGCCTGCAGATCAAGCCGCGCCTTGACCAGCGCCGCATAGCGCGGCGATTTCGGCGCCAGATCGCGCAGGAACCGTGCCGGCGCAGGGCTGGCAAGCAGCCCGTTCAAAAGCGCCTGCGGATCGGGGCGGCGGATCTCGCGCACGATCCCGGCATCAATCTTCTTCGGCTCGAGCGCGCCCGAGGAAATGTCCCGCGCCCAAGCGAGATAGGCCAGCGACATCGCCGCATCCAGCTGACCGCGTTCGCGTTCGGTCTCGATCGCGGCGAACCGGGCGCGCAGCTCCTCGGCGCGATAGCGCGCCACCGGCAGGCCATTGGCATCGGCCTGATCCAGCGCGGCAAAGAAGGCCGCCCGCCGCGACGCGGCCTCGGCGGTGGTCCAGAGCGGCGCATGGCCACGCGCGGCATAAAAGGCGGCCAGCGCGGGCTCGGCCGCCGCCGTTTCCGCCACCGCCTGGGCAAAGCCCGAAAGCATCTGCGCCCGGGCCGGACCCGCCGCCACAAAGGGCGCCAGCGCCGCCCCGGCCATCATCATCGCAACAAGGGCAGCCCGGCCAACCCCAAGACAAGATGCAGTCATTCTGTCCCCGCCACAGAAAAGCAGCTTGCAACCTGTGGGAAAACCGGGGCCAAGTCCACCCCGCACAGGGTTTCGCCGGGGCTTTCCCCGCCTCTGCGGGCGCGACAGATGCAAACCGGCCACAGCCCCCGGCTCTGGCAAGAAATTGCCGACAGGTCCGGTTTTCCCTACCCGCGGAAAAATGACAATTTGAAACACGATTCGCTTCGTGCCATAAGATTGCCACGGAATCCGGGTAAGTCCGGATCAAGCCGCAAACTCAGACGGCACAGACCGAGGGACAGGCGAACCGATATGGGCACGATCACGACTTCTCGTCGCGGGCTTCTTGCGGCCTTTTGCTGCCACGCTTGTGGTAGCAGCCCCGAAAGCCTCCAACGCCTTCAGCTTCCTGCGCGGCGCTGGCGATATCCGTCGGATCCACATGTATTCCGGCCGCACCGGCGAAAGCCTCGACACGATCTACTGGATCGAGGGCGAATATATCCCCGAGGCGCTGAAGGAAATCACCCGCTTCATGCGCGACTGGCGCACCAATGACGTGAAGACGATCGATCCGCGCACCGTCGATATTGCCGCCGCCTCGCATCGTCTGCTCGACACCTCCGAACCCTATATGCTGCTGTCGGGCTACCGGTCGCCCGCGACCAATGCGATGCTGCGCTCGCGTTCGGGCGGGGTGGCGCGCAATTCGCTGCACATGCGCGGGATGGCGGCGGATCTGCGGCTGAAATCGCGCTCGGTCGGGCAGATCTATTCCGCCGCGCTGTCGTGCCATGCGGGCGGCGTCGGCAAATATGCGCGCTCGGATTTCGTGCACATGGATTGCGGCAACATCCGCAGCTGGCAGGGCTGAGCCCGCCTTTCCCCCTGAGGAAAACTTTCCGGAGAAAGCGTCGCCCTGCGGCGCTTTTCTGTTTTGCGCCAACCCGTTGAGCGGTTTTCACCGCAGGGGAAAACTCTGCGTAAAACTATATTCTGCGCATCTGTTTTGTGCGTGTTGTGGGAGAGTTTTGGCGCACCCGACAGGATTCGAACCTGTGACCCCTGCCTTCGGAGGGCAGTACTCTATCCAGCTGAGCTACGGGTGCCGCGTGACGGGTTGATACTCGAAAGCTTTTCCGGCTGCAACCGCTTTGACCGGATTTTCTTGCCCGAGTTTGCTCAGGCCAGAAGCTCGTGGCAAAGCTCCAGCGCCGAGACCAGCGCATCGACCTCCTCGGTGGTGTTGTAAAGCCCGAACGAGGCCCGCGCCGTCGCCGTCAGCCCCAGATGCGCCATCAGCGGCATCGCGCAATGCGTCCCCGCCCGCACCGCCACGCCGCGCTTGTCGAGAATCGTCGAGATGTCATGCGCATGCGCCGGACCATCAAGGGTCATCGAAAAGATCGCCCCCTTGTCCCTGGCGTTGCCCTGAATATGCAGCCAGTTCAGGCCCTTGAACTTCGCTTCCGCATAGGCGCGCAAGGCGGCCTCATGCGCGGCGACATTCTGCATGCCCAGCCCCATCAGATAGTCGAGCGCCACCCCAAGGCCGACCTGCTGCACGATCCCGGGGGTGCCCGCCTCGAATTTCACCGGCGCGCTGTTGTAGGTGACGGCATCGCGACTGACCGTGGCGATCATGTCGCCGCCGCCGAGGAAGGGCCGCATCTCCTCCATCCGGTCGCGCCGGATGTAGATCGCGCCCGAGCCGCTCGGCCCGTAAAGCTTGTGCCCGGTGATGGCGTAGAAATCGCAGCCCAAATCGGCGACATCGACCGGCGCATGCACCGCGCCCTGCGAGCCGTCGACCAGCACCGGCACGCCCCTTTCGCGCGCCCCCGCGCAGATCGTCTTCACGTCAACGGCGGTGCCCAGCACGTTCGACATCTGGGTGATCGCCACCAGCTTCGTGCGCGGCCCGATCGCTTCCAGCACCTTTTCCGCGGGCAGGCTGCCGTCGGGCTCGATCTCGACCCATTTCAGCACCACCCCCTGCCGTTCGCGCAGGAAATGCCAGGGCACGATATTGGCGTGATGCTCCATGATCGAGAGCACGATCTCGTCGCCCGGCTGCAGCCGCGGGGCGGCCCAGGCGTAAGACACCAGGTTGATCCCCTCGGTCGAGCCGGTGGTGAAGACGATCTCTTCCTCGGAAGGGGCGCCCAGAAACCGCGCGATGATGCCGCGCACGGCTTCGTAACGCTCGGTCGAGATATTCGAAAGGGTGTGCAAGCCCCTGTGCACGTTGGCATAATCCTGCGTGTACATCTGCGTCATCGCCTCGATCACGCAGGCGGGCTTTTGTGCCGAGGCGCCATTGTCCAGATAGACGAGCGGCCTGCCGTTCACCTGCCGCGACAGGATCGGAAAATCGGCGCGGATCCGTGCGACATCGTACATTCTGTTCCTCAGCTTTCCGTCAAAAGAGCGGGGCTGAGCCCCGTCGCAAGAAGGCCCGAGCCGATCAGCATCGCCGAGCCGAAGAAAACCACAAGCACCCCGGCCCCGGTCAGCATCAGGTTTTCGAACCCGTGCAGCGCCGCGGTGAACAAGGTGATCAGCCACAAAAGCACGCCGAAAAGCGCCAGCGTCATCAGCACGCCGATGATCGGAAACAGCAGCATCACCGCCGCCTGCACCAGCTGCGCGCCCAGCATGATCGCCTGAATCCAGACCATCAGCGCGAAGGCCTCGCCAAACCGGCCCTGCCCGCCGAACTGACGTCCGAAAAAGGCCATGGCAAAGGCGGAATACAGCAGCAGGCCGCCCTGTATCGCCGCCATCAGAAAGGGCGAGGCCGCCGGTCCCAGATCGATGCCGGTGATCAGGGAAAACAGGATCTCGCTGAGCAGTCCCAGCGCCGCGCCCGCCGCGATCACCGCGCCGAAAGCCAGCCAGCGCGCCGAGGGACGGTCCAGCAGCCGCGTCACCCGAGCCGCCGCCGTCGCCGGATCGACAAAACTCAGGCGCACCAGCTGCAGATAAAGCGCAAGGGTCATGTGCGGCCCTCGAACTGGGTCACCCGCAGACCGGCGCCCCAGATCACCGCGAAGACCGCAAAGACGACCGCCGCGACCGCATTCGCCTGCGGCCCCGGCCCGATCATGCCCTGGGTCAGCCCCTGCAGCAGCATCAGCGGCGAGACCGCGAAAAGCGCCCAAAAAAGCGCCAGCCTGCCGCCGTAACCATCGCCCCGGCCGCGGAAAAGCCGGGTGATCTGGGTGACCAGAAAGGCCAGCGCGTAAAAGAACGGCGTCGTCGCCGCCAAGGCCAGCGCCGTGCCCAGAAACAGGCCCGGCATCGGCACATCCGGCGTCTGGAAATGCTGCCGCGCCAGCGCGGGCCATTGCGCCACGAACATCAGCAGCAGCGCCGAGAACAGAAAGCTGAACAGCCGCGGTTCCGACCGCATCCGCGCCAGATGGTCCCGGATCACGACGCGCGGGCGCCGGTAGCTGCGCAGGATGTCTTCGACCGCGGCCATGTCTCTCTCCTCAGTCCCTGTGCCGCGACAGCCAGGTTTCCAGCCGCGCGACGATCTCTTCCTTCAGCCCCGCATCCTCGATCTCGTCGATGGCATCGGCAAGGAAGGACAGGACCAGCAAGCCCTTGGCCTCTTCCTCGGGAACGCCGCGCGAGCGCAGGTAGAAAAGCGCCGTCTCGTCGATCGCCCCGGTGGTCGAGCCATGCGAGCATTTCACGTCATCGGCATAGATCTCGAGCTCGGGCTTGGCAAGGAACTGACTGTCGTCATCGAGCAGAAGCGACTGGCTGATCTGATAGCCGTCGGTCTTCTGCGCGCCGGGTTTGACCAGGATCTTGCCCTGAAACGTGCCGATGGCGCCGTGTTTGAGCACTTTCTTGAACACCTGACGGCTTTCGCAGCGCAGCCCCGCATGGGTGACGAAGACGGTGTCGTCATGCAGGAAGGCCCCGGTCGCCCCGTCGCCAAGCGCGGCCCCCGCAACATGGGCCACCGCGTCATTGCCGATAATCTCGATTACCGCTTCGTTACGGGTCAGCGCGCCGTTCACAGTGACGGTAAAGCTTTTGAACAGCGCCTTTTCGGCGACCCGGGCAAAGATGTGGGTGATGGCGCGGCGCTCGCTGTCGGGGCCCTGCGCGCGGATGTGATGAAAGCGCGCCCCCGCACCGACATCGACCTCCATCACCTTGTTGAACCGCGCCCCGGCCGGGCCGGTCTCCAGAAGCGTCAGCTCCGCCCCCGGATCCAGCTGCACCAGATGATGCAGGATCGGATCGGAAGCCTCTGATTTATGCACATAAATCAGATTGATCGGCTTTGCGGCCGCGGCCGTCACCCGGATCAGGACGCCATCCGTCGCCCGCGACGTATTGAGCGCCGCGAAAGGCCGTTTCACCGGATCCTGCCCCGCGGCTTCCAGCGCGCCGTAAAGCGGTTCCGCCCAGCCCGGGATCTTGTCGGCAAGACGCGCGATTTCGACCCCGGACAGCGTCAGATCATCCGAGGCCGCCGCATCGAAAACGCCATCGACGAAGACGATCTTCACTCGATCAAGCGCATCGAAGAGCGGGGCTTCCTCCTCCTCGGCCGCTTGCGCGGCTGCCGGAGTGACCGCATTCAGCGCCGCCGGGTCGGTCCAGCGCCAGTATTCGTCGCGCCGACCGGGCAGGCCCATCGCCTCAAGACGCGCCAGCGCCGCCGCCCGCGGCCCGGCCAGACCCGGCCCGGCAGCCAGGCCCGAAACCCGCGCCGCAACGATTTCCTCTTTCGTCGCCATCACTTCGCCTCCGTCAGCCCATGCGCCGCGAGGATCTCGGCATAGCCGTTCTTCTCGACTTCCAGCGCCAGATCGGGGCCGCCGGTCTGCAGGATGCGGCCATCGGCCATGATATGCACGACATCGGGCTGAATGTGATCCAGAAGCCGCTGATAGTGTGTGATCACAAGGAAGCTGCGCCCTTCCGACCGCAGCGCATTGACCCCCTCCGACACCAGCCGCATCGCATCGACATCAAGACCCGAGTCGGTCTCGTCCAGAATGCACATCTTCGGTTCCAGCATCGCCATCTGCAGGATCTCGTTGCGCTTTTTCTCCCCGCCCGAGAAACCGACATTGACCGGCCGCTTCAGCATCTCGGCGTCGATCTTCAGCGATTTCGCCTTGTCGCGCACGAGCTTCAGGAATTCGCCGGCCGAAAGTTCGTCAATCGCCCGCGCTTGCGTGCGATTGAGCGCGGTGCGCAGGAAGGTCATGTTGCCGACGCCGGGGATCTCGACCGGATATTGGAAAGCGAGGAACAGACCGGCCGCCGCCCGCGCCTCGGGCTCCATGTCCAGCAGCTCCTGCCCCTGCAGCTTCGCCGAGCCCGCAGTGACGGTATAGCCCGGACGGCCCGCCAGCACATAGCTCATCGTCGACTTGCCGGAGCCGTTCGGCCCCATGATCGCATGCACTTTGCCCGTCTCGACCGTCAGGTTCATCCCCTTCAGAATGACCTTTTCGCCTTCTTCAAGTTTGACGTGCAGATTGTTGATTTCAAGCATTTTTTCGTCCTTGCGGTCAGCGGCGCCAGGTCAGTTCGGGCGCAGATAGGTGGAAAGGATGAGGCCAAGTTTCTCGGCCGGGATGGCGGTGGGGGTCAGATGGAATTCGGCCATGCGCCCGATCGTGCGGGTGGGCGGGCAGAAGCTTTCCATCAGGTGATAGCCGGGACGCAGCGTATAATCATCCCAAAGCACGGTTACCGGACGCGTGATCCGGAACAGCGTGGTCAGGAAACAGGCGGCACGGAAACGCCCGTCGATCAGCACAAGATCGGGGTGCAGGAAATCGGGCCGGTCCCAGACCCCGATCGGATAAGAGGGCCATTGCCGGAAGGCTTCCGTATCCTTCGGCGCCCCCCAGTCCTTGGTCGGCCCGACATCGCCGTGATGCAGCACCAGCCGCGCTTTCGGCGGGTTGGCATCGAACCAGCTGCGCATCATCGCCAGCCAGTCGGCATCGCTTTCGACCGAGAACACCACCTTGCCGGGCATCTCGGCCGCCAGCGCCGTCGACCCGCCCGAGCCATATTCCAGGATCACCCCGGCCGCGGCACAGGCCGCCCCCAAAGCCTCGGCCTCGGCCTCGGGCAGGGTCAGTTTCGGCCGTTCGATCCGGGGGCGCATCGCCGCCACCTCAGCCCACCGAGCCTTCAAGGCTGATCGCGACCAGGCTTTGCGCCTCCATCGCGAATTCCATCGGCAGCGCCTGCAACACCTCGCGGCAGAAGCCGTTCACGACCAGCGCCACCGCCTCTTCCTCGCCCACGCCGCGGGCGCGGCAATAGAACAGCTGATCGTCATCGACCTTGGAGGTCGTCGCCTCGTGCTCGACCCGGCTCGAATTGTTCTTCACTTCGATATAGGGCACCGTATGCGCGCCGCATTTGTCGCCGATCAGCAGGCTGTCGCATTGCGTGTAATTGCGCGAATTCTTCGCCCGCGGATGCATGCTGACCAGCCCGCGATAGGTGTTCTGCGCCTGCCCCGCCGAAATCCCCTTCGAGACGATGCGGCTTCGGGTGTTCTTGCCCAGATGCACCATCTTCGTGCCGGTATCGGCCTGCTGGTAGTTGTTGGCGATGGCGATCGAATAGAACTCGCCTTGGGATTCGTCGCCGCGCAGGATGCAGGACGGATATTTCCAGGTGATCGCCGAGCCGGTCTCGACCTGGGTCCACATCACTTTCGCCCGCGCGCCGCGGCAATCCGCCCGCTTGGTGACGAAGTTGTAGATGCCGCCCTTGCCCTCCTCGTCGCCGGGGAACCAGTTCTGCACGGTCGAGTATTTCACCTCGGAATCTTCCAGAACGACAATTTCCACAACGGCGGCATGGAGTTGCGCGGTGTCGCGTTTCGGCGCCGTGCAGCCCTCAAGATAGCTCACATAGGCGCCCTTGTCGCAGATGATCAGCGTGCGTTCGAACTGCCCGGTGTTTTCCGCGTTGATGCGGAAATAGGTCGACAGCTCCATCGGGCAGCGCGTTCCCGGCGGCACATAGACGAAGGACCCGTCCGAGAAGACCGCGCAGTTCAGCGTCGCAAAGAAATTGTCGGTCTGCGGCACGACCGTGCCCAGATACTGCTTCACCAGCTCGGGGTGCTCCTTGATCGCTTCGGAGATCGAACAGAAGATCACCCCGGCCTCGGCCAGTTTCTCCTTGAAGGTCGTGCCCACGGACACGGAGTCAAAAACGGCATCCACCGCCACCTGCCGGTTCGACAGATCGATGTTTTCCGCCCCCTCGACCCCCGCCAGGATCATCTGTTCCTTCAGCGGGATCCCCAGTTTCTCATAGGTGGCCAGCAGCTTCGGATCGACCTCCTCAAGCGATTTCGGCTTTTCGACCATGCTTTTCGGGCGGGCGTAATAGTAAAGATCCTGATAGTCGATCTCGGGCAGCTTCAACAGCGCCCAATCCGGCATCTCCATTTCGACCCAGCGCCGATAGGCTTCCAGCCGCCACTCGAGCATCCAGTCCGGCTCGTTGTTCTTCGCCGAAATCAGCCGCACGATGTCTTCGGAAATGCCCTTGGGCGCATATTCCATCTCGATCTCGGTCTCCCACCCGTATTTGTAGGAGCCCATGTTCTGCACCGTCTCGACCGTCTCGCGGTCCACGCCTTCGCGGATGTCCTGTTCCTGCGTCATCGTCTTTTCCCCTTCCGCGTCAGCGCCTTGCGCGGTGCTTTTCATATGCGGCCCGCCATGTGTCGGCAAAGCGCAAGATCTCGTCCCGTCCGATCCCCGGCCCCAGCGACACCCGGATCGCGGATCCCGCCTGCTCGTCGGACCAGCCCATCGCACGCAACACCTTGCTTGCGCGGACCTTGCCCGAGGAACAGGCCGAACCCGCCGATACCGCATGGCCCGCAAGGTCCATGCGCATCACCTGAGTCTCGCCTTTCCAGCCCGGAGCGATCACCGAAAGCGTGTTGGGCAGGACCTGTGGCCGCCCAGCCGTTTCCCCTTCCGGCGTCTCCCATCCCGGAAAATAGACTTCTTTCGTCGGGAATTCCAGTGCCTCTTTTAGAATATCTCTAACTTCCGCAACTTCCGCCCACACGCCCCGTGCCAAGTCGGCCGCCGCCGCCTCGGCCGCCGCGCCGAAACCGGCAATGCCGATGAGGTTTTCCGTGCCCGCGCGTCGCCCCATCTCCTGCCCGCCGCCTTTCAGCACCGACGCAATCTCCGTGCCACGGCGCAGCACCAGCGCCCCGATCCCCTTCGGTCCGCCCAGTTTATGGGCGGAAATGAAACCGCAAGTGACCTCCAACCAGTTGAAAGCCATGGGCAGCTTGCCGAAAGCCTGGGTCAGGTCGGCCGCCCAGAGGCCCGCAGGCATATCCTGAATCACCCCGGTTTCGGAATTGGCCAGCTGCAACGTCGCGCGGCCCGGATCAGCCACAGCCACCCGCCCGAAGCCATCGACCGGCAGCGTATCGGCACACCAGGCCGCCACCGCATCATGCTCGATGGCCGCACAGGCGCAGCCCCGACCGGCCAGCGCCAGCCCCGCCGCCTCGGTCGCGCCCGAGGTGAAGACGATATCCGCCCCCTCCGCCCCCAAAGCCGCCGCCACCTGCGCGCGGGCTTTTTCCATCAAGGGCTTGGGCGCGCGGCCCTCGGCATGGACCGAAGACGGATTGCCCACGACCTCCATCGCCGCAATCATCGCCGCCCTCGCCTCCGGGCGCAGCGGCGTCGTCGCGTTCCAGTCGAGATAAGCCCGCGTCATCCAATCCCCGTCCTTGCGCCCGTCCTCCGAAGACAGAGGCGTATTTCGACCAAGAAGAAGCCCGTGCGTTTCTTCTTGGCTCAAATACGCCCCTTTCCACGCCCGCCTCAGGGGCGACGGTCAGTCATCCACCACTGAAAACAGGCTTGGCACCGCAGGGCAAGGCTTCAGACCATTCTTCACCACGTCTTCCAGCGTCGTCTGATGCAAAAACACGAAGACCTGCGCCGAAAGGCTCTCCCAAAGCCGGTTCGCCAGCGATTGCGCCCGCGAGCCCGAAATCCCGCCCGAGGCCCCCGCCCCCACATGCAGCGCCGAGACCGTCTCGTCCACCGCCTCGAACACTTCGGAGATGCGGATTTCGGCCGGGGTCTTGGCCAGCTTGTAGCCGCCGCCCGGGCCGCGCACCGAAGCGACAAGCCCTGCCCGGCGCAGCCGCACGAACAGCTGCTCGAGATAGGGGAGCGAAATATCCTGCCGCTTCGAGATTTCCGCCAGCGAGGTCATCTGCCCCGGCCCGACGGTGGCCAGATCGACCAGCGCCACCATCGCATAGCGCCCCTTCGTCGAAAGTTTCATGGTTTCCCCCCGCCAAAGCCAAGCGGTGCCTCGGAAACCCCGCCGAAACTGCGGGGAAGCATTGACGACGCGCCTTGGGCCGCTTAACTCGATTGCATCCGAAATCCCGGCATCGTGCCGGGACGTTTTCGTCCTAGGGTCTCGCGGCAAAAGCGTCAAGATTGCGCACCGCCGCAGATCCTCCGAGAACGTTGCAGCAGGCGAGAGAACATGCCCGAAGTGATCTTCCCCGGCCCCGAAGGCCGTCTCGAAGGCCGTTACCATCCGCAGCCCGCCCCCGATGCGCCCATTGCGATCATCCTGCACCCCGATCCGCAATATGGCGGCACGATGAACAACCGTGTTGTCTATAATCTGCATTATGCCTTCCACAAACTCGGTTTCACCGTGCTGCGCTTCAACTTCCGCGGTGTGGGGCGCAGCCAGGGCGAATATGATCAGGGCATCGGGGAACTCTCCGACGCGGCCTCGGCGCTGGATTATCTGCAAGCGATGAACCCGAATTCGAAACATTGCTGGGTTGCGGGCTTTTCCTTTGGCGCCTGGATCGGCATGCAGCTCCTGATGCGGCGGCCGGAAATCACCGGCTTCGTCTCGGTGGCGCCGCCCGCCAACATCTACGATTTCTCCTTCCTTGCGCCCTGCCCGTCTTCGGGTCTGATCATCAACGGCAGCGCCGACCGCATCGCCCCGCCGAAGGACACGGCGACGCTGGTGGGCAAGCTGCGCGAGCAGAAGGGCATCACCATCACCCATCAGGAAGTCGAGGGCGCCGACCACTTCTTCAAGGATGACGAGGCCCATATGAAACCGATGATCGAGTCGGTTCAGACCTATGTCCGCCGTCGCCTGACCGAGGGCTCGCGATAAGATGGCGCTGACCGAGGATCTGGCCGAGGCGCTCGCCCGCGACGTGATCGCGGCGCAGCGCGAGCTGGGCGACAAGGCCGACCGGTTGTTCATGGAGGTGGGCAATTACATCGGCACCTCCTCGCCCTCGATGCAGGAGGCCTTCATGACCGCCTGCCGCGCCTATATGGCCGCCGACCGCGGCCGCGACTTCTTCGAGACGCGGCTGAAGGCGCTCAAGGGCGCATGAGCGAGACGGTCAAGGCGGGGCGCCGCGATCAGCTTTTCGCCTTCCTGCTCGAAGTCGAAAAGCTGAAATCGGTCACCCGGGCGACGCCGATCCATGACGGCTCGCGGCACGAAAACTCGGCCGAGCACAGCTGGACGCTGGCGCTTTATGCGCTGGTTCTGGCCGAGGAAGCGGCGCCCGGCGTCGATCCCCTGCGCGCGGTCAAGATGCTTTTGATCCACGACCTCGTGGAAATCGACGTGGGCGATGTGCCGATCCATTCCGCGGGCGGCACAGCCCATGGGTCGACCGCGATCCAAGGCGCCGAGGCCGCAGCCGCCAAGCGCATTTTTGGCCTTTTGCCCAAGGATTTGGGCGACGATCTTCAGGCGCTTTGGGAAGAATTCGAAGCCGCTGAAACCCCCACCGCGATCTATGCGAAATCGCTCGACCGGGTGCAGCCGGTGCTGCTGAACCAACTTTCGGGCGGCGGCTCGTGGCTCGATTATGACGTCACCTGGGACCAGCTTCAGACCCGCGTCGGCACCAAGGTCGCCCGCGGTCTGCCCGGCGTCTGGGACTGGGTGCAGGCGAAGATCCGCCCCTGGTTCAGCGCCCGCGGCCTCTGAGCCGAAATCGGTATGCAATCGCATACAAGGCTAGCCAAACCCGCGAAAACCCGCTAAAAAGCGGCAACGAGTCACCAAGGCATGAGGGCCCAATGTCGAAGATCAAGGTAGCGAATCCCATCGTCGAGATGGACGGCGACGAGATGACCCGGATCATCTGGGATTTCATCAAGAAAAAGCTGATCCTGCCCTATCTTGACGTCGACCTTCTCTATTACGATCTCGGCATCGAGGAACGCGACCGCACCAACGACCAGATCACCATCGATTCCGCGCTGAAGACGAAAGAGGTCGGCGTGGCGGTGAAATGCGCCACGATCACCCCCGACGAGGCCCGGGTGGCCGAATTCAACCTCAAGCAGATGTGGAAATCGCCCAACGGCACGATCCGCAACATCCTCGGCGGCGTGATCTTCCGCGAGCCGATCATCTGCAAGAACGTGCCGCGCCTGGTGCCGGGCTGGACCCAGCCGATCGTGATCGGCCGTCACGCCTTTGGCGATCAATACCGCGCCACCGATTTCCACTTCCCCGGCAAGGGCACGCTGACGATGAAATTCGTCGGCGAGGATGGCACGGTGATCGAAAAGACCGTCTTTGACGCCCCCGCCGCCGGGGTGGCGATGGGGATGTACAACCTCGACCAGTCGATCATCGACTTCGCCCGCTCCTCGATGAACTATGGCCTGCTCAAGGGCTGGCCGGTCTATCTATCGACCAAGAACACCATCCTCAAGGCCTATGACGGCCGCTTCAAGGATCTGTTCCAGAAGGTCTACGAGGAAGAATTCGCCGACAAGTTCAAGGCCGCGGGCATCCATTACGAACACCGTCTGATCGACGACATGGTGGCTTCGGCGCTGAAATGGTCGGGCGGCTATGTCTGGGCCTGCAAGAACTACGATGGCGACGTGCAGTCGGACACCGTGGCACAGGGCTTCGGCTCGCTGGGCCTGATGACCTCGGTTCTGATGACGCCCGATGGCAAGATCGTCGAGGCCGAGGCCGCGCATGGCACCGTCACCCGTCACTATCGCCAGCATCAGGCCGGCAAGGAGACCTCGACGAACTCGATCGCCTCGATCTTCGCCTGGACCGGCGGCCTCAAGCATCGCGCGAAGCTCGACGACAACGCGGCGCTGATGAACTTTGCCCAGACGCTGGAAAAGGTCTGCGTGCAGACCGTCGAAGACGGCTTCATGACCAAGGATCTGTCGCTTCTGGTCGGCCCCGATCAGAAATGGCTGACCACCATGGGCTATCTGGAAAAGGTCGACGAATATCTGAACAAGGCGCTGGCGGGCTGATCTGCCGGATCTTTTCAAAACTGCAAGGGCCGGGATTTCCCGGCCCTTTTTCAATGCCTTGCGATGCGCTTTGCATGTCAGAAGCCGAAATGCGTCCAATGCGGCATCGGCGGCGCGGGCCCGCGCGGCGGCAGGCCGATGTCTTTCCGCATGTGGTCGTCCATCTCGGAAAAGCGGGCGGCAAGGCCCCGGTTGCGCTGGTGGGTGACAAGCGCGGCAACAAGGCTCAGCAGCACCCGCCGCGGGCCATGCGCCGCCAGCAGCGTTTCAAGATCAAGTTTCAGCGACAGCGCGAAGTCATCGGTTCTGGTCATGTCCTTTCCGGTGCGGATCGGCACCGGCCTCTGGGTTGGGATGGAAAAAGACCGGAACGGCCAGGGGCCAGACGCAGGCGTGGGGGGATCCGGTCGAAGGTCAGACGTTGTGCAAAAGCACCCGGGGCGGATGGCTTACGCGGTATGGCGCGTGCCAAAGACGGCGGCCGCAAAGGCGCGCCATAAGTGAGCCCACCCGGTTCGGAGGGTTGGATGCATAAATCGTCATGATCCGCCCTCCCTGTCTGAATTGCCGGATGCGGGCAAAATGCACGCGCCCCCGAGTCGCGCCAAGAAAAAAGCCGCACGCCGGGCTTGACACACCCGGGCCGTGTCCGCGCGGCCACAGCCCCTTGCCCGAGACCGCGGGGCATGAGAAAAGCCCGCATGACCGAAATCATCGCCGAAAACCCCGTCGAACACACGCTGCTGGATGATGTCCAGGGCATCGCCTATGGCACGACCATGGCCGCCTTCGGCATCGTGCTGCTCACCCATCTGGGTCTTGTCACCGGCCAGACCGCGGGGCTTGCGGTCCTGATCAGCTATGCCACCGGCTGGGGCTTCGGGCCGGTCTTCTTCGCGATCAACATTCCCTTTTACTGGTTCGGCTACCGGCGCATGGGGCTGGGTTTCGTGATCAAGACCTTCCTTTCGGTCGCGGCGCTGTCGGCGCTGGCCGCCTTCCTGCCCGGCTACATCAATTTCGCCAATGTCAACCCGATCGTCGGCACGGTGATCTTCGGCTTTCTCTCCGGCTCTGCCTTGCTTGCGCTTTTCCGCCACGGTGCCAGCCTGGGCGGCGTCGGGATCATGGCGCTTTACCTGCAGGACCGCACCGGCTTTCGCGCCGGCTGGACGCAGCTGATCTTTGACGCCTGCGTCTTCGGCCTCGCCCTCACCCTGCGCGACTGGAAGACCGTCGCGATCTCGGCGCTCGGCGCGCTCGTCATCAACATCGTCATTGCAATGAACCACCGCCGCGACCGCTACATCGCCACCTGATCCGTTGACAGGACAGCCCTTCTGACGCATATTAACGTCATGAGTGCTGACCCATCCCCCCGCCGCTACACGCTCTTCGAAGATGCCCAAGGGCTCGTCCTCGCCTCGGCACAGGCGGCGCTGGGCATTCACCTGTTGCGCGCGGCGGGGCTGGTGACGGGCGGCACCGCGGGCACGGCGCTGATCCTGTCCTACGCCACCGGGCTCAATTTCTCGGCGCTGTTCTTCGGGCTCAACATCCCCTTTTTCGCGCTGGCCTTCCGGGCGCGCGGCCCCGTCTTTTGCGCGAAATCACTGGTCACCGTCAGCTTCGTCTCGATCCTGGCCGAGGCGCTCAAACCCGTCCTTGTCCTGCAAACGATCCACCCCGCCGCTGCGGCGCTTTTGTTCGGCGTCTCGGCGGGGGTCGGGCTTTTGGGCCTGTTCCGTCATTCCGGCACCTTGGGCGGCGTCTCGATCGTCGCGCTGATCGTGCAGGACCGCTACGGCTGGCGCGCGGGCCATGTGCAGCTCGCCCATGACCTGATCCTCTTTGCCATCGCCAGCCTGATCCTGCCGCTCGACCGGATCGGCTGGTCATTGCTCGGCGCCGTCGTTCTGAACTTCGTCATCGCCTTCAACCACCGCCGCGACTGGTATATCGTGTCGTGATGAAACCCTATCTTTACCTTCTCATCGCGGTGCTGTTCGAGACCTTCGGCTCCACCTGCCTGCAGGCCTCGAACCAGTTCACCCGGCTCTGGCCGACGCTGGGCGTGATCTTCGGCTTCGGCGTCGCCTTCTGGTTCTTTACCCTGGTGCTGAAATCGCTGCCGCTTGGCATCACCTATGCGCTCTGGTCGGGGATCGGCATCGTGCTGATCACCGCCTCGGGCTGGCTGATCTTTCAGCAAAAACTCGACGCGCCCGCGCTTTTCGGCATCGGGCTCATCATCGCGGGCATCGCCGTCATCAACCTGTTTTCATCCGCAGGCCATCCCTGACGCGGTTCTTGCTGGCCAAACGGCTGCTTTTCCCGTAAGGGCAGCACAAATCTCGAACAGGCGGACTTCATGGACATTCGCAATATTGCGATCATCGCACACGTTGACCACGGCAAGACGACCCTCGTCGACAAGCTGCTGGGTCAATCCGGGGCATTCCGGGAAAATCAGGCCGTCGCGGAACGCGCGATGGACTCAAACGACATCGAACGCGAACGCGGCATCACCATTCTGGCCAAATGCACCTCGGTCGAATGGAAGGGCACGCGGATCAACATCGTCGACACCCCCGGCCACGCCGATTTCGGCGGCGAGGTGGAGCGCATCCTCTCGATGGTCGATGGCGTCTGTCTTCTGGTTGACGCCGCCGAAGGCCCGATGCCGCAAACGAAATTCGTGACCTCGAAGGCCCTCGCCCTCGGCCTCAAGCCCATCGTCGTCTTGAACAAGGTCGACAAACCGGCCGCCGAGCCCGACCGCGCCCTGAACGAGGTCTTCGATCTTTTCGCCAACCTTGGCGCCACCGACGAGCAGCTTGATTTCCCGCATGTCTATGCCTCGGGCATCGGCGGCTGGGCGGATCGCGAGCTTGACGGGCCGCGGCAGGATCTCTCGGCGCTCTTTGACCTGATCCTCGAACATGTCGAGCCGCCGAAACAGGAATTCCGCGCCGACGAGCCGTTCCAGATGCTTGCCACCACGCTGTCGGCCGACCCGTTCATCGGCCGCATCCTGACGGGCCGGGTCGAGGCCGGGCGGCTCAAGGTTGGTGACACGCTCAAGGCGCTCTCGCGCACCGGCGAGCGGATCGAGCAATTCCGCTGCACCAAGATCCTCGCCTTCCGCGGCCTGACGCAACAGCCGATCGACCTGGCCGAAGCGGGTGACATCGTCACCATCGCCGGCATGACCAAGGCGACCGTGGCCGACACCCTTTGCGCTTTGGAAGTCGAAACCGCGATCCCCTCGCAACCGATTGATCCGCCGACGATTTCGGTCACCTTCGGGATCAACGACAGCCCGCTTGCGGGGCGCGACGGCACCAAGGTGCAATCGCGCGTCATCCGCGAACGGCTGATGAAGGAAGCCGAAACCAACGTCGCGATCCGCGTCGAGGACACGCCCTCGGGCGATGCTTTCGTCGTCTCGGGCCGGGGCGAACTGCAGATGGGCGTTCTGATCGAGAACATGCGCCGCGAAGGCTTCGAACTCAGCATCTCCCGCCCGCGCGTGATCTTCCGCGAGGAAAACGGCGAGCGCATGGAGCCGATCGAAGAGGTCATCGTCGATGTCGATGACGACTATTCGGGCGCGGTGATCGAGAAACTGACTGGGCCTCGCAAGGGCGATCTGGTCGAGATGCGCCCCGCCGGTCACGGCAAGACCCGGATCGTCGCCCATGTGCCCTCGCGCGGCCTCATTGGCTATCAGGGCGAATTCATGACCGACACCCGCGGCAACGGCGTCTTGAACCGCATCTTCCACGGCTGGGCGCCCTACAAGGGCCCGATCCAGGGCCGCCGCCAGGGCGTGCTGATCTCGATGGAGAACGGCGTCTCGGTCGCCTATGCGCTGTGGAACCTTGAAGAACGCGGCAAGCTTTTCATCGGCGCGCAGGAACAGATCTACGAGGGCATGATCATCGGCGAGCATTCGCGCGACAATGACCTCGAGGTGAACCCGCTCAAGGGCAAGAAGCTGACGAACGTCCGCGCCTCGGGCACGGATGAGGCCGTGCGCCTGACGCCGCCGGTGCGGATGAGCCTGGAAGAAGCCATCGCCTATATCGACGACGACGAACTGGTCGAGGTGACGCCGAAGATCGTGCGTCTGCGCAAGCGGCTTCTGGACCCGCACGAGCGCAAACGCGCCTCGCGCTCGGAATAAGACGTCAAAAGGGGGGCTCTGCCCCCCTTTTTTCATTCGTGCCGAATGAAATTCACCTCCCCCCGGGATATTTGAGGCAAGATAAAGACTTGCGAGGTGTTCTTCATCTTTCTGCAAAGACCGCGGGGGGAATTTGCACAGCAAAAAAGGGGGGCGCGAAGCCCCCCTTTTTTCCGTCAGCGAAACAGCACCAGCGCGCCGGGCGACCAGGCCACCCGCGTCTGGGTGCCGACATCCAGCACCGGGCGACCAAAGACGTTGCGCATCGAAATCCGCACCGGGGTTTCGACGCCGTCAAGCTTGACGTCGTAATAGGTCATGTCGCCGTAATAGACGACCTCGTCGATCACGCCGGGGGATTCGCGGTCCTGCGCTTTCTGGCCCTCGTAGAGGATCGTCAGCGTCTCGGGACGGAAGCCCACCGCGGGCGTGCCGCCCGTGGGCTTGGCCGAGGCCTGCTCGTCGGTCACCTCGACCGCGCCAAGTCCCGCCACCTCCAGCTGCACATGGCCGCCGCCCTCGCCCAGCACCCGGGCGGGCAGGAAGTTCATCACGCCGATGAAATCGGCCACCCGGCGCGAGGCCGGACGGCGATAAAGCGTCTCCGGGTCGGCCAGCTGCGCGATCTCGCCTTCGAACATCACGGCGATCCGGTCCGACATCACCAGCGCCTCTTCCTGGTCATGCGTCACCAGAACGAAGGTGATCCCCACCTCGCGCTGCAGCTTGATCAGCTCGATCTGCATCTGCTCGCGGATCTTCTTGTCGAGCGCCGAGAGCGGCTCATCCAGCAGCAGCACCTTCGGCTTGAGGATCAGTGCCCGCGCCAGCGCCACGCGCTGCCGCTGCCCGCCCGACAGCGCATGCGCCGCCCGCGCGCCATAGCCCTTGAGGCCCACCATCTCCAGCGCCTCTTCGACGGCCTTGGCCTTTTCGGCCTCCGACCGCGGATCGCGGCGCAGCCCGAAGCCCACGTTCTGCGCCACGCTCAGATGCGGGAAGATCGCATAGCTTTGAAACACCATGTTCGTCGGGCGCTTGTTCGGCGGCACGTCTTCCATGTGCTTGCCGTCGATCAAGACCGCGCCCGAGGAAATATCCTCGAACCCGGCGATGGTGCGCAAAAGCGTGGTCTTGCCACAGCCCGAGGGGCCCAGCAGCGAAAAGAACTCGCCCTCGCGGATCGTCGCGGTGATGCCGCGCAGCGCGTGGTAATCGCCGTAATATTTGTGCACGCGATCGAATTCGATCATCTTGCGGCGCTGTTCCAGCGGCACTTTCGCGGTGATGACGTTCTGGGTCACAGGAATCCTCCGGTGTCTTTGGCGCCGGTCTTCGCGATGCCGCGGCGGCGGAAATATTCGGCAAGCGTCAGCAGCAGCACCGAGCAGACGACAAGCACGGTGCCAAGCGCCATGATCATCGGGATCTGTTTCGGAAAGCGCAGCTGCGAATAGATATAGGTGGGCAGCGTCGTCTGCTCTCCCGCCAGAAAGAAGGCGATGATGAATTCATCCAGCGAGATGGTGAAGGCCATCAGCGCCGCGGAAATGATCCCCGGCGTCACCAAGGGCAGGATGATCAGCCGGAAGGTCGACCATTTCGTCTCGCCCAGATCATAGGCGGCCTCTTCCAGCGAACGATCCAGCGAGGAGAAGGCCGCGTTCAGAACCGCGATCGCATAGGGCGTCGCCACCAGCACATGGCCAAGGATCACGGTGAAGATCGACATCGGCACGCCAATCGCCAGCAGCACCACCAGAAGCGACACCGCCAGGATGATCTCGGGCAGCACCAGGGGCAGCATGATCAGCCCCATCGCCCCGGCCTTGCCGCGGTAATTGTAGCGCGTGGCCGAGCGCGCGGCAAAGATGCCCAGCGTCGTCGCCAGGATCGAGGTCGAAACGGCGACGATCAGCGAGTTCGTCAGCGCCGTCGCCAGCGACTGGTTCTCGAACATCTGCCCGAACCATTTCAGCGTGAACCCCTTCAGCGGAAAGGCGATCACCGTGCCGTCGTTGAAGGCGAAAACCGGCAGAAGCGCGATCGGCGCATAAAGGAAGGCAAGATAAAGAAAGGCATAGCCTCTCAGACCGGAGAACTTCATTTGCCCCCCCTCAGGAAGCGGCGGTTGAGGAACAGGAAGATCAGCGCCACCGCCGACACGACCAGCATCGCCGAAACCGCCACCGCCGCGCCCAAAGGCTTGTTGTCGATCTTCAGCATGTCTTTCTGGATCAGGTTCGCCACCATCGGCAGCTTGCCGCCGCCGATCAGCTCGGGCGTGACATAATCGCCGATCGTCGGGATGAAGACGATCATCACCGCCCCGATCACCCCCGGCATCGCCAGGGGCAGGGTCACCCGCCAGAAGGTCATCAGCCGACTTTCGCCCAGATCCTGCCCGGCTTCCAGCAGCGAGCGGTCGATCTTTTCCAGGCTGACGAAGATCGGCAGGATCGCAAAGGGCGCATAGGCATGCGCCAGCGTGATCGCGATGGCGCCCACCGAGTTCAGCATCTGCAACGGGCTGTCGATGACGCCCAGCCCCATCAGCGTCGAGTTCACCACGCCGTTGAAGTTCAGGATCACCTTCCACTGGAACACCCGGATCAGATACGAGGTCCAGAACGGGATGGTGATCAGGAACAGCCAGCGCGACTTGTGCGCCGCGGGCACGTTGAAGGAAATGAAATAGGCGATCGGAAAGGCCAGCAGCACGGTGACCAGCGTCACCAGCGCCGACACCAGCACCGAGCGCAACAGGATGGTGCGGAAGATCGGGTCCGACCAGGCGTCGATATAATTCTGCGTGGTGAACTCATGCACCACGACCAGATAGCCATCCTTGAAAAAGGAATAGGCGACGATGGTCACCAGCGGGGCCGCCAGCAACAGAACTGCATAGATCAGCGTTGGGCTGACCATGAACCAGCCGCTGGCCGCCTCCGAGCGCGCCACCGCGGGTGGAGATGCCGACATACTCTATTCTCCTCAGCGCTCTCAGCGCGTTTGGGCCAAATTTGCACAAGGTTTCGGCAGAGGAAAGGGGGACGATGCCCCGGCTTGCGGCCTGTTTCGGGAAATTTCCCGCGATTGCCCAGCAAAGCGGCAGCATTGCTGCCACTCTGCAACCGGAACGTGCAGGTTCAGACCGGCAGATCGCGGGGCGGATTCTCCAGCAGCGCCCGCAGCTTCGCGATCGCCCGCATCAGCCGGTCCTCGGGCACGCCCCCCGCCAGCGCGAAACGCACCGCATTCGGCGCATGGCCGTCGGCCAGCACATATTCATCGGCCGAGCGCACCAGCACCCCCTCGGCCTCGGCGACGCGGGCAAAGGTCGAGGCCCGCCAGCCCGTCGGCAGACGCAGCCAGATGAAGCTCAGCCCCGGCTGCCAGGCGATGTCGTGATCCTCCATCGCCTGCACCACCATCTGCAGACGGCGGCTCATCACCTCCTGCGCGGCATGGCGCAGCCGCATCGCCTCGCCGCTGGTGAAGAGCCGGGTGATGATGTCGGTCACCGGCCGCGGCAGGCCGAAGAAACTGTGCTGCGCCGTCAGCCGCCCGGCCTCGCCCATGCCCTCGGGGGCGATGACGATGCCAAAGCGCATCCCCGCCGAGATCGTCTTTGAAAGCGAGGTCACATGCCAGGTCCGTTCCGGCGCGATCGCTCGGATCGCCTCCAGCCCGGAGACCGGCGCAGTGTAGCAATCATCCTCGATGATCTGCAGATCATGCCTGCGCGCCACCTCGGCGATGGCCTGCCGACGCTTGTTCGACATCCGCGCCGTGGTCGGGTTCTGCGCATCGGGCGTCACGCAGACCACCTGCCCGCCGTAGCGACGACAGGCGGCATCCAGCGCCTCGGGGATCATCCCCTCCTCGTCCAGCTTCACCGGCACCACCTCGGCCCGGCTCAGCCGCGCGGCATGGCGGAAACCGGGATAGGCCAGTTCCTCGCACAGCACCACCGGCCGGTCGCCGCGCAGGCAGCATTGCAGCACGATCGAAATGCCGTTCTGCCCGCCATGCGTCAGCACCAGATCATCGGCGCCGATCAGCCCGTGCAGCGAACAATGCGAAAACCAGTCCAGCGCCGCCTCGCGGCAATAGCGGTCGCGGCGCAGGCCGGGATATTCCAGATAATGTTCGCCCAGCTCGGTCGCGGCATCGGCCATCGCCTGCGACAGCGCCACCGATTGTCCCACATCGGGCAATTGCGGCGAGCGCAGGTCGATCACCCCATCCGCCGCCGGATCCGAGAGCGGCTGCTGATACAGCGATTCCGTCGGCCCCAGACGGCGCGATTGTGTCGATACAAACGTGCCGTGCCCCACCGCCGCCTCCAGCAGACCTTCCTGCGTGGCAATCTGATAGGCGCGGGCCACGGTTCCGGGGGTAACCCCCAGTTTCCACGCCAGATCGCGCACGGTCGGCAGCCGCGATCCGGGCGAAAGATCGCCGCGCCGCACGCCTTCGCGCAGCGCGCGCACCAGCGCCAGATATTTCGGACCGGATTGCACCGGCAGGTCGGGTTTCCAACTTGTATCAGTCACAATGTTTCCCTCGCGCCGCTTGTGCGGGAATTGTAATCTCTTCCTACCAGCAAATATAGAATTGTATCAATACAGAAAAGGTGCCCCATGACCAGCCTGTCCCACCCCGTCTCGTCGCTGTCGCGTCGTTCCGCGACGTCGCCGCTTGCGGTCGTGCTGGGCGCGGTTGCCCGTTGGCGCGATGACCGCCGCGCCCGACTGGCGCTGGCCCGCCTCGACGATCATCTTTTGCGTGACATCGGCCTTGCGCCCAGCGGCGCGGTGCAACCGCTGCCGTCGCGCTATTCGGCCTTCTGATCCCGAGCGCCGCAGTCCCCTGTCGGCCTCTTCCTGTGGCCGGGTGCATCGCATCCGGCCTTTTTTCCCGTTTCAGGCGGCGCTCCGGCCCATCAGCACCCGCACCTCATGCGCCTTGAGCGCGCGGCGGGCCGCGGTCCAGCCTCCGCGTCGGGCGATCCTGTCCAGATCGGGGAAAATCGCAGCCAGTTCCGCACGTTGCGGTGCGTCCAGCTGGGCCAGGGTCTGGTCGCCGGGCTGAAAGCTTTCGGTCCAGGCGCCGTTGGCCCGGATGATCTCATGCGCGTCAAGCATCAGATGCAGATAGGTGACCTCGTCGCGCTTCAGCCGGGTGATGCCGGGCTGACCAAGCATGTGCAGCGCCGCCGCCAGAACCTCGGCCTCGCCGAACAGCAGTTCCGCCCGCGCCCCCGAAATCAGCATCCGGTGCTGCGGGCTGACCAGCATGTCGGTCTCGGGCAGACCCTCGCCCAGGGCCCCCGCGGCGATCCGCACCGGCTGCAGCTGCGGCACCGCCGCCAGATCCGCCGCCTTCAGCCGTCGCCGTCCGATCCAGCGGATCGGCTGATAGCCATTGTCGCGCGTCAGCACCCGGTCGCCCGGCCGCAGCTTTTCCACCGGCACCTGACCGCGCTTGGTCTCGATCAGCGTGCCGGGGGTGAGACAGGGCATATTGCGCAGCAATTCGACGTTTTCGATGTTGGAAAAGCGCCTCGTCGCGCCGCTCAGCCAGAGGATCGTGCCGGATTCGCCGGTGATCACCATCCGCGACCAGTCGATGTCCTGGCGAAACAGGCAAAGCCGGTCCACATCGCTGGTATAGGCATCCTCCGCGCCGCCCGAAAGCGAATCATCGCCCGCCCCCGCAAGCATCGTATCGGCCGCCGCCGTTGTCAGCCTGTCGTTCTGCTCCGTGCCGGTGATCGCCATCTTGTTCCTGCCTGTCCCGATCGGGCTTTGCAGAAACAATCGGTCGGCACAATGGCAGATTGGGGCCGCAAAAGCGGCAAAGCCGGTGCGCTCTCGTGGCGGGAAGATGGCCGGGGCCGCCTCAGGCCGCCGAGCCGACCTCGGCAAGGGGGCGCACTGCGACGGCTCCGGGATGGTCCGGGGCCGCCAGGCCCGGCAAGGCCCGGGTCACCGCGTCGCGGCTGTCGCTTTCCAGCGCCGCCAGACTGGCCTCGGTCGGCAGGAAGCTTTCCGACCAGGCGCCATCGGCCAGAACCAGCTCGTGATGCGCAAACAGCAGCTGCCAATAGTCAACCTGGGCGGCGGGATGCAGGGTGATGCCGTCAAGCCCGACCAGATCGCGCGCCATCGTCAGACGTTCGCCGCTTTCGCCCCCGCCCGGCAGACAGGTCAGGAAACGGTGGTTCGGCGACACCAGCATGTCACGTTCGGGCAGGCCCTGCCCCAGCGCCCCGGCGGCGATTCGCACCGGGCGCAGCAGCGGGTTGAGCCCCAGCGCCTGCCAGCCGAAGCGGCGACGCCCGACCCAGAGCAATTCCTGCATGCCGTTGTCGCGGGTGATCACCCGGGCCCCCGGCACCAGCTCCGAGACCGGAACGCCCCCCTGCCCGGTGGCGATCAGGCTGGTGGCGGTGAAACAGGGCACCGCCGCGGCGATCTGCGCCAGATCAAGCGCGAAGATCTGCCCGCCCGCGGCATCGCGGCCCTCGGCGCGGCCGCCCAGACCGTCGTAGCCGTCAAACTGAAGGCGGATCTCGACCATGGAATAGTCGCCCCCCCAAGGCCCGGAAGGGTTGCCAAAAACCGCCGCCCCCGGCGTGAAGTTGCCCGTCGCCATCATCCTGCGCGTCCTGATCCGGAGCCATCGGGGGACACCCCACGGCCCCCGCATGCCAGCATACTCCGAAACCCGCCCTTCCAATAGGTTAACGATCCAGAAATTGTCACAATTTGTCAGAACTTTCCGTTTCCCGCCACGATACCGGCGCAATCCGCCCCGATCCCGCCAGATCAGCCCGCGCGCGCAACGGAAAGACGCCCGGGGTTTCCCCCGGGCGCCTTGCCCCCACCGGCTTGTCTTGCCTCAGCGGTGCTTGAGCAGCGCCGCCTCGTGTTTCTTCAGGATCTTGCGCGCCGCACCATAGCCCTCAAGGCCGTCACGGCTGCGCAGCTCCGGGAACAGCTCCAGGATCTCGGCGCGTTGCGCATGACCCAGACCTTGCAGCGACTGATCCCCCGGCTGGAAGCTTTCGGTCCAGGCGCCGTTGCCCAGAACCACCTCGTGCCGGTCGAACATGAAGTGGATGTAGCTGGTGCCCAGCGTCTCCACCGGCTTCACGCCGCGGTTGTCGATCAGATGCTTGGCCGCCACCAGAACCTCGTGTTCCTCGAAGTAAAGCGCCGTGCGTTCGTTCGCCACCAGCATCCGGTGGTTGGGCGAAACCAGCATGTCGCGTTCCGGCAGACCGTTGCCCAGGCTTCCGGCCCGGATCAGCACCGGCTTCAGATGCGGCGTCGCCATCAGCTGCGCCCGGGTCAGATCGGTGCGGCCGATCCAGCGGATTTCCTGAATGCCGTTGTCGCGGGTCAGGATCTTGTCGCCTTCGCGCAGCTCTTCGACCAGCCGCTCGCCCTTCGGCGTCGCGATCAGCGTGCCGGGGGTGAAGCAGGGCGGGATCACCTTCTCGATGTTGCGGAAGGTCAGCGAGCCGGTGACATTGCCGTGATCGTCAAGGAAGGTGACGGTGCCGTTTTCCGGGTTCGTCGGATCGTAGTTGATCCGCAGCGGCCCCGCCGTCGTCAGATCGAGCGTGTCGAAATCGTCGCCACCCTCGTTGCCGTCGATGAAGTCGTGGTTGCCGCCGTCGCGATTGACCACGATGAAGACGTCGCGGTCATCGCCGCCCAAAAGCGTGTCGACGCCATCGCCGCCGATCAGCGTGTCATTGCCCACGCCGCCGTCCAGCAGATCCTGGCCCTGACCGCCCGAGAGGCTGTCATTGCCCGCATCGCCGTAAAGCCGGTCGTCGCCGTCGTCGCCGGTGATCGTGTCATCGCCCGCGCCGCCGCGGATCGTGTCCTGACCGGTCCCGCCCGAGGCCAGATCGTTGCCGTCCCCGCCCAGGATCGAATCGTCGCCCTCGCCGCCGATCAGCGTGTCATCGCCCGCCCCGCCGTCCAGCGTGTCCGAGGCCGAGCCGCCGTCCAGGCTGTCATTGCCCGCACCGCCCAGCAGCGTGTCATTGCCCTCGCCGCCCAGCAGCGTGTCATTGCCCGCGCCGCCATCAAGGCTGTCAGACGAATTGCCGCCGTCCAGACTGTCATCGCCCGCGCCGCCCAGCAGCGTGTCATTGCCTTCGCCGCCGGTGATCGTGTCCTCGTCGATGCCGCCGTCGATCCAGTCGTTGCCGTTGTCGCCGCTCAGCAGGTCGTCGTCGTCGCCGCCATAGATGACATCGTTGCCCTCGCCGCCGCGCACCGTGTCACGGCCGTTTTGCGGCACCGGGTCGGTGTCGTCGGTGACCTCGGTCGGGCTTGTGGTGCCCGGGCCGTTGTCGGCGTAGATCGTGTCATTGCCGTCGCCGCCCGAGATGCTGTCCGAGCCCTCGCCGCCGATCACCAGATCGTCGCCGATCCCGGCCGCGACGGTGTCGGCATCGTCGCCCGCGTCGATCACGTCGTTGCCCTGCCCCGCGTCGATGCTGTCGGCATCGTCGCCGGTGCGGATCGTGTCGTTGCCGGTCCCGGCAATCACCTTGTCACGGTCGTCATTCGGATCGCTGTCGGCGCCGTAAAGCCCCGGATAGGCGATGTCGGGGCGGCCGGTGCCCGAGGTGTCGATCAGGTCGTCGCCGTCGCCGCCATCGACCAGATCGCGGCCTTCGCCGCCGGTCAGCGTGTCATTGCCAAGTTCGCCGTAAAGCGTGTCATTGCCGGTGCCGCCGCTGACGCTGTCATTGCCGTCGCCGCCGTCGATGCTGTCATTGCCTTCGCCGCCATCGATCGTGTCAAGCCCGCTGCGCCCGTCCAGGATGTCGTTGCCCGCGCCGCCAAGGATGCTGTCGTCATCCAGCCCGCCGGTGATGCTGTCATTGCCCGCGCCACCGTCCAGCGTGTCATCGCCCCGTTCGCCGAGGATGGTGTCGTTGCCCTCCCCGCCCAGCACCGAGTCATCGCCCGAGCCCGCCTCGATCGAATCGTCGCCGGTGCCCGCGTTCACGGTGTCATTGCCGACGCCCGAGCGGATCGTGTCATTGCCCGCCCCGGCCACGACGCGGTCATCCTGCGGGCCGTCGCCCGGGATCAGCGCGTCATTGTGGTCGATCCTGTCGCCATCGGGATCGCCGGTGTAATCATAGTCGATCAGATCGGCGCCATCGGTGCCGGTCACGATGCCGTCGCGGTCGACGATGATGTTCTCGATATTGGTGAAGGTCAGCGTGCCGACGACATTGCCGTCATCGTCAAGGAACTGCACCGTGCCGTTTTCGGCATTCGTCGGGTCATAGAGGATGTTGGTGCGGCCCGCCCCGGTCAGGTCGAGCGTGTCATAGTCGTCGCCGCCCTCGTTGCCGTCGATGACATCGCCCGCGCCCGCCGCCGCGCTGGCCACGACGAAGGTGTCGCGGTCGTCGCCGCCCGACATCTGGTCGGCCCCCGCGCCGCCGGTCAGGCTGTCATTGCCGGTGCCGCCGAAGATCGTGTCCTCGTCGATGCCGCCGTCGATCGTGTCATTGCCGGCATCGCCGTAAAGCAGGTCGTCGTCATCCTCGCCATAGATGACATCGTTGCCCTCGCCGCCATGGATCGTGTCCATGCCGTTGTTTTGCACCAGATCGGTGGCGTCGGGGATGTTGATGATGTCGGGCACGGTCGGGCCAAGGCCGCCGTAGATGATGTCATTGCCCGCGCCGCCATCGACCACATCCGAGCCCTCGCCCGAGGTGATCGTGTCGTCGCCCTCGCCGCCCAGCACGGTGTCGGCATCGACGCCCGCGTCGATCCAGTCGTTGCCGCTGCCGCCCTCGATGCTGTCGGCGTCGTCGCCGGTCAGGATCGTGTCATGGCCCGCCCCGCCCAGAACGGTGTCGCGGTCGTCGTTCGGGTCGGTGTCCGCCGGGACAAGCCCCGGATAGCCCAGATCGGGCGAGGCCAGGTCATTGCGGGTATTGATGTAATCGTTGCCGTCGCCGCCCTCGGCCCGGTCGGAGCCAAGCCCGGTGGTGAGGCTGTCATCGCCCGCCCCGCCCTGGGCGGTGTCATTGCCCGCGCCGCCTTCCAGCGTGTCGTTGCCAAGCCCGCCGATCAGCAGATCGTCGCCCTTGCCGCCCACCGCCAGATCATTGTCGTCGCCGCCATCCAGCGTGTCATTGCCGTCGCCGCCGCGCAGGGTGTCGGCGCCGCCCTCGCCCGACAGGCTGTCATCGCCCGCGCCGCCATCGACGGAATCATGGCCCGTGCCCGCGGTGACGGTGTCGTCGCCAAGCCCCGCCAGAACCGTGTCATCGCCCGCGCCCGCGCGGATGCGGTCATCGTTCGGCCCGTCGCCCGGCAGGATCGCGTCATTGCCATCGACCATGTCGCCCTGCGGATCGCCGGTATAGCCGGTGTCGATCAGATCGCCGCCCGCCGTGCCGTCGACATAGCCGTCGCGCGGATCGGCGCCGACGGTGACGGTGACGATCGCGGTATCGGTGCCGCCATGGCCGTCCGAGACGGTGTAGGTGATGGTGGCATCGCCCGTGAAACCGGTCTCCGGGGTGAAGGTGATGGTGCCGTCGGCATTCACCGTGACGGTGCCGTTCGGGCTCGAGGCGCCGGTCACCGTCAGCGTGTCGCCGTCGATGTCGGTGTCATTGGCCAGAACCGGCACGGTGACCGCGGTCTGGAAATTCGTCGCCGCGCTGTCGTTCACCGCATCGGGGGCGTCGTTCAGCGGGGTGACCGTGACATTGACCGTCGCGGTGTCGGTCAGCCCGCCCGGATCGCGCACCGTATAGGTGATGGTGTCGGGGCCGTTGTAATTGGCGTTCGGCACATAGGTCAGCGTGCCATCGGCATTGACCGTCACCGTGCCATGCAACGCGGTGGCGCCGGTCACCGTCAGCGTGTCGCCATCGGGGTCGGTGTCATTGGCAAGGACGGTGATCGTCTTCGTGCCGTCCTCGGCCACGGTGGCGCTGTCGTTCACCGCATCGGGACGGTGGTTGACGTCATCGCCGACGATATTCTCGATCTCGGTGAAATTCAGCGCGCCGGTGACGTTGCCGTCGGCATCCAGGAATTCGACGGTGCCGTTATAGCCGTTGCCGTTGCTGTCGACGGTCCGGTTCACCACGCGCCAGTCGCCCTGGCCGGTGATGTCGAGCGTGTCGTAATCGTCGCCGCCCGCGCCGCCATCGACGGTGTCCCCCGCGCCGCCGTGGATCACGTCGCGGTCGTCGCCCGCCGAGATCCGGTCATGGCCCGCGCCGCCGGTGATGACGTCATTGCCGCCCTGACCGAGGATCGTGTCGTCGCCCTCGCCGCCCGAGAGCGTGTCATCGCCCGCCTCGTCGCCCTCGATCGCCGGAACGGTGGTGCAGGTCAGGTCGGTCACGGTGATCGCCTGATCGGTGGGGCCGCCGTTGTTGTAATCGATCTCGATCCGCGCCACGACGCCATCGATATGCACCAGCACCGAGCCGGTCGCCGAGGCGGGCGAGACCGAGCCGCCATTGTCAACGTCATGGCCGGTGATCGTGCCGTTCGAGACGGTCTGCCCGCCTTCCAGCGTATAGGTGACGTTCAGCAGGTTGCCGTTCGCGTCATAGGCGCGGACGGTGACGATGTCCTGATGGTAATCGGCGCTGGTGCCGACATCGATGTCATTGATGCGGAAGCTGACATCGGTCACCGCCGAGGCGTAATCGGCATTCGTCGAGGTGAAGCTCAGCGAGGTGGTCGAGGTGTTGCCCACCCCGCCGTCGCCGTAAAGCTGCAGCCCGCCCGCGCCGTTCAGCCCGTCGCCCGGCTCGACATATTGCGACGCGGTGGTCGAGGTCGCGGTGGCGCCGCAGGTCTGGTCGGTGAAGCCGAAGGTCACCTTGACGCCGCCCATGTCGTAAGACGAGCCATTGACGATATTGCCGCAATTCTGGCCGAATTTCTGCCAGTCCATCGTCAGATCGACCGGGGCGGCGCCGCTGTCCAGATCGCCGTCGCCTTCGATATAGTCGTTGCCCGCGCCGCCCTCGATGCTGTCGTCATCGGCGCCGCCGTAAAGGCTGTCATCCGACCCCTGGCCCCGGATCGTGTCATCGCCGTCCATGCCGTGGAAGACGTTGGTATAGGTGTCCGAGGCCGAGGTGCCCTGATGGTCGAAGCCGACAAGGCTGTCGTTGAACTCCGAGCCGATCACGCCATCGATGCCCGAGGCGATGGAATCGCCCGCCGCATCGCCGCCCGAGAGCGCGCCGGTGCTCAGATCGACATTCACCGCCGCGCCCGACTTCGAATAGTCGATCACGTCAAGCCCGGTGCCGCCGTTGAACGTGTCATTGCCCGCGCCGCCGACAAAGGTGTCGTCGCCCGCGCCGCCATAAAGCAAGTCATTGTCGGCGCCGCCGTCGATCAGGTCGTTGCCGTCCTCGCCATGCACGGTATCGGCCGCAGCCCCCGACCGGATCGTGTCATTGCCCGCCCCCGCGACGACGCTGTCGGCATTGCCGCCGCGATAGTCATTGGCGTCGATCCGGTCGCCTTCGGGATCGCCGGTGTAGCCCGTGTCGATCAGATCGGCGCCCGCGGTGCCCTCGACGACGCCATCGAGCGTCGGATAGGTCGCCAGCGACGCATAGGGGACCGAGGGGCAATTGTCGGTGCAGGACACGACCGTATAGCTGACCCCCGTCTGCAGCGGCGCCGAGGACACGATGCCGACCATGTCATTGTCCGACATTTCAAAGGCATAGACGGTGATGTACTGGGCAGGATCGGTGCAGCCGGCGGGGCAGACGGTATAGGCATATTCGGGGGTGATGCGGCCGGAGGAGGGCCCGTAGCTTGCGCCTTCGAGGGTCTCGCTCGAGTTCAGCGTCTGGTCGCTGTCGCCGTCGTTGAAATAGCTGTCATTGTCGCGCACGGTGATCTGGTTGACCGTCGCGGCGGTGCTGATGGTGAAGGTCGCGCCCTTGGCGGTGGACAGCCCGCTGGCGCTGTCGGCGAAAAGACCCGCTTTCGAAGAGGTGATGTTCGACAGATCCCACGCGAAAATCGTGCGGTCGCTGAAAGTATAGGTCATGGCAGCCTCTCCTTACCCCGATTGGCGAAGACAATGCCCCGCAAGCCTTGAAATTTCGGCCCTGCCCCGCGCACGGCCCGTTCACTCGTCACCGGCGGAAACCCCACCGACAGGGACGCGACATTTTCACGCGGTCGGATTGCAGCAGGATGCACGAAACAGGCCGCCAAAACGGCGGTTTTCATTTCCCTTGCTTCGCGGTCGTTTCGGGATCGCAGATCATCCCGGTCACGGCAGCACCACTTCAACCGTCCCGAGCATCCGAAGATGTCGAACGTCCTCGGCCGCCCCCACGGCCGATGCCCAACACGGGCCCTTACGTGATACCAAGAGGCCGGGCTTCGGGGAACGGGAATCTGCCGCAATCTTGCCCAGATTTTTCCCCGATCCGCCCCCGACTGTCCCATTGCCGCCGCGATTTTGCGCCCATTCCGCCGCGATTGTTTCCGCAACCTCGCCGCCAAGGCCCGGAAAGGCGCGGAAAAAAGCTAAAATTTGTCCTGTTTACCGCCCATTAACCCTGCTTCGGCGCGCGGACTTCGGGGCGGCGGCGGGGCTCTTGCGATCCTGCGTTTCCGGATTGGCGACAATCCGCGCGCAGCGTTCCGAACCGGCATCAATCTTGGCCCCCGCCGGGACAATCACGGCCGCCTCATTGTTCCGCCATTGCGATCAAAGCGAACGAAACCGCCCATTTGTTCGCCAATGCACCGCGGATGTGACGAATCACATTTTGGTAACCAAAACCGGCCCGCCCGGGCCGACTCGGAGGTGATTGGGGGGGGCGACCGGGGACCCCGACACAGGCCGCCGGGCGGCGGCATCTTTGCCTCCCGCCTGCGGGCCGCTATAGTGAAAGCGCTTCACATTGAAATGACGGCACGGGGGCACGGGGCGGCAGATGGGCAAGGATCACGACAGCGCGGGAAAGACCGCGCCCGGAGCGGCAACCGGCTTTCCCGAGCTGCCCTTCGTCGGCGAGATCACCAAATTCCTGCGCCATGACGCCCCCGACAGCCTGCGCCGGGCGATCGAGACGGCGAAACCCGACGAGATCCTTTCGGCCTCTTTTCCCTATCGCGCGGCGCTGGCGAAAAAGGCCTATGAGGCGCAGATGCAGCCGCTGCAGGTCGAGCTGGTGAAGATGAGCTGGGGTCTGAAACAGGACGGGCGGCGGCTGGTGGTGCTGTTCGAGGGCCGCGACGCCGCGGGCAAGGGCGGCACGATCGAGCGGATGCGCGAAAACCTGAACCCGCGCCAGGCCAATATCGTCGCCCTGCCCACGCCGACCGAACGCGAACAGGGCCAGTGGTATTTCCAGCGCTATGTGGAACGGCTGCCCGCGGCGGGGGAAATCGCGCTCTTCGACCGCTCGTGGTACAACCGCGGCGTGGTCGAACAGGTCTTCGGCTTTTGCACCCCCGAACAGCGCAATCATTTCTTTGCCCAGCTGCCCGGCTTCGAAAAGATGCTGGTCGACGAAGGCATCGTTCTGGTCAAGCTCTGGCTGTCGGTGGACCGCGCCGAGCAGCTCAAGCGCTTCCTTGACCGCGAGCAGGATCCGCTCAAGCAATGGAAGCTGAGCTGGATCGATGTCGAGGGGCTGCGGAAATGGGATGCCTATACGGTTGCCATTGCGGAAACGCTGCGCCGGTCGGACACGGCGGCGGCGCCCTGGACGGTGATCCGCGCCGATGACAAATACCGGGCCCGCATCGCCGCGATCCAGACCGTTCTGGGCGCGCTCGACTACCCGGGCAAGGACCGGGCGGCGATCGGCACGCCCGATCCGCTGATCTGCGGGGGCATCGAACACGTCGATGGCTAAGGCAGGATACCATCACGGCAACCTCCGCCAGGCCCTGGTCGAGGCGGCGCTGGCGCTGATCGCGGCGCGCGGCGCGCAGGGCTTCACCCTGTCGGAAGCCGCCAAGGAGGCGGGCGTCACCCCCGCCGCCGTCTATCGTCATTTTGCCGGCCGCGAGGATCTGATCGCCGAATGCGCACGCCAGGGCTATGCGATCTTCGCCGATCTGATGGAACATGCCTGGAACGGCGGCAAGCCGACGGCGCTCTCGGCCTTTGGCGCGACCGGGCGGGCCTATCTTGCCTTTGCAAAGAAATTTCCCGGCCATTACATGGCGATGTTCGAAAGCGGGCTCTCGCCCAACCGCTCGCCCGAGCTGGCGGCGGGGATGGCGCGGGCCGAGGCGGTGGTGCTGAAAGCGACACAGGCGCTCTCGGCCCATATCCCCGAGGGGCGCCGCCCGCCGCCTTCGATGGTGGCGGCGCATGTGCGCGCGCTCAGCCACGGTGTCGTCGAGCTTTACGCCCGCGCGGCCCCCGGCACGCAATCCCCCTTCTCGCCCGAGGATCTGCTGGAAAGCGGCATCGGCGTCTATCTGCGCGGCCTTGGCCTGATCGCCCCCGACAGTTAGAAGATCGAGGCGAAAGCCCAAAGGCCGAAACCCGCCATCGTCAGGCTGGAGACCCGCGCCGTCCAGAGCGCGAAGGCGGGCGGCAGGCGGTGATGGAGTGCGGCAACGAGCCCCGAGAGGAACGCCCACCAGCCGATCGAGCCCAGAAACACCCCCGCGACCAGCGCCACGATGGCCAGCCCCGATCCGGTCTGCGCCAGGCCCAGACCGGCAAAGATCGCGGCGAACAAAAGGATCGTCGGCGGGTTGGTGATCGTCAGCCCATAGGTGACAAAGGTGGTGCGCCACAGCCCGCGCGCCTCGGGGATCTTCGCCGGGCTGGGCTCGCCCCCCTGCCCGCGCGGCCAGCCGTTCCAGGCCAGAACCATCAGAAAGGCCCCGCCGATCAGGCCCAGCGGCACCGCGATGCGCTCGACCAGATCGTTGAAGACGGCAAAGCCCACCGCCGCGCCGGTGGCAAAGGTCAGATCGGCCAGCGCCGTGCCCAGCCCCCCCGCGACGCCCGCCCAAAACCCGCGCGCCAGCGTGCGCTGGATGCACAGCGCCCCCATCGGCCCGATCGGCGCGGCGATGGCCAGGCCGATGAACAGCCCCTTTCCGAACAGCACAAGCGCTTCCATTCTATCTCCTGTAGCGAAACGGCGGCTCGACCACGGTCGAGAGCGCCAGCATGGTTTCGGTCCGCGCGACCCAGCCCGCCCGTTTCAGCGCGGCCAGAAAATCCTCGACCGCGCCCAGCGAGGCGACGCGGATCTGCACCAGATAGGACCAGCCCCCGGTGACATGATGACAGGCGGTGACGGCGGTGTCTTCGGCGATGGCGGCGCGAAAGGCGGCCTCGTCGATGCCCTCGGCCAGCGCGATCCAGACGAAGGCGGCGACAGGCAGGCCGACCGCCTCGGGGGCGACATCGGCGCGCGTGCCGCGCAGTACGCCGCGCTCGATCAGCCGCCGCAGCCGGTCATTCACCGCCGAGGGCGAAAGCCCCACCCGCGCGCCCAGCTGCGCCATCGACTGGCGCGCATCTTCGCCCAAAAGCGCGCAAATCTTTCTGTCGATCTCGTCCATGATGCCGATCTGTCCGCCGTCATGCGTCTTTTGTCGGATCATGTCCGATATTTTTCCATATTCAACGGAGATTTTTCAGTCGCCGGACACTATCCGTTTGCGCCGGGCCAAACGGCCATGGTGCCGGATGACATCCGCTTTCGCCCCGTGCCCCCTGCCGCGCCAGGGCCTTGCCGCTGCGCGACGGCGCCTCGGGATGCGCATGGCGAAAAAACTTGTCCGAGGATGCAAAAACCGGTTGCAGCCCTCTGAGGCTGACGTTAAACACCCGCCTCACGACGACCCCTGATGCGGAGAGGTGGCAGAGTGGTCGATTGCGGCGGTCTCGAAAACCGTTGACCCTGCAAGGGTCCGAGGGTTCGAATCCCTCCCTCTCCGCCACGTACTGCCGGACGTAAATTTATCAATAAAATCAACGAGTTGTGAGCGGAATCAGTTAAGCTCCCACACATGCCATATTGACTACGGTCTGTTGACGTTCACCGCAAACGAATGACGGTTGCGGCAATGGCGATGAACGCGGTGAAGCTGGTGTCGGTTTTGCAGCAGCGCGTGGCGATCCCTCTGTATTCCTTGAGCTTTCCGAAGAAGTTTTCGATCAGGTGGCGCCACTTGTAGGTGTCACGGTCAAATTCAGCTGGGAAGCGTCGGTTGGACTTGGGCGGTATCACCGCCTCGGTTGCCGCCTCGGCCAAGGCCTCGCGCAGCCAATTCGCGTCAAACGCCCGGTCTGCAAGCAGCTTTCCACCCGAGAGCCGCTCGATGAGCACCGCAGTCGCGCAACAGGGGTGGCAAAGCAGGAAGCGCGCACTCTTTCCCCCAATCGGTCGTGTAACCGCGTTCGCGGGCCGAAGGGCGTTTCGCATCGTGGCGCCGCTTGCGGGCGCGGTCGGGGTGGCCGCTTCGGTGGTCACAGCCTCGATCCGCGACCGCATGCCGATGGCATTCTGCGGCCCGCGACGGGACGAAGGGCGCGGGCAATGACCTGTCGCCCGACAAAACACCCGGTACATCGGACAAAAACCGGGAACGGCCGACAACAGCCAATTTGTGTCGACAGATCATCGCGTCATGGATGCTACGGGCTTCCAAAGGGCGCGCGCACTTTGCACGCCGTGCAACGCGGTGATGACGGTGCCATCGCCACATGAGGCTTGGTTTCCCGTTGATAGAGAGCCGGGGGGCGCAGCCCCCTACCCGGCCACCAGCCGCAGCGCGCGGGCGCGTTCGGGCGGGATCGCGCCGATCTCAAGCCCGGTAAACACGTGCAGCGTGCCCAGATCCTCGTCCACCACCGCATGATCCGAGACCCAGCCGCCCATGCCCAGATAAGAGCGCAGCAGCGGCGGCATCTTCAGCATCGCCTGTTTCGGATCGCCCTTGCGCCCCAGAAGCTGGCGCGCATAGCGGATCACCTTCGGCGCTTTCACCCGCACCCGCCAGCGCTTCGGCGCCAGATGGCGCTCGGCCAGAACCGCAAAGGCATCGGCGCAGCTGTCGAAATCGGTGGTCAGGAAGGAGGAGCAGCCAAACAGCATCTCGATTCCCTCGGCATCGACGAGCCGCGTCACCGCCCCCCAGGCCAGCCGCAGGATGTCGGGATCGCGGCAGTCGGGATCGACGCAGAACCGCCCCATCTCCAGCATCCGCCCGGCATAGGCCGAAAGCGGCGTCAGGTCGTAAAATTGCGCCGAATAGCTGCGGTGCAGCTCGCGCCCGCTTTCCAGCGGCAGCAGCCGGAAGCAGCACACCAGCCGCCCGCTGCCCGCCTCCTCGACCAGCACATGGCGGCAGGCCGCGTCGAAAGCATCGGCATCCAGCGCCTCGCCCGCCGCAAGGCCCCGGCCGCGGGCCGAGACAAAGGCGCGCCAGCGCAGCGCCTGCGCCGCCTGCACATCCGCCTGCGATTGCGCGAGTCGGGCCAGATAACGGCCCCTCGAAAGCGAAAACATCGGCTCCCCCGGGATCAGTCGCGCCGATCCTACGGCAAAGACCTGACAGCGAAAAGACATTCGGCTGCGACCGAAGCGCCCCGTGCGGGGGGATCCCCGCGACGGGACCCGGCCCCGGTCAGTTGTCGAGCAGCTTGCCCGCCGAAACGCGCCCGAACGAGCCCAGAAGCTCGCGGACAAGGCCCAGCCCCTTGATGTTGCTCTTCGTCACCCGGCGCGAGAGCACGACAACCTCGCCCCGCTCCATCCCGAAGCGCTCGACATTCTCGACCATGCCCTTGTCGTCGAAGCTGATCGCCACCACCTGCCGGTCGATTTCCTGCGGCGCCCGCGCGCCGTAATGCTTCCAGCGCGAGCCGACATAGAACCAGCCCGCCCCCTGCAGCACCCCCATCGAGGAGGGACGGCCGATCACCGCCGACACTTCCTCGCGCGAGCTTTTGCCGACCTCGATCTTGGCCAGATCGGTTTCGGTCGGCACATAGCCGTGGTTTTGATAGATCGGGGTGCAGCCCGCCGCGAACAGCACCGCCGCAACGGTGACATAACGCGCCATGCGGCGAATTCCGAACGTGCTGCTCAAGCCTACCCCCTCTTGCCTCGTGACCTCGGGCCTTCTATCCCGATTACAACAGGATGCCGCCGCCCTCAAGCGCCTCTGCCGTCCTGACCCGCCTGCGATCCCGGAGACCGTGATGACCGACACCGATGCCCTGCCCTTCAGCCATGCGCTGCGCCCCGCCGAGCTGGCCGCGCGCAAGCCCACCCGCTTCGACATCGCCCCCGACGCCGCCACCTGCGCCGCCATCGCCGCCTGGGCGGGGATCGAGGCGCTGGAAACGCTGCGGCTCAAGGGCACGTTGACCCCCACCGGCCGGTCGGACTGGGCGCTGGACGCCGAATTCACCGCCCGCGCCGTGCAGGCCTGCGTGGTGACGCTGGCGCCCGTGACCACCGATCTGCGCGAAACCGTCGCCCGGCGCTATCTGGCGCAGATGGAAACCCCCGCGGGCGACGAGATCGAGATCCCCGAGGACACCGATGCCGAGCCGCTGCCCGACCGCATCGATCTGGGCGCGGTCGCGCTCGAGGTGCTGGAACTGGCGCTGCCGCTTTATCCGCATGCGCCCGATGCCGCGCCGGTCGCGGCGCAGGCCGCCCCGCCCGGGGCCGCACCGATCCGCGACGAGGACACCCGTCCCTTCGCCAATCTGAAAAGCCTTCTGGGGGGCAAACCCGGGGGGGAAGACGACCAGTCCTGAGCGCGGCGTTTCGGCCCGGTTGCGACGCGGTTGTGACGGTGCCGAAAAAAGCTGCAAAAAGGGCTTGCAACGGGGCGGAACTGCAGTATGTTCCCGGCCTCATTCGAACGCAGGGTTCGCCCCCGGTCCGCCACTGGCTGCCGTGACGAAACCCCAGGCAAAACAGGGCCTTGCGCCCCCAGAACCGAGGTTAGACACATGGCCGTCCCGCAGAACCGAGTCACGCGCTCCCGTCGTAACATGCGCCGCGCGCATGACGCCCTTGTGGCCGCCAACCCGGCTTCGTGCCCGAACTGTGGCGAACTGAAGCGCCCGCACCATGTCTGCGGCGCCTGCGGCCACTACGACGACCGCGAAGTGGTTGCGCAAGCGGCCGAAGTCGATCTGGACGACGACGCGGCGTAAGCCCGTCCCTCCGCCATGGTCAAACTGTTCAAACAGGAGACGACCACGGTGGGAGTAGAAGCTGACGTTACGTCAAGTCGCGGCTGTCCTGCAGCCGCTCAAGCGCCGGATGTTTCCGGCGCTTTGATTTCCGGCGTCCCGGTTTCCGCCCCGCTCGTGCTGTCGATCGATGCAATGGGGGGCGACCGGGGCCCCGCGGCCGTCCTGGACGGGATCGCCCTTGCGCGCCGGAAGTATCCCGATCTGCATTTTCTGGTGCACGGCCCCGAAGCCGAGCTGGCGCCGCTGGTGAAGGCGCGCAGGCTGAAGTCCTGTGTGACGATCCGTCACGCGACCGGCGTTGTCACGATGCATGACAAGCCCGCGGCGGTGATGCGCGGCGGCAAGGACACGTCGATGTGGTCGACGATCGATGCGGTGCGCGACGGCGCGGCGCAGGTCGCGGTGTCCTGCGGCAATACCGGCGCGCTGATGGCGGTCTCGATGCTGCGGCTGCGCAAGATGCCAGGGGTGAACCGGCCTGCCATCGCTGCCTTCTGGCCCTGCAAGAATCCCTCCGGATTCAATATCATGCTGGACATGGGCGCGGATGTGAAAGCCGAGGCCCGCGATCTTCTGACCTATGCGCTGATGGGCTCTTCCTATGCCCGCAACGCGCTTGGTCTGGACCGGCCGCGGGTCGGGCTGCTCAATGTCGGCACCGAAGAACACAAGGGCCATGCCGAGCTGAAGATCGCCGCCGAGATGATCGGCGCGATGGAAACCGCGGGCGGCTATGAGTTCGTCGGCTTCGTCGAGGGCAACGACCTGCCCGGCTCGCGGGTCGATGTGATCGTCACCGACGGCTTCACCGGCAATGTCGCGCTGAAGACCGGCGAGGGCACGGCGAAATTCGCGGGCGAGCTGATGCGCGAGGCCTTCACCTCGAGCCTGCTTTCGAAGCTCGGGGCGCTGCTGGCCTCGGGGGCGCTGAAGCGGCTGAAGGCGAAGATCGACCCGCGCCGGGTCAATGGCGGGGTTTTCCTCGGCCTGAACGGAACCGTGATCAAGTCGCATGGCGGCGCCGATGCGACGGGGGTGGCGGCGGCCATCGACCTTGCGGCGCGGCTGGCCGGTCTGGGCTTTGCCGAACGTCTTGCGGCCCGGGTTGCCCTTGCGTCAGCAAACGGTCAGGATGCAGCCTCGGCGGAGGCAGGAATCGAGAACGCAAAATGACGATCAGAGCGGTGGTCCGTGGCGTGGGGCATTACCTGCCCGCCCGCGTGGTGGAGAATGCCGAGTTCGAGGGCAAGCTCGACACGACGGATGAATGGATCCGGTCCCGCACCGGGATCGAACGGCGCCATTTCGCGGCCGAGGGGGAAACCACCTCGCAGCTGGCGATCAAGGCGGCCGCGGCGGCGCTGGCCGATGCGGGGCTGAGCGCGGCGGATATCGATGCGATCGTGGTCGCGACCTCGACGCCGGATTTCACCTTCCCGTCGGTTGCGACGATGGTGCAGGCGGGGCTTGGCAACACCAATGCCTTTGCCTTTGACGTGCAGGCGGTCTGCGCCGGCTTCGTCTTTGCGCTGGCGAATGCGAACGGGATGATCCTGTCGGGCCAGGCGAAACGGGTGCTGGTGATCGGCGCCGAGACGTTTTCGCGGATCATGGACTGGGCCGATCGCGGCACCTGCGTTCTGTTCGGCGACGGCGCCGGGGCGCTGATCCTCGAGGCGGCCGAGGGCGCGGGCACGGCCGCCGACCGCGGCATTCTGGCAAGCGACCTGCATTCGGACGGCCGCTACCGGGAATTGCTTTACGTCGATGGCGGGGTGTCGACCAACGGCCAGTCCGGCCATCTGCGGATGCAGGGCAATGCCGTCTTCAAACATGCGGTGCAAAAACTGGCCGAGACCGCGCATGCGGCGCTCGCCAAGGCCGGTCTGACGCCCGAGGACGTGAGCTGGATCGTGCCGCATCAGGCGAACCTGCGCATCATCACCGCCACGGCGGAACGGATGGGGGTGCCGATGGAGCGGGTGGTGGTGACGGTGGCCGATCACGGCAACACCTCTGCCGCATCGATTCCCCTGGCGCTCTCGACGGCGCGGGCGCGCGGGCAGATCAAGGCGGGGGATCTGATCGTGACCGAGGCGATCGGCGGCGGTCTGGCCTGGGGATCGGTGGTCCTGCGCTGGTAAAGAGGTGATTACGGTGGAAAAAGCCGTCTCAACCTTGCCGCGCAAGCCATTGATATTGACTCGGGAAATACTTGCCCCCATCGTGATCCATATCACTCCCGGGGGATTGAGATGTCAGAGAAAACCCTGACCCGCATGGATCTGAGCGAAGCCGTGTTCCGCGAAGTCGGGCTCAGCCGAAATGAATCCGCGCAGCTGGTCGAAACCGTGTTGCAACATATGTCCGACGCGCTGGTGCGCGGCGAGACGGTCAAGATCTCGTCCTTTGGCACGTTTTCCGTGCGCGACAAGACCTCGCGCATGGGGCGCAACCCGAAGACGGGCGAGGAAGTGCCGATTTCGCCGCGGCGGGTGCTGTCGTTCCGGCCCTCGCATCTGATGAAGGACCGGGTTGCCGAAGGCAATGCAAAATAGGGCCGGTTGAACCGGTTCACCGAATTGAGCCCGAGCAGGGGATGATCGCGCCGCGATGACGAAGTCAGCCGAGGCCTTCCGTACGATTACCGAGGTGGCAGAGCTCCTCGAAACCCCGACGCATGTGCTGCGATTCTGGGAAAGCAAGTTTCCGCAGATCAAGCCGGTGAAGCGGGCGGGCGGGCGGCGCTATTACCGCCCGGCCGATGTCGCGCTGCTGGTGGGGATCAAGCATCTGCTGCAGGTCGAGGCGCTGCCGATCAAGGAGGCGCAGGCGCGGCTGAAATCGCAGGGCGCGAAGAAGGTCTCGGCGCTGGGGGCCGAGATGCTGAGCGCGAATCTGCCGCGCGAACCCGTGCCCGAAGCTGCGCCCGAACCGGTCGCCGAAGCGGTGCCGGAAGAGCCGGTTTCCGGGCTTCTGTCGGAAGCGTTCGAGGAAAACGTCGCGGACGAACTGGCTTTCGTCCCCGAGGAACCAGAGCCGGTCGCCGAGGAGATGCCGGAAGAGCCGGTTTCCGAGCTTCTGCCGGAAGCGTTCGAAGAAAACGTCGCAGACGAACCGACCTTCCTCCCTGAAGAATCGGAGCCGGTCGCGGAGGCGGTGCCGGAAGAGCCGGTTTCCGGGCTTCTGCCGGAAGCGTTCGAAGAAAACGTCGCGGAAGAACCGGCTTTCGTCCCCGAGGAACCGGAGCCGGTCGCCGAGGCGATGCCGGAAGAGCCGGTTTCCGAGCTTCTGCCGGAAGCAGTCGAAGAAAACGTCGCGGAAGAACCGACCTTCCTCCCCGAGGAACCGGAACCGGTCGCGGAGGCGATGCCGGAAGAGCCGGTTTCCAAGCTTCTGTCGGAAGTGTTCGAAGAAAACGTCGCGGAAGAACTGGCTTTCCTCCCCGAGGAACCGGAACCGGTCGCGGAGGCGATGCCAGAAGAGCCGGTTTCCGGGCTTCTGTCGGAAGTGTTCGAAGAAAACGTCGCGGAAGAACCGACCTTCCTCCCCGAGGAACCGGAACCGGTCGCGGAGGCGATGCCGGAAGAGCCGGTTTCCGAGCTTCTGCCGGAAGCGTTCGAAGAAAACGCCGCGGACGAACCGACCTTCCTCCCCGAGGAACCGGAACCGGTCGCCGAAGCGGTGCCGGAAGCGCCCGAAGACCTCGGCGCGGAGGATCCGGCAGCGCCTCTGGCGACGCCCGAGGCAGAGGCCGAACGGGGGCTGAGCCCGGAGGAGCTGGATCGGATCGACGAAGAACGTCGGATCGAACGGGCCCGGATCGAGGCCGAGGCGCGGGCGCTGGAAGCGGCGCAGGCGGCGGTCGAGCAGGCCCGCCGCGAGGCGGAAGCGGTGCGGGCCGAGCTGCAGCGGCTGCGTCGCGAGGCCGAGCACGCCCGGGCGGAAGCGGCCCGGGCCAAGGCCGAGGCGGAGCTTGCCGCCCAGGTCGCAGCCGCGGCGCGGGACGCCGCCGAGGCGGAACCGCCCGAGCCCTGGCCTCCCGCCGATCCCGTCACTGCGCCGGAACCGGCTGCGGTGCCGCTGCCCGAGAGCCCGGTTGCCGCCGCCTTTGACCCGGCCCCCGCGGATGCGCCCGACCCCGCGGCGACGACCGCGGATGCGCCGCCCTTCGAGGATATCGCCTATCGCTTCATCGCGCCCCGGCCGCTGGCGCGCCCCGCGGTGGTGGTGGCGCCCGAACCGGAGCCGGAGCCGGAGCCCGCGCCCGCCCCTGCCCCCGAACCGGAGCCGGAGCTGCCGGTTCAGGGCTCGCTTTTCGATTACTTCGCGCAGCCCCCCGAGGCCGCGCCGAAACCGGCGCCGGTCGCCGAGCCGGCCCCCCTGCCCGAGCCTGTTGTGCCCGAGCCTGTCCCCGAATCCGTGGCAGAACCCGAGCCGGAACCGGAACCGGAACCTCTCGCGGAAGCCGCGCCGATGACCGGGATCGCGGCAGCGCCCGCTTTCGCCGCGCCCGAGCCGATTCTGGTCTTCGCCGCCCCGCCCGATCCCGAGCCGGAACCAGAGCCCGAACCGGAGCCCGAGCCCGACCCGGCGTCGGAATTCGATCCGCTCGACCGGGTGGTGTCGCTGATCCTGAGCGGCACCGCGCCGCTGCAGGTGGAACTGGCCGCGGCCGGGCAGATCGATCCGACGGCGAATCCTCTGGGCGCCCTGCGCGAGGATCTGACGCGCTTTGCCCCCGACGCGCTCTCGCCGATCGAGCGGATGCGGCTTCTGGCGGCGCATGACCGTCTGGTGCGGCTGGCCGGGCGTCTGGCGCAGCCGCCCCGGCCGGTTCCGGCGCGGCGCTGAGGATGCCCGTCGTCCCCGCCTGCAAGTCCGTGCAAAAAATTGCGTTTTGCCGCTTGCACCCGGGGGCGCAATGGCTCTATATGCGCCTCGTCGGGCCGTGGCGCAGCCTGGTTAGCGCGTCCGTCTGGGGGGCGGAAGGTCGTGAGTTCGAATCTCACCGGCCCGACCATCAAAAGAACGCTCACTCCGGCTGGAGTGGGCGTTCTTTTTTGACCAATTCCAGTTCCGCGAGGCCGCGATGATGCATGGTGTTCTTCCCGACAGCGCCCTGCGCGCGATGATCGCCCGCGGCGAGATCGCCGCCGCCCGTCCGGTGACCCCCGAACAGATCCAGCCTGCCAGCCTTGATCTGCGGCTGGGCGAGGTCGCCTATCGCATCCGCGCCTCGTTTCTGGCGGGGCGGGGCCAGCGGGTCGAGACGAAGCTTTCCGACTTCGAGATGCACCGGATGCGCCTGTCCGAGGGCGCGGTGCTGGAAAAGGGCTGTGTCTATCTGGTGCCGCTGATGGAGCGCCTGGCCCTGCCCGCCGGTCTGACCGCGGTCAGCAATGCGAAAAGCTCGACCGGGCGGCTCGATCTGCTGACCCGGGTGATCACCGACGACGGCACGGAATTCGACCGCATTCCCGAGGGCTACACCGGCCCGCTTTACGCCGAGATCTGCCCGCGGTCGTTTTCGGTGCTGGTGCGGCCGGGGATGCGGCTGAACCAGATCCGCTTTCGCGCCGGGCAGGCGGCGCTTTCCGACCCCGAGCTGAAGGCGCTGCATGCGGCTGAACCGCTCGTCAGCGGCATCGGGCACGGCGGGGCGGTGATCGACCATGGGCTGGGCTTCTCCGTCGATCTGCGCCCGGCGGAAGGAGATCTGGTCGGCTACCGGGCGAAGCCGCATGCCGGGGTGGTCGATCTGGACCGGATCGCGCATTACCCGGCCAGTGATTTCTGGGAAGAGGTGCGCACGCGCGAGGGGCGGATCATTCTCGACCCTGGCGCCTTCTACATTCTGGTCAGCCGCGAGGCGGTGGTGATCCCGCCCGATTTCGCCGCCGAGATGGCGCCCTATCTGGCGATGGTGGGGGAATTCCGCGTGCATTACGCGGGCTTCTTCGATCCCGGTTTCGGCCATGGCGCGGCAGGGGGCGAAGGCTCCAGGGGCGTGCTGGAAGTGCGCTGCCACGAGGCGCCCTTTGTTCTGGAACATGGGCAGGTGGTGGGGCGGCTGGTCTATGAGCGCATGGCCGGGCGGCCGGAGCGGCTTTACGGCGCCGGGATCGCCTCGAACTATCAGGGCCAGGGGCTGAAGCTCGCCAAGCATTTCCGCGCGGGGTGAGGGGCGCGCGGATGGATTTCGCCGCGGCTTTGCCTGCGGCGACCCGCCGGGGGCGCTGCCCCCCGGACCCCCCGGGATATTTTCGGCAAGATGAAGGGGAAGCGGTGTTTGCCGGTACACAGAAAAAGGGCCGGGGTTTCCCCCGGCCCTTGTGATTTCTGCGCCGCGATCTCAGCCGATGCGGTAGTTCGGGCTTTCGCGGGTGATCTGCACGTCATGGACGTGGCTTTCCTTCAGCCCGGCGCCGGTGATGCGGACGAACTGGCAGCCGCCCTGCATCGAGGCCACGGTGGCATGGCCGGTGTAGCCCATCGCCGCGCGCAGCCCGCCCACCATCTGGTGAATGACCGTCGCCACCGGGCCCTTGTAGGGCACCTGCCCCTCGATCCCCTCGGGCACAAGCTTGTCGGAGGCGGCGTCCTTCTGGAAATAGCGGTCGGCCGAGCCGCGCGCCATCGCACCGAGCGAGCCCATGCCGCGATAGGATTTGTAGGACCGGCCCTGATAGAGGATCACCTCGCCGGGGCTTTCATCCGTGCCCGCGATCGCCGAGCCCACCATGGCGCAGGAGGCGCCCGCCGCGATGGCTTTGGCGAAATCGCCCGAGAATTTGATGCCGCCGTCCGCAATGATCGGCACGTCGCCCGCGCCCGAACAGGCATCCATGATCGCCGAGAGCTGCGGCACGCCGACCCCCGCGACGATCCGCGTGGTGCAGATCGAGCCCGGACCGATGCCGACCTTGACCGCATCCGCGCCCGCCCCGATCAGCGCCTTCGTCGCCTCGGCCGTGGCGACGTTGCCCGCGCAGACCTGCACCCCGGGCGCGAAGAGCTTGATCCGCTCGACCGCTTTCGCCACGCCTTCGGAATGGCCATGCGCGGTGTCGATCACGATCAGATCGCAGCCCGCCTCGATCAGCGCGACCGAGCGTTCATAGCCCGCATCGCCCACCGTCGAGGCGGCGGCAACGCGCAGACGGCCCTTTTCGTCCTTGCAGGCCTGCGGGTGCAGCACCGAATGTTCGCTGTCCTTCAGCGTCAGAAGCCCGGTCAGCTTGCCGTCGGCATTCACCACCAGAAGTTTCTCGATCCGGCGGGCTTTCATCAGGCTCATCGCCTCGTCGCGGTCGGCCGGTTCGCGCAGCATCGCCAGATTCTCGCGCGTCATCATCGCATGGACCGGCGTCGCGTCATCGGTGGCAAAGCGCATGTCGCGGTTCGTCACGATGCCGACGACCTTGCCCGCAACATCGACGACCGGAAAGCCCGAGACATTGTAGCGTTCGCGCAGCGCCTTTGCATCGGCGAGCGTCTGCTCGGGCGTGAGCGTGATCGGGTTGTAGACGATGCCGGATTCGAAGCGCTTCACCCGGCGCACTTCGGAAGCCTGTTTTTCCACCGTCAGGTTGCGGTGGATCACCCCCATGCCGCCCGCCTGCGCCATGGCGATCGCCATGTTCGCCTCGGTCACCGTGTCCATCGCCGACGAAAGCAGCGGGATGTTCAGACGGATCGAGCGCGTGACGCGGGTGGAAACATCGGCCTCCGAGGGCAGCACGCTTGAGGCTGCGGGAACCAGAAGGACATCATCGAAGGTGAGGGCCTCGCGAATCTGCATGGGGGACTCCATCGGCAGGGAACGGTTGGCACGTCCCTGTTTCATGGCTTGGCCCCCGACGCAAGCCCTCAGGCGCGGGCGGCGCCGGTTTTCGCCGCCAGATCGCCCTTTGCCCACATCTTGTAAAGGCGGATGGCGATGGCCGGAAGGATCGCCGTCGCCGCCACCAGAGCCGCCGCGCCCGGCAGAAGCCACAGATCACCCAGCGACAGCCAGAGCGTCGCCGTCGCCGCCAGCGGGAAGGTCAGCGCCCCCCAGAGCGGAGAGAACCCCGCCGCCAGCAGCCAGCGCCCGCGCAGCACGAGGAGAAGCAAAAGCAGCGCCGCGCCGAGGGCAAAGACGAAGGCCAGCGCCAGCGCGCCAAGCAGCGCCGCGGTGGTGCCCAAAAGCGCCGCCGGGGCCAGATGGATCGCCAGCAGCGGGCGCAGCGGCGCGGGCACGGTCTCGCGGGAAAGCTGCTGCAGCGACAAGCTCCAGATCACCAGCGCGCAGATCAGCGCAAGCCAGAACAGCGCCGCCGCCACCGTCGCAAGGCCAAGCTGCGCCGCCACCAGCGCCGCCACGATCCAGCCCGAAAACAGCAGATGCCAGGTCGGATTGACCCGGCGCTGCTCGGCCGGGCCGGTGGCGAAGACGTAAAGCATCGCCGCGCAAAGCCCCAGATGCAGCGCCCCCGCCCCGGCCAGAACCGTCACCGCCGCGCCGGGCAGATAGGGGCCAAGGATCGCCGCGATCAGATACAGCATCAGCACCCCGGCCGAAAGCCCGGCCCGGCCGGGCAGGATGCGCAGATCCTCCAGCACCACCGCGGGGCGGCGCAGCGCCTTGACCAGATAGGTCAGGAAGACGAAGGCGCACAAAAGCGTGACCGCCCCGCTCAGCGCCTCGGCAAGGCCCGGCGGCAGATCGAAGACCTGCGCCGCCTTGCGCCAGCCAAGCGCCAGCGCCGCAAGGCCAAGCGTGGGCGGAAAGATCGCGGGAGGGGTTCGGCGCCAAAGGCCGGGGGGCGCGGATTGCGGAAAAACAGGGGCCATCGTGTCGGTCTGCCTTGGCTGGGGCATGTCGGAACGCGTGACATGCGGGATCGGGCGGAAATCTTGCAGAAGCGCTTCGGCAAAGAAAGGGCAAATCCGCCGCAGGGCTGCGTGTGGGGGGGCGGGGCCAGGTCAGCCCCGCCCCGGCAGCACCCAGACGGTGGCGCCAAGCGCCTGCACCGCCGCGCCGGTGCCCAGCTTGAAGCGCATCAGCCCCGCCCCGGCCTCGGAATTGATGTCGCCCAGATCGAAGTGGCGCACCCCCTGCGCCCGCAGCCGCAAGGCCGCCTGCCAGAGCAGAAGATTATGCGCCCCCGCCGCCCGGCCCTCGGGCCCCGACCAGCCCAGATGATAGCTCGCCCCCGCCCCAGCCCGCAGCACCATCACCCCGGGCTGACGCGGCACCGCGGCGGGTGCCCGCCGAAAAGCACCAGCACCGATCCGGGGTCGCGTTGCGCCCCAGGCGGCGGCAAAGGCGGGCGGCAGGGCGCGGTAGCCGCGGTCCCGGCGCTGCTGCGCCTCGGCGGCGATCAGCCAGTCGGCCGCGGGCTCGACCCTGACCCGCAGCCCCGCGCGTTCCGCCGTCACCAGACGGTTGCGCCATTTCCCCTGCAGCCCGGCGCGCAGGGCGGCCTCCTCGGGGCTCAGATCCCAGATCGCCTGATGGCGCGCGGTGATCAGCGGCACCAGCCCCGGACCCGCCACCGGCGTCTCGGGCGTGACGATCAGCAGCCCCGGCAGCGCCCGCGCCAGGGCGCGCAGCGCCCGCCGCCGGATCTCTTCGGGCAGATCGGGGACAAAGACCGGACCGCGGCTGCACAGCCACAGCCCGCCCCGCCCCAGCACCTGCGCCAGACCAATCCGCCGCCCCCCGGCGCCGATCTGCAGCCGCCGCAGCCCGCGCCCGGCCGCCGCCGCGATCTCGCCGTAACAGGCCCGCGCCTGCAAGGCCGCCGCGGGCGAAAGCGCCGCCACCGCCGCGTCGAAAGCCCCCGGCTCGGCGGGCGCGAATGTCGTGATCTCGATCCTGTCCATGGCGCCATTAAAGCCCTGTTTACCTAATTCAGGGTTAATGATCGCCGGAGGCCCCGATGACCCGCAAGCACAGATCCCCGACCCCGCCCCGCAACACGCCCGAGATCCCGGCGCCGCGGCCGACGCTCTGGGCGGCCCTTGGCGTCGCGGCGGCGCTGTCGCTTTTGTGGCTGCTCGGCCTGGGTCTGTGGCGGCTGATCGGCGCATGGATCTGACACGGACGCACAACCCCGGCGTGCACCCCGGCCCGCCTGCGGATGCGGCAACGCAGCGCAAATGCGCCGCCCACCCTCGCAACTGCGGCAACTAAACCGTTGTGTTTACGTGATTCGTGGCAGTTCGGCCACATGACCCAACGGCAAGCTCACGCGGACGTGACGTAAGGCCGCAGCCCGAATTGATTCACCTTAACAGCGTGATAGGGTCGATATCGGGAGAAGAGTCCAACACGCTCTAGGGATGAGAATCACATGAAAAAAATACTGATGACGGCCAGCGCCCTTGCCCTTGGCGCGACAGCCGCCACTGCGGGGGGTATTGAACGGTCCAGCCAGTCGGTGGGGATCCTGTTCGAGAAAGGAAACTACGTCGAGTTGAACTTTGGCGGCTTCAGCCCGGATGTGTCGGGTGTCGGCCTGAACGCGACGATGAGGCGCCGAGATGCCGGCTCTGGAGACATGGCGGGCGGTTACGGCACATACAGCTTTGGATACAAGTTTACGCTGACCGACAAAATCGACGCTGCCGTGGTGCTTGAAAACGCGATCGGCGCAGATGTGAATTATCCGACGGGAACGGACTACTTCCTGCAAGGGGCTACGGCGACCATCGACAACACCTCGCTCACCGGGATGCTGCGTTATAAATTGCCGCAAAATTTCTCGATGATCGGCGGGATTCGGGCGCTGCGGACCAGCGGCGTGGTCAGCCTGCCCTCGGTCGGCGCTTATCACATGAGTTCCTCGACCGAAACGGACTTCGGTTATCTTGTCGGCGTGGCTTGGGAAAAACCCGAAATCGCGGCACGCGTGGCGCTGACTTACAATTCCAAGATCACCCACGACTTCGATGCCCGTGAAACGAGCCTTTACACGGGCGGCAGAACGCTGGACACTGTCTTTTCTACCACGATCCCGGAATCGGTGAACCTGGAATTCCAGACCGGCATCGCCAAGGACACGCTGGTCTTCGGCTCGGTGCGCTGGGTTCACTGGACACAGCTGCAAATTGCGCCGAGGCATTATACGTCCCCTCGCGCTGATGGCGGCATGCAACAGGATCCGCTGGTGGCCTACAAGGACAATACGGTCACCTATGCGCTGGGCGTCGGACGCAAGTTCAATGACAAGTGGTCCGGCGCAGTCGTGCTCGGCTACGAGAAATCGTCCGGAGAGACGACGGGCAACCTTGGCCCGACCGACGGTTTCCGCTCGATCGCGCTGGCGGGCACCTATCAGGCGACCGAGAATGTCAAGGTCACGCTGGGCGTGCGCTATGTCGATATCGGCGATGCGACGACCAATTCGCCCGTCAGCGGCGACTTCTCGGGCAACTCGGGCTGGGGCGCGGGGGTGCGCGTCGGCATCAGCTTCTGATCTTTCCGGCATTTCCGAAATTCACGAAGGGCCGCTTTGCGGGCCTTTCAATTGTCCTTGGCACAAGTTCCGGGTGGCCCCGCCGCCCTGCCCCGGCTAGCTTGCCGCCACCATGACCACGACCCGCATCCCCCCGCTTGCCTGGGCGCTTCTGGCGGCCCTTGCCCTGATCTGGGGCACCTCCTTCCTGTCGAACCGCGCCGCGCTGACCGGCACGGGCTTTCTGACCACCGTCACCTTTCGCGTCACCGGCGGCGCCGTTCTTTTGTGGCTCTGGGTGGCGCTGCGCCGCCTGCCCCTGCCCGAGGACCCGCGCTTTCTGATCCGCTTCCTGATCATGGGGGCGCTGAACAATGCCATTCCCTTCTCGCTGATCGTCTGGGGCCAGCAGCATATCGACAGCGGTCTGGCCGCGATCCTCAATGCCTCGACCGCGCTTTTCGGCGTCCTGGTTGCCGCCGCGGTCTTTCCCGACGAGCCGCTGACCCGCCGCCGCCTGTCGGGCGTTGCGCTTGGCTTTGCCGGTGTCGTGCTCGCCATCGGCCCTTCGGCGCTGACGGGCTTCACCCTCACCTCGGCGGCGCAATGGGCGATCATCGGCGCCTCGCTCACCTATGGCTTCGCGGGCGCCTATGCGAAAAAGGCGATCACCGGCCTTGCCCCCGAGGTCGCCGCGGCGGGCATGCTGACGGGCGGGGTGATCTGGCTGGCCCCCGCGATGCTGATCTTTGAGGGCGTGCCGAGCTTCGATTACCGCGCCGAGGTCTGGGCCGGGCTGATCTGGCTGGCGCTGGGCTGTTCGGCGCTGGCCTATCTGATCTATTACCGCATCCTGGCGCTTGCGGGGGCGGGCAATCTCTCGCTTGTCACGCTGCTCATTCCGCCCGTCGCCATCGTCGCAGGCGCGCTCGTCTATCACGAACGCCTTGGGCCGCATGCGCTTTCGGGCTTTGCCGTGCTGGCTGCGGGACTTTGGCTCACCAATTCGCGGCCAAAACCGCGTGACGGCGGCCGCGACGCGCGCTAAACCCGGGCCAAACGAGGGGGCTCGCATGATCTACGCAAACCGCGCCGAATGGCGGACGGCCAGCCGCAAACGGGTGTTGTTCTTCGGCATGTCCGGTCTGGGCAAGACCTATCTGGCCAACATGCTGCGCGCCGCCCCCACGGGCTGGTTCCATTACTCGGTCGATTACCGGATCGGCACGCGCTACATGGGCGAATACATCGCCGACAACTTCAAGCGCGAGGCGATGAAGAACCCGTTCCTGGCGGAACTTCTTCTGTCGGATTCGGTCTATATCGCCTCGAACATCACCTTTGACAATCTGGCGCCGCTTTCGACCTATCTGGGCAAGCCGGGGTCCGAGGCCAAGGGCGGGCTGACGTTCGAGGACTACATGATCCGGCAGAACCAGCATCGCGGCGCCGAACAGGCGGCGCTGATGGACACGACCTATTTCATCGAACGCTCGCAGGCGATCTACGGGCTGCCGCATTTCGTCTGCGACTGCGGCGGCTCGATCTGCGAGGTGGTCGACCCCGAGGACCGGAACGACAAGATCCTGCGCGAACTTTCCGACCACCTCTTGATGGTCTGGATCGAGGGCAGCGCGGAACATACCGAGGAACTCGTGCGCCGCTTCGACCGCGCGCCGAAGCCGATGTATTACCAGCCCGCCTTTCTGGAAAGGAAATGGCTGCAATACCGGGTGGAACGGGGCCTGCGCGAGGACGAGGTGAACCCCGACGATTTCATCCGCTGGACTTATCATCAGGCGCTGGCGCATCGGCAGCCGCGCTATGCGGCGATGGCGCGGAACTGGGGGGTCAAGGTGGCTGCGTCAGATGTGGCTCTTGTCCGCGACGAGAAAGACCTTACATCGCTCATTGCCTCGGCGCTTCCGGCCTGAGGCGCGTCTGAACCTCCTCTGCCAAGTATCGGAAAGACAATGCCCATCACCCTGCCTGCCACGCTGCCCGCCTTCGACATCCTGTCGCAGGAAGGCGTGATGGTGATGACGCCCGAACGCGCGGCGCGGCAGGAAATCCGGCCGCTGCGGATCGGGCTTCTCAATCTGATGCCGAAGAAGATCCAGACCGAAAACCAGTTCGCCCGGCTGATCGGCGCGACGCCGATCCAGATCGACTTCCAGCTGATCCGGATGACCGCGCATCAGACGAAGAACACCGCCGCCGAGCATATGGCCGAATTCTACCGCCCCTTCGCCGAGATCGAGGCCTCGGGCGAGAAGTTCGACGGGCTGATCGTCACCGGCGCCCCGATCGAGCATCTGGCCTTCGAGGACGTGACCTATTGGGACGAGCTGCAGCGCGTCTTCGACTGGACGCAAAGCCATGTGTTTTCGACCTTCGGCGTGTGCTGGGGGGGGATGGCGATGGCCTATCACTTCCACGGCGTGGCGAAGCACCTGCTGGACGCCAAGGCCTTCGGCTGCTTCCGCCACCGCAATCTGGCGCCGACCTCGCCCTATCTGCGCGGCTTTTCCGATGACGTGCTGGTGCCGGTGAGCCGCTGGACCGAGATGAAGCAGGACGAGTTGGACCGGGCGGGGCTGCGCACGCTGATCGCGGGCGACGACACCGGCCCCTGTCTGGTCGAGGACCCCTGTCACCGCGCGCTTTATGTGTTCAACCATTTCGAATATGACAGCACGACGCTGAAGGACGAATACGACCGCGACGTGGCGGCGGGCAAGCCGATCAACGTGCCCGCGAATTACTACCCCGACGACGACCCGTCGCAGCCGCCGATGAATCGCTGGCGCAGCCATGCGCATCTGCTTTACGGCAACTGGGTGAATGCGATCTATCAGGACACGCCCTACGATCTGGCAAAGATCGGCAGCTGATCCGGTCCAAGATCGCGCTTGCGGTGCTTGCCGCACGCAGGCTAAGAGCAGGGCACCGGGTGATTAGCTCAGTTGGTAGAGCGCCTCGTTTACACCGAGGATGTCGGGAGTTCGAGTCTCTCATCACCCACCACCGCAGCCCATTGTTTTCCATAAGGAATTGCCAATAAAGGCAAATCTGCGCCTCTACTGGTACATAGAGGTGGTACATATGGGACTCAAAATGCCAGCCCCGGTTCTGATCGGTTCGACCTACTATCTGCGCGTCCATGTGCCCGCCGACGTGGCCCCGAAGGTGCGCGGCAAGAGCGTCTCGGTGCCGGTGGCTGGAATGTCCTGCGTGGTGCGGGTCAACGGCCCGGTGAAGGTATCGCTGCGCACCAAGGAGGCGAAGGAGGCCAAGGCCCGCTTTGCCGTCGCCCATGCCGCGCTGGAGGCGCATTGGGAGGCTGTCCGCAATGGGCCACGAGCGCTGACGCACAAGCAAAGTCTAGCCCTTGCCGGGGCGCTCCGGGCGTTCTGGATCGATGCCTTCGATGAAGACCCGGGAAGCCCCAAACGCTGGCAGAACGTGCAGGAAGTAAATGCCGCAGCCAAGGCCGGGCGACTGTCACTGCCCCTGATCGGCAAGGACGCGCAGCTTGAGGCCAGCCTGAACGCCCGCTTTGGCCCTATCGTGGATGCGTTCCTCGCGCACAAGGGCATTCTGCTTGCGCCCGAGTCGCGGCTGCCATTGTTGCGCCACGTCGTCGATGCGATGGACGACGCGGCGAAGGTGACCGAAGCGAAGGCGATGGGCGATTATTCCCAGCAGGGCAAGGCGGCACTCTACCCAGCGCTTGACCTTCCCGTTGCCAAGCCCTCGCCAAAGTCGGCGCCACCGTCGCCCAAGCTGACCTTCTCCGGCGTCATTGATGCATGGGTTGCGGCCAAGGCGCGGGGAAGAAATGCGGCCCCCGTACGCCCGGACACGGAACGCAAGTACCGCCGGGAATGCGCCGAGTTCGTCGCCTTCCGCGGCTCCGACGATATGACCACCGTCACCGCCCGCGAAGCCGAGGCGTGGCTGAATGCGATGCTGAGCGAGGCGAAACTGTCGAACAATTCGATCCGCCAGCGGTTGCAAAATATCCGCTCGGTGGTCGAACACGGGCGGCGGCAAAGCCTTGGCGAGTTGTTCCCGATGGGCAACCCGCTGGAGTTCGTGCAATTGCCCGAGGCGGCCCCGGTGGCGAGCGATCTGCGCACCCTGACGCTGGCCGAGGCAGAAGCAATCCTGCGCGCCGCCCGCGCCGAAACCCGGCCGGAACTGCGCTGGCTGCCGTGGCTCTGCGCCTATTCTGGCGCGCGGGTCAACGAGGTGGCGCAGCTGACGCCCGGAGACTTCTTCCAAGTCGGCGAAGACTGGTTCTATCGGCTCACGACGATGGGCGGCAAGACGCTGAAGAACCGGCACAGCGAGCGCCGAGTGCCTGTTCACCCCGATCTGGTCGCCGAGGGGCTGATCGTCTTTGTCGAGAGCCGCAGGGATCGCCCGGAGGAACGCCTGTTCCCGCGCCGGTCACAGGGGAACGTGGCAACATGGGTGCGCGAGAAAGTCGGCCTGACGCGCCCCGAACTCGCCCCGAGCCACGGCTGGCGCCACCTCTTCGAAGACAAGGCGCTGGTCGCCGGAATGCTGGACGCCGCCCGGCTCTATCTGACCGGGAGATCTGGGGGCGGCTCCGCTGCCGGGTATGGAAAGAGCGAGGTCATGCTGCCAGGGCTGGCGGCCGAGATGCGGAAGGTGGAAGGAATTCTGCATCGCCTATAGAGCAAAGGCGCACATAGCGTTCCGGAGACTTCTAAATTGATCGCCCAGGGTCCAGCCTCATTGAGTTTCACAGCCAGAACAAGACGGTTACGGCGAGGAGGATGGCGGAGAAGAAGGTCTGTGAGCAGCGGTCGTATCGGGTTGCAACACGCCGCCAGTCCTTCAGACGACCGAACATGATTTCGATGCGGTTGCGCCGTTTGTAGCGCCTCTTGTCGTATTTCACCGCCGTCTTGCGGGAGTTCCGGCCCGGGATGCAGACCTTTATCCCCTTGTCTTTCAAAGCTTCTCTGAACCAATCGGCATCATAGCCCCGAGCGGCCAGCAGCCAGCCCGCCTTGCTCATCGATCAGATCTCCTTGCGCAGCCTGAATCACGCCAAATGCCTGAAATCAATGGGTCTGAACCCTAACAACCTCCCTGCCCGCCAAAAGGCGGACAAGGAGATGCAAGATCACCTAAATAGGTGTTCCTTCTACATGGGCGTTTGGCGCTCAGAACTGCGGATCGGGGTCGTCGTCTTCCACGTCCTCGGCCGCCTCGTCACCGCCCGACCGCGCCAACTCCAGCCACTCGTTCGCCTCCTCCTCGCCACCGAGCAGGTAATCGAGCATCTGCTTCAGCGCGTTGTCGCCAAGCGCTTCGCCGATCGCCTCCCAGATGGCCTGTTGTTCGCGCAGGATGGGCCGTTCGGGATGCTTGCGACGGTCGAGAAGTTCACGAATGTCCCCCGCCAGTTTCCCGATCTCGGCCTTGCGCTGGGCGTCCGTCATCTGCCCAAGCCCGGCGTCATTTGCATCATCCCGCGTCCGGCGATCTCGCGCCCAAGACCCGGTGATCTCGATGCCTTCCTCCTGCATCACCCGGAACCGCGCCCGCATGTTGTCCACCGTTGCCCGCGCCACATCGGCCCAAGCGGCGATCTCTCGGACCTTGTAGCGGCGCGGCACAGGCTCGCGCACAAGCCGCCATGCTGCATCCATCCGCTCGGCCTGAGAAAGCCCCCTTGTGCGCTTCGCATTGGCCCGCAGCGCCGCGCCGAGGGCATCCCGGCGATCCGTCCCGACAAGGACAATGGCCGGGATCGGTTGCGACCACTTCACCGCGCGATAGGCCGCAAGGCGGTGCGCCCCGTCGAGCAGGATCAGCTTGCCCGATGCCCCGATCTCGCCCGGCCCGGCTCGCCACAACAGCACCGGATCGAGCGGCGCACCCGTGTTTCGGATCGTGCTCGCAAGGTCCGCCTTATGGGTCGCGTCGATGCCATCCGCCCGGAATTTGAAGTCGGCGCTTTCGGCAATCTGGTCGAGGGTCACCTCCATGGTGACGGAACCCGGTTTCGCCGTGATCGGTTGCATCGACGTCATGCCAGTTCTCCTTCCATTACTTCGATCACACGCGGTTTTCGTTGCGCCCGCCCCTTCGCGGCAAGCTGGTCGGCTTCGGCGTTCATCCGGTCGTCGGAATGGCCGCGCACCCACTCGAAAGTGACGTCGAGGCCATCGCACAGCTCAACGATCTCTCTCCAAAGCGCGACGTTTTCGGGTTCCTTGCCGTCAGCTTTGCGCCAGCCCTTGGTGATCCAGCCGGGCAACCACTCGTTCTTGCCGTCGATCAGATACTTGCTATCGCTGCGGATGAAGGCGGGCATTTTCTCGCCTTTCCGGATCAACTTGAGCGCCTCGACCGCTGCGCGCATCTCCATCTCGTTGTTGGTCGTCTGTTGCTTGCAGCCGTAGATATGTGCGCGCTTGATCTCTCGGCCATCACGGTAGCGGCACAGGATGGCCGCATAGCCGCCCCGTCCGGGGTTCGGTTGGCAGGAGCCGTCGGTGTAGACAATGATGCAGGTCGGAAGGGGCAGCGCGGCCCCGGTCGTTTCGTTGCTCAAAGGTTCGTCCTTCATTGCAGGTTGGAGATTGCGGTGGCGAGCCGCTGTTTCGTCTCGGTCGCGGCCTTGCGGTCGCGCGCGTCGAGGTCTGCCAGACGCAGCCCGATGGCGCCGAAAGCGGTCATCAGCTTGCGCCCAAGGAGAGCCGCCGCCTTGGGCGTCATCTCGCGGTAGATGCGGACCTGCTGGCCCGTCCGGTGATCGTAGCGCAGCCCGACATGGCGGCTCGACAAGGCCCGGACGCGCCGGGCGATCTGGACGCGCAAGGCGTCATCGGTGCGAAACCGCCGCGGCCGGTCGCGCCACATCAGCACCATCGCCAGAACCGTCGCGATCACCGTGGCCGGTGAAACGTCCTGCGCGATGGACACGATCTCGTTGGCGGCGCTGCGCTCATAACGGTTGCCGATGCGGCGACTGGAGGCGGCCCCGGCCTCGGCGACAATGCTGGCCCAGATCTCCTCCGTCAGGGGCCAGGTCTCGTTGCTGGGGTTTCTGGCAATCCGCGCTTCGATCCGCGCAAGATAAGGCGCCAGTTCGGTTTTGGTGACGCCGCTCTGATCGGGCGCACCGTGCCGCCGAAGCGTGCTCTTGTGGCGGCGGCAATGAGGTGAAAAGTCGGATGCGGCGGGGCTGCCGCAGTTCGGAACGGTGCAGATGCGCGCGGTCATGGCGTGACCTTGCGGCTGCCGGGTCGAGAGGTGGTGTCGTGGTTCAGGTGGTTCTCCTTGGATTTGTAGCCGCCCCCAGAGAGACAGGGACGGTTGGTGATGCGATTGTGGCGGGTTTGGGATGTGGGTTCCATGATGTGCCTCCTGTGCTGAGGAGGACGCGGCACATCGGGCGCGCTCGACGGTGGTTTCGCCCCTGCCGGGGCATCATCAGCGGGACGGCCTCAGTCCCGGACCTCGCTGAAACCGCTTTCGCGGCTTGCCCTTCACGCATTGGATTGCGACCATCGGGCCAGAGACATCCACCTCCGTCTATTGTGCGGTGGCCCCGTGACGTGGGTCAGACGCGCCAGCCATCCGGGCCGACCTCGGCCGCCACGAAGGCGGAAAGAGCGGTGCCCGACGCGGGCAACCCGGCGGGCGATGGGGAGTTTGAAGCTGTGCCGAGGGCCGCAGCACTGCCCGGAAAACAGGCTGGCTACGGGAAGAGCCGCTGCACGATGGGCAGGGCTGGTTGAGGTTCGGTCCTTGCGGTCGGCCTGTTCCTGACGGAAGGGGCCGTGGGGGTTCACCGGGCAGAATAAGCCCGGGGATGGTGCTTATGACTCAGGATTCGCGATCGCGCAAGAACTATTTTCAAACGAAATCATTGCGTTGACGCACAAAGTAGAAAATCTGCTGCGAAAATACCCGATAGCTCTTTGGCATCATGGGGTTGGCCGGTGGAGCCGCTGCGCCTGTGCCCGGATTTGTGCCCGGCGTTCACATACCATGGCAGGAGCGAAAGGGGGCACGATCACTGCCGATAGAGATTGCGCTGCACTTTTATGAAAGCCTCACGAATCGTCAGCACATCACCAAGAACGGCTTTCGCATCCGCAACGGAACCGTAGCGGCTAACAAGGAAGTTGCCCAACTTGCCCACCGCCAGTTCGCCCTCGCCATGCGCCTCGTAGGCTTGCAGGATGCCTAGCAGGAACTCCTTCATCTTGGCATCTGCCTCAGCAAGCCCCTCGGTGCGGGCGGCTTCGGCTCGTTCGGAGCGGGTCTTGGGCGGCACCGTGAACCGGATATAGGCAAGCACATCGAACAGATCGCTGTCGGGGGCGTCGATCAGGCGGCGCATGTCCGCCATCTTGTCGGCGTCATAGCCCCGCTGCTCCAGCACGGCGATGAAATGTTCCCGGCGCTCGGGGTCGCTCCACTGGCGGCGCAGATCGTCCTCGTCCACCACCAGCGCCACCAGATCGCCGAACAGCCGATCAAGGAACTCTTGCGCCGACATCGGCTTGCCGTCCGGTCCCCAATAGGTCGTCGAACCGATGTAGAGGATCTTGCGAGCCTTGCCGTCCGCCAGTTTGATTTCCAGTTTCACCTTCGGCTCGACCTCACCCCCGCCTTCCGGGGGCGGTGCGGGCGGGTCTGTCGGATCGGGCTTGGGCACCTTCGGTCCCGGCGGATCACTCTCGGGTGGCAGCGGTTCGCCATCCCACTCCGGGTCGTTGAAATGCTCGTGCGCCCGCACGAAATCGTAGATCGTGAAATAGTCCTTGCCGTCATAGGTCCGGGTTCCCCGTCCGATGATCTGCTTGAACTCGATCATCGAGCGGATCGGGCGCATCAGCACGATGTTGCGCACATTCCGGGCATCGACGCCGGTCGAGAGTTTCTGCGAGGTGGTCAGGATCGTCGGCACAATCTTGTCGTTGTCCTGAAAATCCCGCAGGTGCTGCTCGCCCAACTTGCCATCATCGGCGGTGACTCGGTGGCAATAGTTCGGGCTGGTGCTCACCTTGATCTGGTTGATGTGGTCCCGCACCCGCAGCGCATGGTCCTGCGTGGCGCAAAAAACCAAGGTTTTCTGCCGCTGATCGATCTGCGCCATGAACTCGGCAACCCGGCTGCGCTCTCGCTCGTCGATCACGATCTTGGTGTTGAAATCGGCTTCGGTGTAGCGGTCCTTGTCGATCTCGCCCGCCACGATCTCGTCGGTGCCATCCCAGACATATTCGTCCAGCGTGCTTGCCATCTGGCGCACCTTGAACGGCGTCAGGAAGCCGTCCTCGATCCCCTCCCGCAGCGAGTAGACGAAAACCGGATCGCCGAAATAGGCATAGGTGTCGGCGTTATGCTTGCGCTTCGGCGTGGCGGTCAGCCCCAACTGCACGGCGGGGGCGAAATACTCCAGAATGCCCCGCCAGTTGCCCTCGTCATTCGCCCCGCCCCGGTGGCATTCGTCGATGATGATGAAGTCGAAGAAATCCGGCGCATAGCCCTCATAACTGGGCTGACCGTCGCCGGTCATGAATGTCTGAAAGATCGTGAAGAAGATCGAGGCGTTCTTCGGCACCTTGCCCCGCTTGCGGATCGTGTCGGGGTCGATGCGGGTGATCGCATCCGCCGGAAAGGCGGAAAAAGCATTGTAAGCCTGATCCGCCAGAATGTTGCGATCCGCCAGAAACAGCACCCGGGGGCGGCGCTTCGGCTCGCCTGACAGGTTCCAGCGGGCGTGAAACAGTTTCCATGCGATCTGAAAGGCGATCGAGGTCTTGCCCGTGCCCGTTGCCAGCGTCAGCAGGATGCGCTTGTCGCCCTGTCCCACCGCCTCCAGCACGGCGTTGATGGCGTGGTGCTGGTAATAGCGCAACTGCCACTTGCCGCCCGCCACCTCGAAGGGTACCTCGCCAAAGCGGTCCCGCCACAGGCTCACCTCGCCGAAACACCGATCCCAGAGCGCATCGGGCGTGGGAAAGGGCACCACATTGCCCTCTGCCCCGCTGGACATGTCGGCTTCATACCAGCCCAGCCCGTTCGTGGCATAGCAAAGCCGGGCTTTCAGCCGCCCGGCGTAATCCTTTGCCTGAGCCAGCCCGGTGGTATGCGCCAGCCCCGCCCGTTTCGCTTCGATCACCGCCAGAATCTGATCCCGATAGGTCAGGACATAATCAGCGGAAAGGCTTGGAGCTTTGTTGCCGCCGGGCAGGATGCGCCCCGGGGTGATCGAAAACTCTCGCCGGATTTTCGCCCCGGGAACCGTCGTCCACCCCGACGCCACAAGGACCGGATCGATCCGGTTGGCACGGGTGTCGGCTTCGGTCTCGTTCTCAAACATGGGGAGAGTGTAGGTCAGCCCAACTCGCCTGAAAAGGCTTTTTGCAGAAGGGATTGCCGCAGGGAGGTGAGGTCGGCAAGGGTCGTGGTGAAATGCTTCTCGAGAGAAGACACATGGTTCCGAGCCTCTCGCATCTTCGCTGTGACGGCTTCTTGTCGGGACAAGTCGTGCGGCATCCGCACCTTTAGTGCACTCCACTTGGATTTGTTTATGATGGGCAATGTTGCCTGACCAGCATTTTGAATAACTTCCCTCTGGAAAGACTTGCTCAGCATTTGCAGATAGACGAACTCTCCGCAAATACCGACACTTGGAACGAGAGCATTTATTTGCTGGTTGGTGGCAATACTTCGATCCGAGAATCCCGCTTTCCCGATGGTTGCGCCAATGCAAACCATCAAGGCACTCCCCGGAGGCAAAATCCGAGAGGACGCCGCTCCCTTTTCGCTTAGACCTTCACTTTCATAGTTCAGTCGCCCATCGGGAAGAAAGTCTCCCGGCTTTATAAAAGGAATGAAGGTGCCAGTGTTGCCGGTTTCGGAAGTTCGGGGTGTTGAGCCGGTAACGGTTTGTCCAATATCGGACAAAGAACATTCTCGCCAATCGGTAGAGTTTTTTTCCAGTTCCTCTCGCAAAGTCGCCTCGAACAACTCCCTTGCATCGGCGAGGTTGGCCTCGGCGTTGGCACGGGCACGGTCGAGCCCCTCGAAGGTTTCATCCAGAATCGCAATGATCCGTTTCTGTTCGTCCAGAGGTGGGAGGGGGATGGGGAGTTTGCCAAGATTTGTTCGGCTGATCCTCTGTCGAGTCGTGCCTGTGCAAGCATCAGCGACAGCAGTCAGATAACTCTGCGACATCGAAAAATATATGAAAAACTCGGGAAGTAAAACATCTCGATCAAAGCGAATGATAGTGCAGTCCACCGCAGTGATCATCTTTTCGCCAGTGTCGGGAATAATGCAGGAACGCCCGACCGGATCAGGGAGCCGTGAAACAAGGCAGTCTCCGGGAAACACTTCTGTGCACCTAAGGCGCTCGAATGTTGCATCATCAATATATCGAGATTTTTCACATCTATTTTTGAAAAAGCCCGTGCCAATATTTCCCGTCTGTATGAGGCGAATGCCGGAATCAGACTGGTCTTTAGTCTCAACCCAGTTGCCATCAGTAATCGTCAAAGCCAGCGAGTGGAGCGGCTTGACCTGCCATCCCGCCTTCACAGCAGCCCCCGGATGCGCTCAAGGATCTCTGCCGTCTCGGCATCCCGGGCAAGGATCGCCTCGATGATCTCTTCGGGGGCCCGCAGCGTCTCTGCCTCGGGGGCGTTCGGGTTTTTGACCGACAGATCGCAGGTGCTGGCATCCACCGCCGTGCGCTCGACGACCCACGCCTTTGCCCCGGTGGCGAAGGTGCGTTGCATCTCGACAAACTCTGCCATGTCGTCGTCGTTCAGCGCATTCGTCTTGCCCAGACTGCGCCCGGGATCGAGTTGGTAAAACCAGATGCGCTCGGTCGGTGCGCCCTTCTCGAAGAACAGCACGACGGTTTTCACGCCAGCGCCCTGAAAGGTGCCCTGCGGGCAATCCAGCACGGTATGCAGGTTGCAGGTGTCCAGCAGTTCCCGGCGCAGCGCCACGCTGGCGTTGTCGGTGTTGCTCAGGAAGGTGTTCTTGATCACCACCGCCGCCCGACCGCCCGCCCGCAGTTTGCGGATGAAGTGTTGCAAGAACAGATAGGCGGTCTCGCCCGATTTGATCGGAAAGTTCTGCTGCACCTCCCGCCGCTCGCCGCCGCCAAAGGGCGGGTTGGCAAGGACGATGTCGTGGCGGTCCTTTTCCTGAATATCGAGCACATTCTCGTTGAGCGAGTTGGTGTGGACGATGTTGGGCGCCTCGATCCCGTGCAGCACCATGTTCATGATGCCGATGACATAGGCGAGGGACTTTTTCTCCTGCCCATAGAAGGTGCGCCGTTGCAGGGTTTCGTAGTCGCTTGCCGAAAGGTCGGGGCGGCGCAGATAGTCATACGCCTCGCACAAGAACCCGGCGGAACCCACGGCGCCATCATAGATCGTCTCGCCGATCTGCGGATCGACGACGGCAATCATCGCCCGGATCAGCGGGCGGGGGGTGTAGTATTCGCCGCCGTTGCGCCCGGCATTGCCCATGCGGCGGATGCGGGTTTCATAAAGCGCCGAGAGTTCGTGCTTGTCGGCTTGGGTCTTGAAGGCGAGCCCGTCGACGATTTCCAGCACATCCCGCAGGATATAACCCGAACGGAACTTGGACCGCAGTTCGGTGAAAACCTCGCCGATCTTGTATTCGATCGTGTCGGGACCGGTGGCACGGTCGTGGAACAGCGCCAGATGCGGGAACAGTTCGCCATCGACGAAGCGCACCAGATCATCGCCGGTCATGGCGGTGTCGTGGTCAAACACGCCGTTCTTCTTTGGCGCCGCCCAACGGTCCCAGCGATAGCGCCCGTCAATGATGGGGGCATAGGTCTTGCCTTCCAACTCGGCCCGATCCCGCCGCTCGCCCTCAAGGTCGTGCAGGTATTTCAGGAACAGCACCCACGAGGTCTGCTCGACATAGTCGAGTTCGTTGGAGATACCTTCCTCGGCACGAAGGGCTTTTTCGATGGCGTTGAAGGCGTTCTCATACATCTGCTCAGTCCTGTGCGCTTTTGGCCCTTCTTTCAGAACGAAATCGCACGGGCAAGGGCAGGAAGCCGTCACATCGACGCGGGCAACGTGACATCGCTGGCCCCGTTTTTCGCCTCCTCCAGGATGCGATAGACGCTGGCCCGGCCGATGCCGAGCCGCTTGGCGATCTCGGTGCCGCCGATGCCTTCCGCTTGCAGCCGCAGCACCTCTTCGGCCTTGGCGCGGGCGGTGGGGGCGCGGCCCTTGTATTTGCCCTCGGCCTTCGCCTTGGCGATGCCTTCGCGCTGCCGCTCCAGCATGATCTCGCGCTCGAACTCGGCCACGCCGCCAAGGATCGTCAGCATCAGCTTGCCGGTGGGCGTCGCGGTGTCGATGCCCATGGACAGGATGCGCAGCGCCACGCCCTTCGCCTCAAGCTGCCCCAGAATGCCCACCAGATGCGCCACAGAGCGCGCCAGACGGTCAAGTTTGGTGACGACGAGCGTATCCCCATCCCGCGCGAAGGCCAGCGCCTCGGCCAGCTGCGCGCGGCTCACGACGTCGACCGAGGAAACCTGCTCAACAAAGATCCTCTCGCAGCCGACGGCCTCAAGATCGCGCCGCTGGGCATCGAGCCCAGCTTTCTGGTCGAGGGTCGAGGTGCGGGCATATCCGATCAGCATGGCGGGCCTCCAATTGTCTCACTAACTCTTAGACATAGATGGCGGATCTGTCCCAAAATGCAAGATGTATTTCATTGGAACAGTATTCAGGAGACCTTGAGACGCCTCACTAGACCATGCCCTGCGAGACGCACCCACGATGGAGAACGCGGGCCGTGCTGATCGTGCCGGTGGTTCTGGCGAGCATCGCTAACCGGGAAAGCTCAAGCAAACGCGGCCCCCACCGGGGGGAACCGCGCCGCATCCGCCGTCGAGGGCTGACCTCTCAGATTTTTGGGCCAAAATCCTAGGACAGACCTTTGACGACTGGTACATAGACATGATACATCTGCGCCATCCAAGGCGCAGAAAACTCCTTGTAAATCAATGCCGCGGCGGCGATGGGCGCAGACTTCGAGTCTCTCATCACCCACCAGAAATCCCGCAAGATCGCATCTACGCCAAAGGCGCCCCGGTCGGACCGGGGCGCCTTTGGATCAGCAAGCAGCGACCGGGGATCAGGCTTCCGACATCGCCCTCGGGCGCAGCGCAAGGGTGATCCCGCCCAGCAGCGCCACCTTGCGGTAGATCACCAGATACACCACCGTCACCAGCGCGATCGCCACCAGAAGCAGCGGCGTGCTCTCCCGGAACAGCACCATCAACACCGTGGACAGGAACGGCAGCCCCATCACCACCAGCCCCGACAGCGCGTTGCGCAACTGCGGCGCGCCCAGAATCCCGGCCAGCCGACGCGCCCGCGACCGATAGATCAGGCTGTGCAGATGCAGCCGGTCCGCCTGCCCGGGGTTCGTGCCCGCGCGCACCAGACGGCGGTGGATCGAAACCATCGTCTCGGTCACCGGATAGGACAGCGCCAGCAGCCCGACCAGCGGCGAGACCTCCGGGTTTCGGGCAGGCAGCGCCACCGCAAGCGCTGCCAGCATGAACCCCGTCGCATAGGCCCCGGCATCGCCCAGAAAGATCCGCCCCATCGGGAAGTTCATCAGGAAAAAGCCGCCAAGCGCCCCGGCCAGCACCAGGCTGATCCCGAGAAGCTGCTGATCCCCGACCTGCGCCGCAACCACCCCGAACCCCGCCAGAATGATGATCGAGGTGCCCGAGGCCAGACCGTTCACCCCGTCGATCAGGTTGATCGCATTGGCCACCCCCCCCACCGCGAAGGCGGTGAACGGAATGGCGAAAGCGGCGAAGGCGAAGATCAGATCCAGACCGGGAAGGCCGACCTGCGCCACATGATAGCCCGAGGCGACACAGAAGATCAGGCCCGAGCAGATCGTCGCCAAGAGCCGGGTTTTCACCCCCACCCGCTTCGTCACATCCTCGATCAGGCCGAAGACAAGCGCGGGCAGCGCCGACAGCGACATCACCCACCACAGCGCGCGCGTCCCTTCGGGCAGCAGCAGCCCGCCCGCGACCGCCCCGGCACAAAGCGCCACCCCACCGACCCTTGGCGTCGGGGCATGGTGCAATTTTTGCACGCCACTGTGGCTGTCATGGGTCAGATGCCCATGAAACCGCTGCGTGAGGATGATCGCCAAAGCCACGAAAAGACTGACGACCAGAGACAAGGAAAAAGCAGCCGAGTGGATCATCACCACCTACCCGAAGTTGTGAACTGTATTTGAAGGAATGAGAAACAGCAGCACCATTAACACTTCATTCATCTTAAGGTAGATTGACGCCTTGTCCTAGAGGCTTTCACTCGGGGATTGCTGCAATGCCGCAATTTTGCGCAGACCGGCGCAAGGCCATGACAGAGTTGAACATCGCCGGGCAGCAGAATGGTTAATCGTTCCGACGCGCACCCAAAAGCGCCCGTCGCGCGGCGCGCTGACCGGGGAAAGACCGGGGCAAGGACCGGCGGGCGGCCGAATCACCTGCCCGGATCAGCTGTCCGGCGCGCGGATCGGCGCCCCGGTTCCGCGGCGGCGCCCCGGTCCGGCCCGGTCGCGCTCAGGCGCGGTGACATTCCGGAACGCCCAGATCGATGAGCTGCGCCCCCGAGATCGTGCGCAGGCCCACGCTGTACCGGCCCTCGCGCAGGTACCAGTCGCGCAGGGCGGGCGGATAATGCGCCGCGATCACCCGCGACCAGAAGTCGAATTCCTCGGGGGCAAGCGCGAGGCCGAAATAGCTGGGGCGATGGAAGCCGAACTGGCTGTTGCGGTTGATGCAGCTGCCGGGCAGGCCCAGATACATGGTGCAGGCGGAATAGCAGGCGCCGCGGATCTCGACGGTCTGGCCCGCGGCGGCCATGGCGCGGATGCGGTTGGCAAAGGCGCCGACATCGCCGCCCAGATCATTGCGCACGATGATCGGCGCAGGCGGCTGCCCCCCCGTCACAAGGTCCTGCGCCGCCGCGCCCGAAAGGCCGAACGGCGCCGCGCCGCCCAGCCCCGCGCCAAAGGCCATCACCAGCGCAAAGCGCCGCCCCGCCCGCAGGCGGGCGAAAAAATCCGTCATCACGATCACCCCAAGTCCCGGCATGCCAAGGCACGCCCCCCCGGACGCCTCGCCAGCGCCCAAGACCACTAGAGCGCCGCGGGTTTAACAAAGCCTTAGCTTCCTCCCGACCCGGCCGGACCGAATGGCTAAACTTCGAGGCAAAGCCGACACCCCCATCGCCTTGCTCGACAGCGCCGCGCCCGGACCTTAGAACGGGGCCAAACCCCAAGAGGACAGTGATGCCCCCCAAATTCGGAACCAGCGGCCTGCGCGGACGTGTCGTCGATCTGACGCCCGGGCTGATCGGCGCCCATGTCGCGGCCTTCCTGACCGCCTGCCCGACCGGCACCGGCCTGTTCGTCGGCCAGGATCTGCGCCCCTCCTCGGGCCGGATCGCGGCGGAGGTGATCGCGACGGCGCGCGCGGCGGGGCTTGCGGTCCGCGATTGCGGCGCGCTGCCCACGCCCGCGCTGGCGATGGCGGCGATGGCTTCGGGCGCGGCGGCGGTGATGGTCACTGGCAGCCACATCCCGGCCGACCGCAACGGGCTGAAATTCTACACCCCCACCGGCGAAATCACCAAGACGGACGAGGCGGCGATCCTGGCCGCGCTGGGCACCCCGGTCCCGCCGCGACCCGAGGGGCAGCTGACCCCCGCCCCGGCAGTGGCCGGGGCCTATGTCGCCCGTTACGTCACCGCCTTTGGTCCCGCGGCGCTTTCGGGGCTGCGGCTCGGGCTTTATGAACATTCCTCGGTGGCGCGCGATCTGCTGCACGCGATCCTGCAGGGGCTTGGCGCGAAGGTGCTGCGGCTGGCGCGCTCCGACAGCTTCATCCCCGTCGATACCGAGGCGGTCGATCCCGCAACCCGCGCGACGCTGGCCGCCTGGTGCCGCGACCACGATCTGGCGGCGGTGCTTTCGACCGATGGCGACGCCGACCGGCCGATGCTGACCGACGGCACCGGGCAGGTGATCGCGGGCGATCTGCTGGGCGTGCTGACGGCGCGGGCGCTGGGCGCGCGGGTGATCTGCACCCCGGTCTCGTCGAATTCGCTGCTCGACCAGCTTCCCGATTTCGACGCCGTCACCCGCACGAAGATCGGCTCGCCCTTTGTCATCGCCGCGATGGAGGCGGCGCGGGCACAAGATCCCGCTGCGAAAATCGTGGGATTCGAGGCGAATGGCGGCTTTCTGCTTGGCTTTGACGCGGCGGGTCCGGCCGGTCCGCTGCCCGCCCTGCGCACCCGCGATGCGGTGCTGCCGCTGCTCGCCCCGCTTGTCGCCGCCCGGCGCGCGGGGCAAAGCCTGGCCGCGCTTTGCGCCGCCCTGCCCGCCCGGGTGACCGCCTCGGACCGGCTGACCGACATGCCGACCGAGGCCAGCGCCGCCTTTCTGGCGCATCTGTCGCAAGAGGGCGCCGCCCGCGCGGCTTTTCTTGCCCGCTTCGGCACCGAGACCGCGCTGGACCGCACCGACGGGCTGCGGATCGGGCTGCAGGACGGGCGGGTGCTGCATCTGCGCCCCTCGGGCAATGCGCCCGAATTCCGTCTTTACACCGAAGCCGCCACCGCCGCCGCGGCGCAGGAGTTGCTGGCCGACGCGATGGCAGCGGTGGCCGCGGCGCTGGGCCGGAATTAAGGAATTGCGGCCGCGCCGCCTTCGTGCTTGCCTTGCACGGTCCAGACTTGCACCGTCACGACTTGCGCCTTCACGACTTGCGCCGTCACGACGTTCACCATCCCGGGGGGGCAGCCGATGATCTATCCGACAATCCTGTGTGGCGGCTCCGGCACCCGTCTGTGGCCGCTCTCGCGCAAGTCCTATCCGAAGCAATTCGTGCCGCTTCTGGGCCCGGAGACGCTGTTTCAGGCCTCGGCGCGGCGGCTGCACGGCCCTGGCTTCGCGCCCCCCGTGGTGCTGACGAACAGCGATTTCCGCTTCATCGTCACCGAACAGCTGGCCGAGGCGGGCATCGATCCCGGCGCGATCCTGATCGAGCCCGAGGGCCGCAACACCGCCCCCGCCGTGCTCGCCGCCGCGCTGCATGCGCTGCAAGACGACCCCGAGGCGGTGCTGCTCGTCGCGCCCTCGGATCATGCGATCCCCGATGCGGTGGCCTTTCGCAACGCCGTCACCCGCGGCCTGCCCGCGGTGGCGGCGGGGCAGATCGTCACCTTCGGCATCACGCCGACGCGGCCCGAAACCGGCTATGGCTATCTGGAACTGACCGCGCCGCCGGGCCCCGGGGGGGCGCCGGTGCCGCTGGCCCGTTTCGTCGAAAAGCCCGACCTTGCCCGCGCCGAGGCGATGCTGGCGGCGGGCACCTATCTGTGGAACGCCGGGATTTTCCTGTTTCGCGCCGCCGACATGCTGGAAGCCTTTCGGACCCATGCGCCCGAGGTTCTGGCCCCGGTCGAAGCCGCGCTGGCCGCGGCGCGCGCCGATCTGGGCTTTTTGCGCCTGGATCCCAAGGCCTGGGCGCAGGCGCCCGACATCTCGATCGACTATGCGGTGATGGAACGGGCGACGAACCTTTGCGCCGTGCCCTTTGGCGGCGACTGGTCGGACCTTGGCGGCTGGGATGCGGTCTGGGCGGCGCAACCGCGCGATGCGGCCGGGGTGGCGACCTCGCAAGGCGCGACGGCGATCGAATGTCACGACAGCCTGCTGCGCTCGGAAAGCGAGGGGGTCGAGCTGGTCGGCATCGGGCTGACGAATGTGATCGCGGTGGCGATGAACGATGCGGTTCTGGTCGCCGACATGTCCCGCGCGCAGGAGGTGAAAAAGGCGGTCGAGGCGCTCAGGACGCGCAAGGCCAAGCAGGCGGAGCAGTTTCCCAAGGATCACCGGCCCTGGGGCTGGTTCGAGACGCTGGCGCTGGCCGACCGCTTTCAGGTCAAGCGCATCGTCGTGCATCCGGGCGCCAGCCTGAGCCTGCAAAGCCACCACCACCGCGCCGAACACTGGATCGTCGTGCAGGGCACGGCGCGGGTGACGGTCGATGACCGGGTGACGCTGGTGACGGAAAACCAGTCCGTCTATGTGCCCTTGGGCGCGGTGCACCGGATGGAAAACCCCGGCAAGATGCCGATGGTGCTGATCGAGGTGCAGACCGGCGCCTATCTGGGCGAGGATGACATCATCCGCTATGACGACCCCTATGCCCGCGGTCCGGGCGCGAAGGGATGAGAGCATGAGAGATTTCGACCCCAATGGCGCGACCCAGGTGGTCTTCGGCGGCTCGGGTTTCATCGGCACGCATCTTCTGGGGCGGCTGCGCGCCGCGGGCGCGGCACGGATCGTCAGCCTCGATCTGCGCCCGCCCGCGCGGCCGGTCGCCGGGGTGGACTACCGGATCGGCGACGTGCGCGATCTTTCGGGGCTGACGCTTCCGGGGCCGGTGCCGCGGATCTTCAACCTCGCGGCGGTGCATACGACGCCCGGTCACGCGCCCTGGGAATATTACGACGCCAATGTCCGCGGCGCCCGCGAGGTGGCGCGGTTCGCCGCCCGGCAGGGCTGCGGGCAGATCGTCTTCACCAGCTCGATTTCCGTCTATGGCCCCGACGAGGCCGCCAAGGACGAAAGCACCGCCCCCGCGCCGGTGTCGGATTACGGCCGCTCAAAGCGCATCGCCGAAGATCTGCACCGCGACTGGCTCGAGGCCGACCCGGACCGCCGTCTGGTGATCGTTCGCCCCGCGGTCGTCTTCGGTCTGGGCGAGGGCGGCAATTTCACCCGGCTGGCGCGGATGCTGGAAAAGGGGATTTTCGTCTATCCGGGCCGCAGGGACACGATCAAATCCTGCATCCATGTCGCCGATCTGCTGGACTGGATGCTGGCGGCGGCGGATCTGCGCGAACGCAGCGTGCTGTTCAACGGCGCCTATGCGAACCGCTACACGATCGAGGAGATCGTCGAGACCTTCCGCCGCGTCGCCTTTCCGAAGGCGCGCACGGCGATGCTGCCCGCCGGGGTGCTGAAGACGGCGGCGGCGGCCCTGCGGCCGATCTCGGCCACCGGCCTCGGCATCCATCCCGAGCGGATCGAGAAGCTGATGATCTCCACCAACATCCTGCCGCTTTGGGCCGAGGCGGCGGGGCTGGCGACCCGCGACCGGCTGGAACCGGCGCTGCGGGCCTGGCGCGCGGCGGGCGGCGGGCGGTTCCTGTAGCGCCCGGCTCAGCCGCCGCGGATCATCGCCTCGAAGCGCAGATAGGCCGCCTCGGCCTGATCGCGCAGCGCTTCGGGGATGTCGAGCGGCACGGCGGCATCGCGGGCCGGGTCGTCGCGGCGCGGCTCGATCCGGGTGAAACGGCCGCTTTGCGTCGGATCGCCGCCCCCGCCCCGGCGCGAGGCCGCGGGGCTGACATAGCGGTTTTCCAGCGCCGGAACGATCCGCAGCGCGGCGGAAATCCGCGAAAGCTCCGCCTCGGGGTCGCGGATCAGCGCGCCGAAGGTCAGCCAGACGCGACGATCGGGCGGAAACCGCGCCCAAAGCCGCGCCAGCGCATCGAGCCGGGTGACGTAATAGCGCGCCGCCGCCGCATCGTCGGGATATTCGTCTTCGCGGCCAATGCCCCGGAACAGATCGCGGATCGAGCGGATGCTCGGCCCCGGCCGCCGCGCCAGAAAGATCGCCCGCGCGGCAAAGAACCCGGGCGGGGCTTGCGCGTCGTGACGGTCGTGCAGGATCTTGTCGAACAGATGCGCCGCCCCGGGCCGGAAACTGCCCCGCCGCGCCTGATTGACGACAAGCCGCCCCAGCGCCGCGGGGCCGTCGTAGCGGATATGCGCCTCGCCGTAGCCGCTGATGTCGGGGCGCGAACACAGGATGTTCGACAGCGCCGTCGAGCCGCAGCGCATATGCGCCAGCAGAAAGATCGACCGCTCGAACCGACACTGCGGCAGAAGCAGCCGCAGCCCCTGCCCCAGCCCCTGTTTCAACCCCTCTTTCAGCCCGGCGCGCCAGGGATCGGTGGGTGTCATCTGTCCTCCATGCCGTGCCGCGGGCGATGGCGCGGGGCGGCCGGACGGCGGCCGTTCAGCCACAGCCCGACCAGAAGACCGGCCATGCCCAGAAAGATGTAATCCAGATTGGGGCTCGACTTGACCACCAGCGCCCGGCACAGGCAGCCCGCCATCCCCAGTTTCAGCGCCGCCGCCAGCGGCCAGCGCAGCGCATCCGCCCGGTCGAACGGCAACCGGAACAGCCGCCACAGGAACAGCAACAGCAGCAAAAGCCCGATCAGCCCCGTCGTGCCCAGCGTCGCCGCGATCCAGCTTGACGCCCGCACCGAGCCAAGCCCCGCCCCAAGCCCCCAGGTGTCCAGGAAATTGCGATAGGCCTGCGCATCCCAGCTGCCGCGTTCCTCGGCCGATTGCGTCGAGAGCTTGTCGAGAAGCGCCCGGTCAAGGAACTGCGCGACCGCCGGAACGGTCTGGTAAAGCGTCACAAGGGCCAGAAGCACCAGCCCCAGCGCCGCAAGCCCGCCCAAGACCACCAGCGCCGCCCGCCGCGGCACCCCGGCCCGGCGCCGCCGGGTCAGCTCGAAAAGCCGCGGCAGCGCGAAGACGATCAGCAGCAAAAGCCCGCCCACATAGGCCGAAGACGAGGTCGAGCGCAGCCACAAGATCACCAGAAGCGCCAGCAGCCAGACCGGCCAGCGCCGCCCCGACCGGTCGTGATAGACCTGGCCCAGCCAGAAGCCGATCAGCCCGATCAGCACGTAACCATAGGACGAGGCTTCCGAAAACCCGCCGATCGGCCGGTTCAGCCCGGCCATCTCGTTGCCCAGCATCAGCGCGTAATTCGCCGTGCGCAAGGGCTGCAGGATCCAGCTGGTCCCCGTCGCCTGGGTGGCGATGTCCAGAAGGCCCAGACCGGCATGGCAGAGCGTCACCGCCGTCATCGCGCGCAGCACGATCCCCGGATCGGGGCGGCGCGCGGCGACCAGGGCGACGGCGAAAAACAGCAGCGTGCTCAGAAGCATGCGCAACAGCTGCGACAGGTTCCCGCCGCCCGGCGCCAGCGGCTGGCTGACGATCCCCGCCTCGTTGCCCGCCCGCGCCAGGCTGAAAACCTGCGTCGCGCCCGCAAACAGGCGCGGATAGAACAGCGTCGCGAAGACCGCATGGGCCAGAAACAGCGCCAGCACGATCCCCGCCCCGCGCGGCGCCAGGAGCCGGGCCAGATCCTCGCCAAAGCCGCGCCGCAGCACCATCATGCAAGCCAGCGTCACCACCACCAGATCGCTGGCCAGAAGCGAGGTATTCCCCAGCGCGGGCAGGTTGATCGCCGCCATCATGCCAAAGGGGATCGCCGCGAACAGCGCCACCACCGCCCCCGACGGGCCGCGCCAAAGCGCCCAGATCACGAAGGCCAGACCGAAAAGCGTGCTGGAAACGAATTGCATGAAGCCAGAGCGGGTCCGAGCTGGGGGCGTTGACGCCGGGGTGATTTCCGATATGCCTTGCTTTCGAAGGCGGTCTGGCGCCTTCACGGCACCCGCACAGTATAGGGGACAGTGGCAGCCCATGACCAGCGATTTGCCCCCCCCCGCCGCGGCGGCGGTCCCCGCTCCGCCCGGGCCAGCCGCGGACGGCGCGGCGCGGCGGCGATCTTCGCCTTTGTCGCGCGGGCGACGCAGCAGCTTTCGACCTTTGTCATCACCCTGCTGGCGGCGCGGTTCCTGACCCCGGCGGATTATGGCGTCTATGCGCTGGGCATCGTGTTCGTCACCCTGATCCAGACCCTCAGCTACACCGGCTTTTACCATTTCATCGTCACCGCGCGAGAGGACGACCGCGCCGTCGAGGCGACCAGTTTCTGGCTGCTGGCGGCGCTTTCGGTCGCCGCCTCGGCGCTGCTGGCACTGGCCGCGCCGCAGATCGCCGCCGTGCTGCATGCGCCCGAGCTGTGCCGGGTGCTGCAGCTTCTGGCGCTGGTGCAGCCGGTCGCGGGGCTTGGCGCCTGGTATTCGGCGGTGCTGCTGCGCCGTCAGCAGGTGAACCGGCATTTCCAGATCATGTTCTGGCAGAATGCGCTGGCGCTGGTGGGGGGCGTCTTGCTGCTCTGGTGGTGGCAATCGCTGCTGGCGCTGGTGGCCTTTCGCTGGCTGCGCGTGCTCTCGGCGCAGCTGCTCTACACGCTTTTGACGCCGATCCGGCCCGGGCGCGGCTTCGATCCGGCGCTGGCCTGGCAGGCGCTGCGCTATTCGGGCGGGCTTTACGGGTCGCGGTTCCTGAACTTTTTGCAGCTTTACGCGGGCGATCTGCTGCTGGGGCTGATGTTCACCACCGCCGAGGCCGGGCTTTACCGCTTTGGCAACCGCATCGCGGGCGGCGCGGTCGAGGTGGTGCAACAGCCGATGTCCAGCTTCGCGCTGACCCAGCTTGGCGCCGCCGCGCGGCAGGATCGCGACCTTTCGGCGCTGATCGCGCGCTTTGCGGGCACGGTCGCGGTGCTGACCGGCGGCGTCGCGGCGACGGTGATCGTCTTTGCCCCCGTGCTGATGACCGAGGTCTTCAACCCCGCCTATGCGGCCGGGATCGGCGTCACCTATGCGATGGCGATGCGGGCGGTCTTCGGGCTTGGCGGGCTGCTGCTGGAACCGGCGCTGGCGGCGCAGCACAAGACCCGGCTGGGCATGATGTTCAACCTCGTCTTCGCGCTGGCGACGGTGCTGGCGGCGGCGCTGGCGGCGCCCTTCGGCCTGGCCGTGCTGGCCTGGAGCCAGGCCGGGACCGGCCTTCTGGGCACCGCCGCCGCGCTGTGGCTGCTGCGCCGCGAGGGCATCGCGATCGGCGCCGCGCTGCGGGCGCTTTGGCGCGCGCTCGGGCTGGTGCTGGGCTACGGGCTGGCGCTGGCGCTGGTCTGGCCAGAGCTGCAGGCGGGCTTCGGAACCGGGCTTGTCGGGCTTGGCCTTGGCCTTGCGGCGGCGGCGGCGCTGGGCGCGGTCACGCTGCTGCTGGGCTGGCGGCTGCGGGTCGTCAGCCTCTCCGCCTTTTCCGGCTGATCGGGCGGCGCCCCGCCCGGCCGCACTTATTAACCATTTCGGCCTTAATTATTTCATAACCATAAAGCCAAGATGGCGGCTGTCTTCCCCCGTCGCGCGGGGCCCGGGGCCATTCCTGCCGGGACCCGAGGAGCCTCTGCGCGACCCAGCCCCGAAAGGACCCCGGATGCGTGGCTTTCCGTTTTTCCAAATCAACCTTCTTGACCTGTTCAAGGCGCTCAAGGTGAACGTGCTCGACAATTCCGACAACCGGCTCAGCGCGGGGGCGGACAGCGATTTCGTTCTGGGCCTTGGCGGCGCCGATTCCCTGGCCGGCAATGACGGCAACGACACCCTTCTGGGCGGCACCGGCAATGACCTGCTTCTGGGCGGCGCGGGCACCGACCGCATCGACGGCGGCGCGGGCAATGACGAGATCTACGGCGGCAAGGACGCCGACCGGCTCTTTGGCGGCAGCGGATCGGACACGCTTTCGGGCGATTTCGGCGCCGACACGCTGAGCGGCGGCACGGGGCGCGACACCTTTGTCTTTGTCGCGCGCACGGCCGATGCGACCGATGTCATCACCGATTTCGCCTTTGGCGAGACGATCCAGCTGAAGGGCTTTTCGGGCCATGCCAGCTACGAGACGGTGAACGGCAATGATGTCGCGGTCTCGATCGACGGCCATGTCATCGCGCTGCTCGAAGATGCGGCGGGCCGCGTCAGCGACGCCACCTTCACCTATGTCTGAGCGCCGTCACGGCTGAGCGTCGCGACCCGCGTGGGCGAGCCCCGCGCGGGTCAGCTCTTCCTGCACCCGCCGCACGACGCCGCTCGCGGTGGGCAGATATTCGAACCGCCCCTGCCGCCCGACCGGCAGCACCCCCGCCTGCACCAGCCGCTCCAGCACCGCCGCGCGCCGGGCAAGCTGGCCCGGGCGATACAGCGGATAGGCCTGCGGCGTCGTCACCGCGCCTTCCAGCCGCAGATCCTCGGCCAGACCCAGCCGCAGACATTGCGCGGCGAATTCGGCAAAGACCGTCTCGGGGCTCAGCGCCTCGCCGGGCAGAAGCGTCGCCTCGACCGAGAAATACTCGCGCGTGATCGCCGGATCGGGGTAGATCCGGGAATAAAAGGTGGCGCGTTTCCACCGCCCCGCGCCGTGGAAGTTGAACAGAAGAGTGCCCGCGCCGGGCGCAAACCGCCCCGCCGAGACGAAAAGCGTCATCAGCGACAGGCTTTCAAAGCCGCTTTCCGTGCCGAAAACCGCGCGGTGCAGCGTGTCAAGGGGCGCCGCCCCGACCACGGTCGCGACGCGAAACCGCCCCGCCGGGCTGGTGACGACCATCCGCCCCGAAGCCTCGCGTTCGATCCGCGTCACCGGCGCCTGCAACACGACACGCCCCCCCGCGGCTTCCAGCTGTGCCCGGATGCGCTCGAAGAGCACGCCATAGCCCGCGCGCGGCCGCACCCGCAGCGGGTCCCGCGGCTTCACCCGAAAGGCGCCGTGGCGCAGCCCGTTCCAGCCCGCCCGCGCCATCGCGGCGAAATCGGTCTGCCGGTGCACGAAGCGCATCCGGTCGACAAAGAATTCCTCGTCGATCGCCTCGGGCGGGCTGACGTTGAACCGCGCCACGTAATCGCGCAGCCCGGTGCCGCGGTAAAAGACCGGCCCGAGCCGGTTCACGCAGGCCCGCTCCAGCGTGCCGTCGCGCCGCAGCAAGAGCCGCGCCGCCAGCATCGCCGCCACCGCCCCCGCCAGCCGCGCCCGCGGCCAGCGGCGCAGATCGCGCAGCTCGATCGGGTAATGGCACAGCGTGCCTTCGGGATCGATCCGGCACTGCACGCGCTGCACCTGCGGGCACAGATCGCGCAGCCCCGGCGCAAGGTCGAAAAGCGCCGCCGTCTCCTCGTAAAAGATCGCGCCCAGATCGAAACTGTAGGGGCCGATCTCGACCGAATGATGCATCCCGCCGAGCCAGTCCCCGGCCTCGAGCAGCACCACCCGGTGCCCCGCCCGCGCCAGCGCGTCGGCCGCGGCCAGCCCGCCGATGCCGCCGCCGATCACCAGAACCCCGGTGTCCTGCGCCGGGTCCCTCCGCGCTGCCTGCAGATCTTCCATCGGCGTTCCCCCGCCCCTGTCGCCGCACTCTGACCCGGCCGGGGCCCGCGTTTCAAGACCTTTCGCCCCCCGCCGCGCTTGCCATCATGCCGCATTCCGGTCTAGCTGGCCGGACCCCAGCCCGCCGGAGCCGCCGATGCCGCCTGCCCCCCTGATCCGCCTGATGAACGTCAAGTTCAGCCCCAATCTGGGCGACGGGCTGCTGTCGGACTGCCTCGAGGCGGGGCTGCGCGCGCGCGGCGTGGCGGCCGGTTCGATCGATCTGGCGGCGCGGACGGGCTACGGGCAGGGACTGGCCGGGCGTGGCCGGGTGCTGCGGCTGCTGGAGGCGATGCCGCCGGGGCTGCGCGCGCAGGCGGTTCGGGCGCCGCTCGCCCTTGCTTCGGCGCGCAAATGGGCGCCGCATTATGCGCGTGAACTGACCGGGGCGACGGCCATGGTGATCGGCGGCGGCAATCTTCTGTCCGATCACGACCTGAACTTTCCGACCAAGCTGGCCCTGGCACTGACCGCGGCGCGGGACCGCGGCCTGCCGGTGGCGTTTCACGCCTGCGGCATGGCCGCGGACTGGAGCGCCGAGGGCGAGCGCCGTCTGCGCCGTGCCCTTGCGGGCGTCGATCTGCGGGCGGTCTTCCTGCGCGATGCGCCCTCCTGCGCGCGCTGGGATGCCCGCTTCGCCGAGACGACCGGGCAGCGCGCCAGCCAGGTCCGCGACCCCGGGCTGCTCACCGCGCTGACCTGGGCGCCGCCGCCGCGCGACCCCGGGGCGGCCGCGCCGATCGGGCTTTGCGTGATGTCGCATCTGGCGCTGCGCTATCATGCGCGCACGACGCTTGCCGCCGCCGATCTGCTGCGCTGGTATCGCGCGCTTGCCCGGGCCCTGTGCCGGGACGGCGCGCGGCTGCGCGTCTTCACCAACGGCGCCCCCGAAGACCGCGAGACCCTGGCCCTGCTTGCCCCCGATCTGCGCGCGTTGGGGGCCGAGATCGTGCAGCCCGAAACCCCGGCCGATCTCGCCGCGGTGATCGCGCCCTGCGCCGCGCTGATCGCCTTTCGCATGCATGCGGTCATCGCCGCCTATGCCAGCCGCGTGCCGGTTCTGGCGCTGAAATGGGATGACAAGCTCGACGCCTTCCTCGCCTCGGTCGGGCAGGAAGGGTGGCTGGCCGATGCCGCCACGCTGGCCCCGGAGGCGGCGGCGAAGCGCGTGCAGAGGCTGGCGGCAACGGGCGGCGATTTCTCCCGCCAGCCCGCGGTGATCGCCGAGGCCGGGGCGGATCTCGACCGGCTGCTGGCGGCGCTCAGCCCGGCCCCGCCGCCAAAGACCCGGTGACGCCCGCGTAAAGCTCCAGAAGCCCGTCGCACCAGGCGTCCGTCGTCAGGCACAGACCGGCACGGGCGCCAAAGCCCGCCTCCGAAACCTGCCGCAACGCCGCGGGCGGCAGATCGGCCACAAGGCGCAACAGCGCGGCAAAGGCCGCCGGGTCGCGGGTGTCGCAGGCCCAGCCCAGCCCCTGCGCCGCGATCTCGGGGGCCAGAAGCGCGGGTTCGGAGAGGATCACCGGCAGGCCCGACAGCACCGCCTCGGCCGCGACCAGACCGAAGGGCTCGGGGTAGCGCGAGGGCATGACGACGGCGCGGGCCTGTTGCGCCTCGGCCAGCATCCCGGCGCGGTCAAGCCAGCCGGTGAAGCGCAGCTGCGGATGCGCGCGGGACAATGGCGCGCGCAGCGGCCCCTCGCCCACCACCGTCAGCGCCACCCCGGCCGCCTGCGCCGCGCCGATCAGCTCCTCGATGCCCTTTTCCGCCTCGATCCGGCCGATGAACAGAAAGCCGCGGTTCGTCTCGGCCGGGATGCGGCAGGGCGACAGCGCCTCGGCCGGGTTGCGCAGCACCCGCAGCCGCGCGGCCGGATAGCCCTGCGCCACCAGGCGCGGCGCCATCGCCGGATGGATCAGCACGATGCCGCCCCAGGGCGCGCGGCGCGGCAGGCTGCGGTGCAAGATCGCCTGCCGGGCGCTGCGCCAGAGCTTTTGCGCGAAGCTGCGCTTGTCGCACTGCGTCGTCAGGCAGGCGGCCGAAAGCCCGCGCCGGGCGCAGGGCCGCATCGCCTGATAATCCATGAAGCCGCCATTCGGGCAGGCCAGAAAGAAATCATGCGCATGGATGAAAACGCGCGGCGCCACCGGCCGCAGCGCGGCAAAGACCGCGGGCGTCAGCGCCTTTGACCAAGAATGGACGTGATAGACGGTGTCGGGCCCGTCATGGGCGGCGATCACCCGCGCCAGCATCCGCGCCACCGCCGGATTGTAAAGCCCGCGCGTCGCCGCGACATGGGGCGCGGCCTCGGTCAGCGGCTGCGCCCCCGCCAGATGCACCTCGACGCCGATGTCGCGCAGCGCCGCGGCCCCCGCGCCGCGATCGGCGCTGGCAAAGACCACGGCCAACCCGCGCGCCCGCAACAGCCGCGCCTGCAAAAGCGCCAGGCCGGTGGCGCCGCCACGCGCGACGCTGGCATCGTTGAGGATGACGACCTTCGGCACCGATGTTCCTTTCGCCCTCGCGCCAAAGGCGCGGTCTTTCCGTCGTTCTTGCGCCTGCGGCGCGGTCTTTTCGTCGTTCTTGCGCCTGCGGCGCGGTCTTTTCGTCGTTCTTGCGCCTGCGGCGCGGGGCGACTGTGACGGCTTTGCCCCGGCGCGGCAACCGCTTCGTGCCGCCCGGGGCAGCGCTTTGTTGACATCGCGCCCCGCGCCCGCCATCACCCGCACAGGCAGGACGCAGGGCAGGACATGACAGCAGAGCCGAAGACCCGTATCGCGGTGGTGATCTGTTCGGTCGGACGGCCGGACATCCTGCGCGAGCTGATGCCGCATCTGCAGCGCCAAAGCCGCGCCCCGGACCGGCTCCTGCTGATCGGGCATCAGGACAGCGACATCGGCTTCGATCCGGCGCCGCTGTTTGGCCCCGAAACCCGCGCCGAGACGGTGCTGACCCGCAAGGGCCTGTGCCTGCAGCGCAATGCGGGCCTGGACCGGATCAATGGCGACTGCGATCTGGTGGTGTTTTTCGACGATGATTTCGTCCCGGCGCAGGATGCGCTGGAAGGGATCGTCGCCGCCTTTGCCCGCTGGCCCGAGGTGAACGGCATGACCGGCCTTGTGCTGGCCGATGGCATCCTCGGCCCCGGGCTGGATGATGCGCAGGCCCGCGCGCTGGTGGCCGCCTATGAGGCCACGCCGCGCGGCACGCCACAGATCCTGCGCAGCGGGCTGCAAAGCCTTTACGGCTGCAACATGGCCTACCGGATGGCGGCGATCGGCCCGGCGCGGTTCGACGAGACCCTGCCGCTTTACGCCTGGCAGGAGGACAGCGATTTCGCCGCCCGCCTGCCCGGGGGGCGGATCAGGACAGACGCCTTTGCAGGCGTGCATCGGGGCACGAAATCGGGCCGCGAGACGGCTGGGCGGCGGCTGGGCTACAGCCAGATCGCCAATCCCTGGTATCTGTGGCGCAAGGGCTCGATGCGGGGGCGCTTTGCCGCCCGGCTGGCCTTGCGCAACCTTCTGGCCAATCACCTGAAGATGGCCCGGCCCGAGCCCTGGATCGACCGGCGTGCCCGGGCGGCGGGCAACTGGCTGGCGCTGCGCGACATTCTGCGCGGCCGGTCGCATCCGGGCCGGATCCTGGAGCTTTGAGCCGCGGCGGGACGCGGAAATCCTCTTGCGCCGGGCCCGGACTTGCCCCGATAACGGCCGGGGCCCGACAGGCCGGGGTGAGCCCTGTCGCGCCGGAACGGGCAACCGGCAGGGGCGCTGCCGGGCTGGATTTGGGGGCAGGCCGATGACCGTGCAAGACGTTGATCCTTTCGCGGCCGGGGCGGCCGACGGGCGCCGGGTGGCGCTGATCCATTACTGGCTGGTGGGGATGCGCGGCGGCGAAAAGGTGCTCGAAGCGCTGTGCCGGATGTTTCCGCAGGCCGACATCTTCACCCATGTCGTCGTGCCCGAGCGGATCTCGCCCGCGCTGCGCCGCCATGCGATCCATCAGACCCGGGTCGGGCGGCTGCCCTTTGCGCCGCGGCTGTACCAGAAATACCTGCCGCTGATGCCGCGCGCGCTCGAAGAGCTGGATCTGAGCGGCTACGATCTGGTGATCTCCTCGGAATCGGGTCCGGCCAAGGGGGTGATCGCGCCGCCGAACGCCCCGCATCTGTGCTATTGCCATTCGCCGATGCGCTATCTGTGGGACCAATACACGCTTTACCTGAACGGCGCGGGCGGGCTGACGCGGCTGATGATGCCGCATCTGGCGCATCCGCTTCGACAATGGGACGTGACCAGCGCCGCGCGCGTCGACGGCTTCGTCGCCAATTCCGCCTTTGTCGCGCGGCGGATCGAGAAATACTGGCGCCGCAGCGCCGATGTCGTGCATCCGCCGGTGGCGGTGCAGGAATTCGCTCCGATCCCCGCGGCAGAGCGCGGCGATTATTACCTCTGGGTGGGCGAGCTGACGCATTACAAGCGCCCCGATATCGCGGTCGAGGCGTTTCGCCGGCTGGGCCTGCCCTTCAAGATGCTGGGCGGTCCCGACAAGCTGGCGAAGGCGCTGGCGCGGCAGGCCGGGCCGCGGACGCAGATCCTGGGCAAGCGGCCCTTTGCCGAGCTCAAGGCGCTGATGACGGGCTGCAAGGCGCTGATCTTCCCGGGCGAGGAGGATTTCGGCATGGTCCCGGTCGAGGCCATGGCCTCGGGGCGGCCGGTGATCGCGCTGGGCCGCGGCGGGGCGCTCGAAACCGTGGTCGAGGGGGAAACCGGGCTGTTCTTTCACGACCAGTCGGTCGAGGCGCTGGTCGATGCGGTCGAACGCTTCGAGGCCTCGGGGCTGGGGCGCGACTGCACCGCGGCCTGCGTCGCCCGGGCGGCGGATTTCTCGGAGGAGCGGTTCGTCGCGGGCATCCGCGCCAGCCTGGCCCGGATCGGCGCCTGAGCCGATGGCCCGCCTGCGCTTTCCCGCGGCCGCCCCGACACTGACCGGCCTTGCGCTGGCGGCGCTGACCGGCCTTTCCGCGCCCGCCCGCGCCGAGGGGCTTTCAAGCTACGGCACGCCCGGGCTGATCGATCTGCCAGCCGCCACCGCCGCGCCCGATGGCACGCTGGCCTGGACCTCGTCCTTTCTGGGCGGGCACACCCGCAACACGCTGCAGTTCCAGATCACGCCGCGGCTGTCGGGGGTGTTTCGCTATTCGATCCTGCGCGGCTATTTCGACACGCCCGAGGCCGATCTTTACGACCGCAGCTTCGATCTGCATTATGTGTTCCGCACCGAAAGCCCGCGGTTTCCGGCGCTTGCGGTGGGCTTGCGCGATTTCGGCGGCACCGGGGTTTTCGGCGCGGAATATCTGGTCGCGACGAAGCGGTTCCTTGACAACCGGCTGGCGCTGAGCGGCGGCATAGGCTGGGGGCGGCTGGGATCGTATCACGGGTTTCGCAACCCGCTGGCGGTGCTGGGCGAGCGCTTCGAGACCCGGCCGGGCCTGACCAGCCTGTCGGAAACCGGCCGCGTCTCGTTCAACCGCTTCTTCCGCGGCGAGGCGGCGCTGTTTGGCGGGCTGAGTTATCAGCTGAACGACCGGCTGCAGCTGGCGGTCGAATATTCCTCGGACGCCTATCGGCGCGAGGTTGCCAGCATGGGCTTTGCGCATCGCAGCCCGGTGAACATCGGCCTGAGCTGGCAGGCAAGCGAGGCGCTGACGCTGACGGCCGCGGTGATCGGCGGGGCGCAGCTGGGGCTTGGCTTCAGCTACCAGCTCGACCCGCGCGCGCCGCGGGCGCCGGGCGGGCGCGAGAGGGCGGTGGCGCCGCTTTTGCCGCGCGCCGAGATCGCCGCTTTGGGCTGGCCCGCCGGGAACACGGAGGCCAGCCGCAGCCGTCTGGCATCGGCGCTGGCGCGCGACGGGCTGCGGCTGGAAAGCTATGCCGAGGACGGCGCCCGCGCCCGGATCGTGCTGGCCAATCCGGGCTTTCGCGCCGCGCCGCAGGCGCTGGGGCGGGCGGCGCGCGCGATGGCCAACAGCCTGCCCGCCGGGATCGAACGTTTCGAGATCACCCTGACCGCGCAGGGCATGCCGACGACGCAGGCCGCGTTCCGCCGCGCGGACCTGCATCAGCTGGAACATGCCTGGGACGGCAGCTGGCAAAGCTTCGCCCGGGCGCAGATCACCGACGCGCCCGCGCGGCTCGCCCCCGATCCGGGCGTCTATCCGGCGCTTGACTGGAGCCTGCTGCCCTATGTCCGCACCGCGCTTTTCGACCCCGACAGCCCGCTGCGCGCCGATGTCGGGCTGGCGGCCAGTGCCAGCTACCGGCTGGCGCCGGGGCTTTCGGTCGAAACGCTGATCCGGCAGAAAGCCTTTGGCACGCTGGATCAATCGAGCCGGATTTCGAATTCGATTCAACCGCATGTGCGTTCCGACGCGCCGCTTTACGACAAGCTTTCGGGGCCGCAGCTGGTGCAGCTGAGCGCCGATTACCTGGTCCGGCCCGGGGGCGATCTGTATGGCCGGGTCTCGGCGGGCTATTTCGAACAGATGTTCGCGGGCGTCTCGGGCGAGATCCTGTGGTATCCGCAGGGCAGCCGCCTCGCCCTTGGCGCCGAGCTGAACCATCTTGTGCAGCGCGATCCCGCCGCGCGGCTGGGGCTTGGCGACTATCGCGTCACCTCCGGCCATGCCTCGGCCTATTACGATTTTGGCGACAGCTACCGCGGCCAGCTCGATCTGGGGCGCTATCTGGCGGGCGACTGGGGCGGCACGCTGACGCTGGCCCGCGAATTCGACAACGGGTTCCGCGTCGCGGCTTTCTTCACCCTGACCGGCATTTCCTTTGACGATTTCGGCGAGGGCTCGTTCGACAAGGGCATCAGCCTGACGATCCCGCTGGACTGGCTGACCGGAGAGCCGTCGCGGCGCGGCTTTGCGCAGACGATCCGGCCGATCCAGCGCGACGGCGGCGCCCGGGTGGCGATCGCGCATCGGCTTTACGAGGAGGTCCGGGGCACGAATGCCCAGACGCTCTCCGATCAATGGGGCAAGTTCTGGCGATGAACAGGCGGCAGGTTCTGACGGCTTTTGCGGTTCTGGCGGCGCTTGCGGGCTGTTCCTCGGACCCGGGAACACGGGCGCTGCTGGCGGGGGCGCTGCCCTTGCGCGCGCGCGCGGCCGAGCCGAACCCGGACTTTGCCGCGGCCGAACGCGCGGGCGCCCCGGCCCTTGCGGCGGCGGTCGAATCCCGGCCGGAGGCGATCGCGGTGCTGCGGCGGCAGACCGTATCGGAGCCCGACGGCGTCGAGACGATGATCGCGGCCGATGGCGCGCAACTGATGTTTCAGGGCGGGCTTCTGGTCGGCAGCCGGGGCTTTGGCGCCGATGTGATGGCCGCGGAGGTGACGCAAAGCGCGGCGCTGGTGCGGGGGCTTTCGGCCGGCACATCGACGCGGCTGATGACGCTGATCGACGGCAATGACCATGCGGTGACGCGGGCCTTTCGCTGCCGGATCACCCCGGGCGAGATCGAGACCGTCCGCATCGGCCCCCGCGCCGTCCCCACCCGCACGATGACCGAGGCCTGCCGCGGTGCGCTGGCGCGGTTTTACAATTTCTACTGGGTGGTGCCCGAGACCGGCGAGATCGTGCAATCCAGCCAGTGGACCGGGCCGCTGACCGGCAAGATCTCGCTGCGCCGGATCGATCCGGGGCGGCGCTGAGCCCCGCCCCGATCCTGGCCCCGATCGCCGCTAGTCGCGGTAATATTCCGCATGCGCGCCGTAGCGGGCGCCATAGCTGCCGCCCTGCCCGTAACGCTGCATCCGGTCGGTGTCGATCCGGCTCAGGATCAGGCCGCTGACCTTCTGGCGCACGCTGGCGAAAAGCTGCAGCGCCTCGAAGACCTCGCGGCGCGGGGTGCCGTCCCAAAGCACCGAAAACAGCGCCGCATCGGCCGATTGCGCGATGATCCGGGCATCGGGCACCACGAGGACCGGCGGCGTGTCGATCAGGATATAGTCGAAGCGGCGCCGCATCTGCGCGATGAAGCCCTTCCAGGCGTCGGACATGAACAGATCGGCGGCATTGACCCGGCTGCGCTCGCCCATGATCAGCGACAGGCCCAGTTCGGGATGGGCGATCACCACCTCGTCCACCTCGGCCGCGCCGGACAGCAGCGACACCAGCCCCTTGCGCCCGGCATGCTGTGGGAAATATTCCGCCAGCATGTTGCGGCGGATGTCGCCCTCGATCAGCAGCACCGACTTGCCGATGCCGACGAAATTCATCGCCAGCGCCAGCGCATTCGTCGTCTTGCCCTCGCCCGGCACCGAAGAGGTCAGCATGATCACCTGCGGCGGCGCATCGACATTGGACAGCAGCACCGAGGTGCGCAGGTTGCGCACCGCCTCCATCGCCGCCGAGGAGGGTTTCGCCGCCAGATAGCCCATCACCTCGCCCCGCGTCGCGCCGGGAATGACCGGGATCTGCCCCATCACGACGAGGCCCGTGTCCTCCTCCAGCTGGCGCGCGGTGCGAAAACCGTCGCGCAGCAGGTCGCGCAGCAGCACGACCGCCACCCCCGCGATCAGGCCCAGCACGGCGCAGAACGCCAGGATCAGCCCCTTGCGCGGCGCCGTCGGCACCTTGGGCACCACCGCCGCCGAGAGGATCCGGCTGTCGGCCTGCTGGATGCCCTGCTGCGCCGAGGTTTCCTTGAGCCGCCCCAGGAAATATTCGTAAAGCGTGCGGTTCGCCTCGGCCTCGCGCGTCAGCTGCTGCAGCGCGATCATGTCGTCGCCCTGCCGCGAGATCTGCCGCGAAAGCGTCGTTTCGGTGCGCCGCATCGCCGCCAGCTGATCCTCGGCCCGGGCCCGTTCCAGCCGCGCCCGCGCCAGCAACAGGGCAAATTGCGCCTCGAACTCGGCGCCAGTCCCGGCTGCCAGCCGCGCCAGCCCGGCCTCGCCCGCGGCCGCGACCTTTTCATCGGGCGTCCGCGCCGCTTCCAGCGCCGCGGCCCGCGCCGAAGCCCGCGCCGCCGCCTGCGTCGTGTCGGCGATCCGCTCGCGCAGATCCTTGAGCTGCACCTGCAGCGCCGCCAGCGACTCCTCGGAAATCAGCGTCGTGCCGACATTGAAGGATTTCACCTTTTCCTCGGTCGCCTCGAGCTGGCGCTTCAGCGCGGCCACCCGGTTGCCCAGCCAGACCGTCGCCTGTTCGGTCGCCTCGAACTTCACCTCGATCTGGTTGACGATATAGCGCTTCGTCCAGGCATCGGCGATCCGCGCCGCCTTTTGCGGGTCTTCGGACTGCACCGCAACCTCGAAGACATAGCTGTCGGGCAGGTTGCGCACCGCCAGATGGGCCAGAACGGCATCGACCACCCCCGCCCGGATCGCCGCCGGATCGGGCGCCGCGGCCGCGCCGAAAAGCCCGCGCAACCGCGCCCGCAGGGACGGCGCCCCCAGCGTGGCGTTGAATTCCGGGTCCGCGGCCAGATCGAGCTCCGCCACCACCTTTTCCGCCACCCCGCGCGAGCGCAGCACCTCCACCTCGGTGTTCAGCTCGTCCGAGCTGCCGGTCAGCCCGCCCATCATCCCCTCGAGGTCGATCACCTGCGGCTTGCGGGTTTCCAGCACCACCGTCGCCCGCGCCGTATAGACCGGCGTCGCGAGGAATTGCGCATAAAGCAGCCCCAGCGCCACCGCCACGGCAAAGCCGGCCGCGATCGTCCGCCAGCCCGCCCGCAGGGTCCGCAGCCCCTGCGCAAGATCGATCATCTCGTCCTCGGGCGCGGGACGTTCGGCGTGAGTGTGAGGAGCGTTCATCTGCATTCCATCGAAACCGTCGCGGCGGGGCGCAAGGCATTGCCGCACCCGCAATCCGCCCCGTCCTAGCAGAGTTTGCCCGACAGGCTAAGCGCTTTCCACCGCACCGCCGCAACCGCCGCATTGTCCGGGCTTCGTGCAACAATCCTGCCCTGCCCGGGCGCAGTGCCGCCATTTGGAACCGGTCGCGTCTCATTTGCGCCATACTCGTAATCAATGGGTTAACGCGTGATCTGCGAAAGATCCCGCGTGCGATCGTTCTGGGTGCCGAGACCTTGCGAGCTGACCTCTGGGAGTGTGAGATGGCCTTTTATGACATCGGATCTTCGGCCGAAGACCTTGTCGCGCTGGAGCGGGCGCTTGCGCCCCGGCCCGGCGTCCTGCGCGCGGTCTATGCCCGTTTCGGCAAGCGGCTGGCCGATCTGGTGCTGGCGGTGCTGATGCTGCCGGTGCTGCTGCCGGTGATCGCGCTGATCTGGCTCTGGGTGCGGCTTGACGGCCATCCGGCGCTGTTCTGCCAGCCCCGCGTCGGACGCGACGGCCGGATCTTCGCCTGCTACAAGTTCCGCACCATGGTCCCCGGCGCCGAACGCGTGCTGGCCGAGATGTGCGCCCGCGATCCCGCCATCGCCGCCGAATGGGCGACCTATCAGAAGCTGCGCCACGATCCCCGCATCACCCGCGCAGGCGCCTGGCTGCGCAAGCTCAGCCTTGATGAATTGCCGCAGATCTTCAACGTGTTGAAGGGCGACATGAGCCTGGTCGGCCCGCGTCCCTTCCTGCCCGCACAGGAACCGCTTTACCGTCAGGCGGGCGGGCGGGCCTATTTCCGGATGCGTCCGGGCGTGACCGGGCTGTGGCAGGTCGTCAGCCGTCACGACACCACGCTGGCCGCCCGGGTGCAGTTCGACGAAAGCTACGGCCGCGATCTGTCGCTGCGCCGCGATCTTGGCCTGATCCTGCGCACCGCCGGGGTGGTGGCGCGCCGCACCGGCGCCTGAGACGGCACGGCCCTCTCCCGGCGGGGCAGGGCCAGATTGCGAATCTCGCGCCCGCAGCCTAGAGCGGAAGCAGCGCGCCCGCAGTTGCCCGGCCGCCCCAGCCCCGGAGATGACCTTGCGCCTGCTGACCGTGCTGCTGACCGCGACGATGCTCTCTCAGACCCTTGGCGGCTGCGGCGTCGCCTATCACGGCGCCAAGGTCCGCCCCGGCATCAGCGCCGAGGGCAAGGTCCGCGTCCTGCCGGTCAGCGCGGAATCGGTGCTGGTGGCCAATGCCGCCCCCTATCAGCCGCGCCAGCTGCCCAGCTATTTCCGCCAGACCGCGGGCCTTGGCGGCACCTTGGCCGAACCCGTCGCCGCCCCCGAAGGCACGCTGCCGCGCCTCGCGCGGCCCGAGCCGCCGCAGATGCGCCTGCCGCCGCCGCTCGCCCCCGCGAGCTATCGGATCGGCGTCGGCGATGTCGTGCTGCTGGCGACCCCGCGCGACGGCACCACGGTCGGACAGCTGACCGGGATCCTCGCCGCCCAGACCGCGCGGCAGGGCTATACGGTGCAGGATGACGGCACGATCTCGGTGCCGACGGTGGGGCGGGTGCAGATCGCGGGCCAGACCGTCGACGACGCCGAGGCGACGCTGTTCCAAAGCTTCCTTGACCGGAAGATCGACCCGACCTTCTCGCTGGAGATCGCCGAATTCCGGTCAAAGACCGTGGCGATCGGCGGCGATGTCGCGGCGCCCGGGGTGGTGCCGGTGACGCTGGCGCCGCTGCATCTGGACGCGGCGCTGGCGGCGGTGGGCGGGGCGACCCCGGCCGATCCCGACACCGCGCTGGTGCGGCTGCACCGCGGCGGCAAGCTTTACCAGATGCCGCTGAAGGCGGTGCAGGAAGATCCCGCGGTGGGGCAGCTGCCGCTGGCGGCGGGCGACAGCCTGTTTGTCGACAGCGGCTATGCGCTGGACCGGGCGGCGGCCTATTTCGAGCAGCAGATCACGCTCGCCAATTTCCGTCAGGCCGAGCGCAAGTCGCGGCTCGAGGCGCTGCAGACCGAGGTGGCGCTGCGCCGGTCCGAGCTGTCCGAAGCGCGCGAAACCTTTGCCACCCGGCTCGATCTGGGGGCAGAGGCGCGCGATTACGTTTATGTCACCGGCGAGATCGGCAAGCAAAGCCGCTTCCCGCTGCCCTTCGACCGCAAGGCGACGCTGGCGGATGCGCTTTACGAGGCGGGCGGCGGGCTGAGCACGGCCAGCTCGAACCCGAAAGAGATCTATGTGCTGCGCGGCTCTGCCGATCCGCTGGAATATGACGCGATCACCGCCTGGCATCTGGACGCGGGCAACATGGCGGCGATGCTGCTGGCGACGCGCTTCGATCTGCATGCCAATGACGTGATCTTCGTCGCCGCCCAGCCGGTGCAGCACTGGAGCAACGTGATCAAGGCGCTGACGCCCTCGTTGCTGGTCTCCTCGGTCAACGCCGTCTCGGAATAAGACGGCCTGCGTTCGAGCGGGCGGGCGGGCTCAGTTGGTGGAGGGGGTCGAGCTGCCGCCGCCGCCGCCCGCCGAAAGCGCCGCAAGCCCTGCCACGCCGCCCAGAAGCGGCAACAGGAACACCAGGTTGGTGGCGCGGCCGACGGGCAGATCGCCCTCGGGCAGGACCACCGCGGGTTTGGTCTCGTCCTTTTCGGTCTTCGGCGCCGATTGCGCCAGCGCGGGCGCCGTCAGCGCCAGACTGCCAAGAAGCGCCAGAACCACCGCAGATTTCATCCCCGTCCCTCCCGCAAGCAAGACCCTTTCGCGGCAATTCTAGCACGGCCGCCGCGGCTTTCACAGCGCCGCGGCGCCCTGCCCCGCCGCCCGGTCATTTGTTGTAATACCCGCGATACCAGTCGACGAAGCGGGCGATGCCGTCGCGGAAATCGGTCTGCGGCCGGTAGCCGGTCAGGCTGTGCAGCAGCGTCGCATCGGCAAAGGTCGCGGGCACGTCGCCCTTTTGCATCGGCAGGTAATTGCGGAGCGCCGTCTTGCCCAGACAGGCCTCGATCGCCTCGACGAAATCCAGCAGCCGCACCTTGTCGGAATTGCCGATATTGACGATGCGGAACGGCGCCACCGGCGACAGGCTGTCGCCCGCGGGCACCACGCCATCCTCGGGGCGCTGCGGCACGGCGTCGATCAACAGCCGGATCCCGCGCACGAGGTCATCAATATAGGTGAAGTCGCGATACATCTCGCCGTGGTTGTAAATGTCGATCGGCCGGTCATCGAGGATCGCATCGACGAATTTGTAAAGCGCCAGATCCGGCCGCCCCCAGGGCCCGTAAACGGTGAAGAAGCGGAACATCGTCACCGGCAGGTTCCACAGATGCGCATAGGCATGGGCCATGCTTTCATTGGCCTTTTTCGTCGCCGCATAGATCGTCAGCTGGGTGTCGGCCTTGTCGGTCTCGGCAAAGGGCATCTTCGGGTTGGCGCCGTAAACCGAGGAGGTCGAGGCGATCAGCAGATGTTTCACCTGCAGCCGCCGCGCCGCCTCGATCACGGAGAAGGTGCCGATCACGTTGCTGTCGAGATAGGCGCGCGGATTTTCCAGGCTGTAGCGGACCCCGGCCTGGGCGGCCAGATGCACGATCACCTCGGGGCGGAAGGCGTCGGCCACGGCATCGAAACGGGGCTGATCTTCCAGCATCGCCTCGGTCGCGGTGAAATTCGGATGCGCGCGCAAGATCGCATGCCGGTCATGCTTGAGCGCGACATCGTAATAATCCGTCATCCCGTCATAGCCCTGCACCCGCCAGCCCTCGGCCAGAAGCAGCCGGGCCAGGTGAAAGCCGATGAAACCGGCGGTCCCGGTGATCAGGATGCGGGGAAGCTCTGCGCTCAAGGCCTGTCTCCGTTCTTGGGCATCGGGCAGCGCGCCAAGCCGCAAGCCCGGCCCCGCCACGCCTTTGCCAATGCCATCCGCGGGCAGCCCCGTCAATTCCGCAGCGGGGAAACCGGCCCGAAGCGGCCCCCGATCTGTCGGAAGGATATGCCGGAAACGGCGTCCCGTTCAGACCCGGGTCGCCTGCGCCGGTCGCGGCGCGGCGCCGACGGCGGCATCCGACGCGGGCGGCACGGGGGCCTCCTCGTCATATTGCGGCGGCTGGTCCTGCACGAGCCCGAGCCTGGCATTGAGAACCATCCACAGGATCGCGCAAACCGGGAAGATCAGAAGAGCCCACATCGGTCAGATACCTTTTCGGCAAAGCTTAGCAAAGCATGCGCAGGAAATCACTACCGATCCGTTAATTATGTTCGCTCCGCAGAGGTTTTGCCCGAAGGCGCCGCATCCGGCGCCCGGGCGCGGAAAATACCGGTCATTCGCCTCAAGTTTGAAACGAAGAACCGGCCCCGGTCCGGGCCCTGCTCACCACTCCTTAAGATCCTTGCTGTCTGCTGGTTTCCGGGTGTCGGGGAAGCATGATGGTGAGGGCCATCCCCCCGACGTGAAGTGGGAACGAAGGGGTAATTTCATGTGGGAACAGGCAACCCGCCTGCGGGTCCTGCCGCGCTTTGCCGCGCGCAGGATCGCAGGCGCTCTCTTGGTCTTTGGTTTGATCGGCATGCCGCCGGGGGCACCTCGGGCGCAGGAGGTCTATCTGGCCGCCAATCCGATCATCGTCACCGCCGACCGGGGCGGCTATCTTGGCAAACGCAGCGATCAGATCGACCGGATGCGCTCGATCGGGCAGCGGGTGGAGTTGCGCGGCACCTGCCTGTCGGCCTGCACCATGTATCTGAGCCTGCCCAATGTCTGTGTCGCGCCCGATGCCGTCCTGGGCTTTCACGGTCCGAGCAAGAACGGCATACCGTTGCCGCAGCGCGACTTTGACTACTGGTCGCAGGTGATGGCCCGCAACTACAGCGAGCCCCTGCGGTCGTGGTTCATGACCAAGGCCCGGTTCATCACCAACGGCTATTACAAGGTCAGCGGCGCAGAGCTGATCCGGATGGGCTATCCGCAATGCTGACGCCGGAAAAGCTGCGGCTCAACTAAAGGAAACCGGCGGGGCCTTTCGGCGCCGCCGGCCCTGTGTCATTCGGCACCGGCGCGTTGCGCCGGAGCTTATTGCTGCGTGTCGGTGGTGGCACCGCCACCGCCGCCCGCCACGGCCGCCGCCACCACACCGGCCGCGGCCACGCCGCCAAGCGCACCAAGACCGCCGAGCAGCGGGAAGAAACCGGTGGCTTCAGGTTCGACACCGGCCTCTTTCGCGTCGGCTGCCGCGCCGCCGGGCGCGCCGGGCTTGGCGGCCGGGGTTTTGACGGCCGGGGGCTGCGCGGCCGGAGCCTTGGCCGAGACCCGCGCGGCACCCGGAACCTGCTGTGCCTGAACCGCGAAAGGCAGGGCGCAAAGAAGGCATGCAAGACAGATTTTCTTCATGATCGTCTCCAGAAATATTTGGGTCAACATATCACGCGGCGCCTTGTCTGCAAAGCTTGTCCGGCCGTTTCGGGGGCATTTCACCCGCTTCTGCCGGTCATTGCGGCGGTTTCCTCCAGGTTGAACGGCCCGACATCGACATATCCCAGCGCGGGAGAGATCCATTGCCGGGATTTCGCCACCCGACCGGCCGAATCAAGCTCGAAGACATTGGTGAAGGCGTGATCGCGCGCGCGGCAGCTTTCCTCGAAGCGGCGCAGCCCGTTTTCGACGCCCAGGGCCCGCATCGAGCAGCCCGCCGTCAGCCAGGTGGAATGGTTGTCCCCGGTCAGATAGCGCAGCTTGCGCCGGTAGACCCCCTCTGCCTGCCCGGCCAGCGCGGCGCGGGTGGGGGCGGCATCGGCCCCCATCAGATCCTCGCCCAGACCGCGGCTGGCAACCAGAATGCCGTCGTCAAAGGAGAGCGTGATCCGGTCCAGCGTCTGCCAGGTGCTGACCGGGCCATTCTGCCCCACCGGGCGCAGCACCGCCCGGGCCTTGCGCGCGGGCAGATCGGCGCGGATCAGCGGCGCGGTCAGAAACGGCTGCGCGGCGGCGGCCAGCTCGGCCTGTTGCCGCGGCGAGGGCCCGCAACCGGCCAGAGCCGCGGCGCAGGCAAGCAGAACAAGCGCTTTTCCCGTCATTTCCAGAACCGCCCCCAGGATGCATCCAGCGCCGAGGCCTGTTGGCCGCGCACGGTTTCGTAAAGCCGCCCCGGCACGGCAAGCCGCGCGCCGCCGTCGCGCTGCACCGGCCGGATCGTGGTGTTGATCGCCCGCCGCTCCGGCTTGCCGGTGATCCAGTCGATCGGGATCGTCAGGCTGATCCCCTTGTCAAAGGAGCCCTCGCCGAAATCCTCGGAGGAGACATTGGTGAGCGTGGCAAAGGCGCCGATCTTCCAGCCGTTGTCGAATTCGCGCGCCAGCGTGACCGTCGCCCCGGTGTCGCCCGCCAGATAGCGGCCGACATCGATCTGCCCCATGAAGCCGCCGTCGAACTGGTAATAGGCCGAGAGATGGCCGGTGGCGACATCGTAATCGCGAAAGCCGAACATGTCGTCGAAGGCGCGCTGCTTCGTCCAGTTCACCTCGGCCCCCAGCGCGAGGCGGCTGTTTTGCGGCTTCCACAGCAGTTCCGAGGACACCCCGCCATACATCTGTTCCAGCAGGCCGACGGTCACCCGGCCATAAAGATCCCGCCCGGGCCGGACATACCAGGCGCCGGTCAGTTCGGTCAGGCTGGTGTCGCTGCCCTTGGCGTAAAGATAGCCGTCCGAGCGCACATGCGGCAGCACCGAGGTCGAGGGGCGGATGGTCCGGTCCATGTTGCCGACCAGCTTCTGATGCAGCCGTGCCGAGAAGACCAGGCCCGCCGTCGGCTCGAACCGGGCCGAGGCCGCCACCCCGCCATCGATGCGCAGGGGCGAATCCGGGTCGAAGAAACTGGGCGTCACATAGGGGTCAAGCCCCGCGGTGAAGGCGGGGAAATAGCCGCCGTTCGGCGCCAGCGATGTCGGCGCATCGGCGATCCGGGTGCGGGCGCGCATCAGATCGGAGGCGACGGGGTGGAATTCCAGCGCCTCCAGATCGGCGCGGCGCAGCAGCACCGAGGAGACCGGCATGCCCTTTTCGGTCAGCCGGATCTCGAAACGCTCGATATGGGCGGGGGCAAGGCCGGTCAGCGCGCGGGCGGCGCGGCCGGTCGCCTGCGCGGCGATCGGATAGCGGTCGTTTCCGATCTGGATGCGCAGGGTGTCGCCGTCGCGGGCAAGCCCGTGCAGGGTGAGGCCTTCCTTCTCCAGCGCGCTCCGGGTGGCGGCGATCAGCGCGCCCTCGTCCAGATCGGGGCTGGGCCCGGCCGAGCCCGCGCGCGGCACGACAGGCGGCGGCGCGGCATCCAGCCCCGAGCCCATGCGCGGCTGTTTCGGGTTCAGCGCATAAGTGAATTGCAGCCCCAGTTCCGAACCGTACAGATAGCGTGCCGAGAAGGTGGTGCGGTCGCTGTAGTGATAATCGGCACCAAAGTTCAGGGGCGATTTGCGCTTGAAGGCGGCGCCGTCCTCGCGGGCGTAATCATCCGAGGAATATTCGGCCACCAGCCGCCAGCGGTCGTTCGGGCGCCATTCCACCCCGCCGAAGAAGGCGGCATCGCCGCGAAACCAGGTCTTGGCCTGAAAGCCGCCCCCCGGGCCGGATTCGGCGAAGGGACGGTATTTGAACGCCGGTTTCAGCACGCCCAGTGGGTTGGTGAAGCCGCCATGCGAGCCCAGCCGCCCCCAGCCCAGCCCGAGCGTCGCCCGCAGCTGCGGCGAAAAGGTCTTGCTCGCCACCACATATTCGCCGCCATAGATGCCGGTGCCGACAAGGTCGTTGACCCCGATGGCAAAGGCCGGACGGTAGGTGCCCTCCTCGAGGAAGCGATACTGCAGCGAAAAGCTGCGGTCGTAGCGATAGGGCTCGACCGGGCCGCCGGGGTTGCGGCGGATGTCATGCAGCAGCGAATAGCGGAACGAGGCCGAGAGCCGCTCGGAGATCTGAAAGGTCAGCGCATGCCGGGTCTGGTTCTGGACATGGCTGACGGCATAGCCCAGCTCGCCGTCTTCGCGGCCAAAGGCGCCGGGCATGTCGATCAGCCCGGGCACGCCGAAGCTGTTGTAGCCCCAGGCCGTGCCCTCGGGCCCCGCCGCGGCCGGACCGGCCGAAAGCCCCGCGATCAGGGCCGCAGAAGAGATCAGGAAAAACGGTTTCGACGGTCTCGACATTCTGCCCTGCCTTGCCGGAATATATTCTTCAACTTTGGTCCAATCTGCTGCGCCCGCGCCGGGGCGTCAACCAAAAGGAGAGTGCCCGCGCCGCGAGATCGCCGCCCGTGGCGAGCCTGCCGCAGCCGCGCCCCTCCCGGTTCAGCCGCGGTCGGATTTGTAGTCATAGCGATAGTTGTAATAATGATAGGCGCCGCCGTAGCGGGCCCCTTCCTCGACCTTGTAGCCGTTCAGGATCGCCCCGGTGATCGTGCTGCCCGCGGTCTCGAAGGCGCGTTTGACCGCCTCGACCTCGCCCGCCATCGTTTCCAGATGCCGCGCGACCACGATCCGCGCGCCGACAAACCGCCCGATCACCACCGGATCGGTGACGGCCAGCGCGGGCGGGCTGTCGATCAGAACCAGATCGAAGCGCTCCGACAAAAGCTGCAGCAGCGCCTCGAACTCGGCCCGCATCAGAAGCTCGGACGGGTTCGGCGGAAACCGCCCCGAGGTGATCACCGAAAGCCCCGGAACCGGGCCTTCGACCAGCACCTCTTCCAGCGTGCATTCCCGCGCAAGATAGTCCGACAGCCCCGGCGCGGTCTTCGGCCTGCCGAAATAGCGCCGCAGATAGCCCTTGCGCAGATCGGCATCGACCAGACACACCCGCTGCCCCGCCTGCGCCGCCACCGTGGCGAAATTGACCGAGGTGAAGCTCTTGCCCGCCCCCGGCGCGGCCGAGGTGATCAGGATCGTGTTCGTGCGCGCATCGAGCATGCCGAAATGCAGCGAGGTGCGCAGGCTGCGCAGCGCCTCGATCACCAGATCGTCCGGATTGGTCAGCGCCATGATCGGCAAGGCCCCCTTGCGGCGGCGATGGTTGGCCGCCTCGGGCGAGAAATTCACCGTGGCAAAGACCGGCAGGCCCAGCTTTTCCAGCTCCTGCGCGCCGCGGATGCCGCGGTTCAGCAGCCGCCGCCCGAAAACCGTCGCCGCCCCGAGCACGAGGCCGAGCAGCAGCGACACCGTCAGGATCCGCCCCGCCCGCGGCGCCACCTTGATGTCGCTGGCATAGGCGGTGTCGATGATCCGCACCGAGCCCACGGTCGAGGCCTGCACCACCCGCAATTCCTGCTGCCGGTTCAGAAGCTGCACATAGACCTGCTGCGACACTTCCAGATTGCGGCTGAGGTTGAAGATTTCCTTTTGCGTTTCCGGCAGGTTGGCGGTCGCCTTGCGCAGATCGGCCAGCTGCGTCTCCAGCGTGGCACGGTTTTGCAAAAGCGCCTGATAGACCGGGTGATTGACCGTGAAGCGGTCCTTCAGCTCCTCTTCCTTCAGCGAAAGCGCGTTCAGCTCGGTCTCGAGCTGCGTCGCGCGGTCCAAAAGCGCCTTGGTCTCGTAATCGACATCCACCGATTGCTGCGCCTGCCGATAGGTGTTCAGCGCATCCTGCGCCGCCGCCACCGCCGCCTCGGCCTTGGGCAGCTGCGCATCGATGAACCCCAGGGAATTGCGCGCCTCGGCGGCAGAGCGGCTGACGTTCTGGCTGACATAGGCCTGGGCGATCGCATCCAGAATCCGCTCGGCGCGCTCGGGCACCGCATCGCGGTAGCTGACCTTGAGGATCGACGAGCCCTTCGGCGCCTCGGAGACGCCGAAGTTTTCCTGCAGCTCCTTCACCATGTCGGGCAGCGCCTGTTTCGAGACCAGGAATTCCCGCCCCACCGGCCCTTCGAGCCGGTCGACAAGGATCGCCCCCCCCGCCCCGGGCAGGTTCAGCCGCCGCCGCACCGGGCCTTCCAGCACCGCCCCGTCGGGCAGGGTCAGCCGGAATTCCCCCGGCGCGGTGATCCGCAGCACCAGCTCTTCGCCCAAAAGCGCCTCGGGCAGGTCAAGAACGCTGACCGCGATCGCCTCGTTGCCATGCCGGCGCGACGGAAACAGCAGATCCGGCACTCCAAGCCGCACCGGCAGCATGCCCAGCAGGGGCCAGGGCCGCGGCTCGGCCAGGATCTGCAGGTTCAGCCCCTGCACCACCTCGCCCATCACCATCCGCGATTTCATGATCGCCATCTCGGCCTCGCCGGGGGATTTCGTCCCGACATCGCCGCTGAGCAGTTCCTGCATCCCCTCGGGCAGCGCCAATGCCCCGGATTTCGTTTCAAGCTGCAAGAGCCCCTCGGCCTGATAGACCGGCGTCGCGCGCAGCACCGAAAACACCCCCAGCGCCAAGGAGGCCGCGGTGATCCCGGCAATCCAGAGCTTGCCCGCCCAAAGGTGACCGGCAAGCTCCATCAGATCGATCTCGTCGCTCTGATCCGGGGTCGGACGGGGGGCGGTGCTGGTCATCTCAAGGTCCTGTCAATCAGTCAAACATGCAGTTCGGGACAAATGATCCCGCAATGGGACGCGCCCGTCCCGGGCAGGCCGGGGCGAGCGCTTTCGTGTTTACGCGTCAAAGGCGCGCAATCCAAGGCTCTGCCGCGGCGAGGATCCGGTCACGCGTCGCGCGGTGCACGTCCAGATCGCGGCGGAACGGGTCGGCGATGCCCTGCCCGCCCGTCCAGTGGTCAAACAGCATCACCCGCCCCGAAAGCTCCGGAAAGCGGCGAAAGATCTCGGCGCGGTGGCCCGGTTCCATCACCAGGATCAGATCCTGCGTCGCGCCGATCTCGGCGCTCAGCTGCCGCGCCACATGGCCCGACAGATCCAGCCCGACCTCGGCGGCGACAGTCGCCGCATCGGCATCGGCGCCATGCCCCACCACCGCCGCCAGCCCCGCCGAGGACAGCCGCAGCCCCGGCCGCGCCCGCGCCAGAACCGCCGCCCCGAGCGGAGAGCGACAGATATTGCCGACGCAGACCACCAGAACCGAACGGATCATGGCGGTCAGTCGGTGCTGATGTCGCCGGTGGTCTTCACCACCGTCACCGTCGGCAGGATGCTGGAAATCAGGCGGTTCCAGCGATAGACCGGGGCCGAGGTCACATAGATCACGTCTTGCGGCAGGATCACGAAGCGGGTGCCGATCAGATAGGCGGTCGGGTTCGAGGCGTCGAGCTGATAGACGGTGATCCCCATCGGCTCGTCGCGGAAGACGAAGATGCCGCGGGCATCGGCCTTGTCCTCGGCCAGACCGCCGACGCGGGTGATCGCCTGGGTCAGGGTGATGTTTTCCAGCGTCAGATCGATCGTCGAAGGGCTTGACATTTGGGCCAACAAATAGGCCTCCTGCACCGTCTGCCGCCCGACGCTGACGACATCGCCGTTTTGCAGCACCGGGTTGTTGGCGCCGATGCCCTGTTCCAGAAAGGCCTTCATGTCGACCTGATGGCTGCGCCCGCCGCGGCGGATGGTGACGGCGCGCGGATCGGCCGTTTCGGTCAGCCCGCCCGCCGCGTCGATCGCATCAAGCAGCGTCAGGGGCACATCGGTCAGCGGCTGGCGGCTGGGGCTGCCCACCTCGCCCGTCACCGAGACCGACTGGCTCTTGTAGCTCGCCACCCGGACCTCGACCTGCGGATCGGGGAAGAAGGCGGCAAGCTTTTTGCGCAGATCGTCGCGGATCGCCTCGGGCGTCTTGCCGCGCGCGGGCACCTGCCCGACGTAGGGGTAAAAGAACGTGCCATCGGCCTGCACGCGCTGGCCCGCCTGTTCGACCGTGCGCCCGGTGCCCGCCGCCTGTGTCAGCTCGGGATGGTCCCAGACCGTGACATCAAGCACGTCGCCCACGCCGACCCGGTAATCCCAGGCCGACGAGGACAGCGAGGCCCGGCTGCCCGAAAGATCCCGCGGCGTGTTGAAGGCATCGATATTGTCGGCCGTCAGCTTGACCACGATGACATTGGTGGACATTTCCTCGACCTCGGCCCGGACGGCCTCGGTGCGGACCGGAAAATCGGTCTTGGTCACGTCGCAGGCCCCCAGAAGCAGACCCGACGCCGCCGCAAATACAGCGAATCGCATGAATTCCTCGCAAACTGCTTGGCAGACAGTGGGGGTTTCTTACGCGATGCCGAAGGAAAATCCAACCGCCGGTTGCGGCGGCGCGGTTTGCCACAGCTAAAGACCGATCAGGCGGCGGATATCGGCGGGAGAGGCCCCCTCGGCGCGGTATTTCGACAGCGCCCGGGCATTGTCGCGCTTGGCCAGACGCTTGCCCGCATCGTCGCGGATCAGCCCGTGGTGGTGATAGACCGGCACCGGCAGGCCGAGCAGGCGCTGCAGCGTGACATGGATGCAGGTCGCCTCGAACAGGTCTTCGCCGCGGGTGACATGGGTCACGCCCTGCGCCGCATCATCGAGCACCACCGAAAGGTGATAAGATGTGCCCATCTCCCGCCGCGCCAGAACGACATCGCCGACGGCGCGGATCATCGTTTCGGGGCGGATCTCGTGCCAGCCGCGATGCGCGGGGCCGGTCTCCTCAAAGCCTGTCTCGGTCGCGGCAAGGTCCATGCGCAGCCGCAGCGCGGTTTCGGGCAGGGCTTGGCCCGGGCGCGGGCGGCCCTTGTCGCGGCAGCTGCCGGGATAGACGATGCCGTCGGGGCCAAGGGGCGCCCCCTCCTGCGGGGCCGAGGCGGCCTGTTCGATGTCGCGCCGGCTGCAGGTGCAGCTGTAGACGAGCCCCCTTTGCCACAGCCTTTCAAGGGCGTCGCGATAGAGCGGCAGACGGTCGGACTGCCGCAGCACCGGCCCGTCCCAGGTGATCCCGAGCCAGCGCAGATCGTCCAGAAGCTGCGCCTCCCACTGCGGTTTCGCACGCGCGCGGTCGATATCCTCGATGCGCAGCAAAAACCGCCCGCCCGCCGCCCGGGCCATGTCATGGGCCAGGATCGCCGCAAAGGCATGGCCCAGATGCAGCGGGCCGGTGGGCGACGGGGCGAAGCGGGTGATCACGCCTGCGCGGCCAGCCAGGCGGTGAAGACCTCCTTGGCGCGGTCGGTATAGCCCTTGTAGCGGTCCTTGCGGCCGCGCCGTCCGCCCCGCGCGTCATCGAGCGGCGGGAAAAGGCCGAAGTTCACGTTCATCGGCTGGAAGGTCTTCGCCACCGCGCCGCCGGTGATGTGGTTGACCAGCGCGCCCATCGCCGTCTCGGGGCCCGGGGGCGGCAGGCTGCGCCCAAGGATCCCGGCCGCCGCCATCCGCCCGGCCAAAAGCCCCATCGCGGCGCTTTCGACATAGCCCTCGACCCCGGTGACCTGACCCGCAAAGCGCAGGTTCGGGCGCGCGCGCAGCCGCATCTGATCGTCCAGCAGCGTGGGCGAGTTGAGAAACGTGTTGCGGTGAATCCCGCCCAGACGCGCGAAAGACGCCTGCTCAAGTCCGGGGATCATTTTGAAAACAGCGGTTTGCGCGCCATACTTCATCTTGGTCTGAAAGCCGACGATGTTGTAGAGCGTGCCAAGCGCATTGTCGCGACGCAGCTGCACCACCGCATAGGCCTTGGTCGCCGGGTCATGCGCATTCGTCAGCCCGACCGGCTTCATCGGCCCGTGGCGCAGGGTTTCCCGGCCACGTTCCGCCATCACCTCGATCGGCAGGCAGCCGTCGAAATATCCGGCGGTTTCGCCCGCGTGAAACTCGGTCTTCTCGGCCGCGAGCAGCGCGTCGATGAAGGCCTCGTACTGATCCCTGGTCATCGGGCAGTTGATATAGGCGGTCCGTTCCTCCTCGGTCTCGCCCTTGTCGTAGCGGCTTTGCCGCAGGCACCGAATGTCAGTGGTCTCGGCATGCACGATCGGCGCGATCGCATCGAAGAACGCAAGGCTTTCCGCCCCGGTCACCGCCCGGATGCTCTCGGCCAGGGCGCCCGAGGTCAGCGGCCCGGTGGCGATGATCCAATGCCCCTCGGCGGGCAGCTCGGTGATCTCTTCTTCCGCGACGGAAATCAGCGGATGCGCCCGCAGGGCCGCGGTGACGGCGCCCGAGAAGGCCTCGCGGTCAACGGCCAGCGCCCCGCCCGCGGGCAGCGCATGGCGGTCGGCCGTGGCCATGATCAGCCCGCCCGCCGCGCGCATTTCCCAATGCAAAAGGCCGACGGCGTTCCGTTCGTCGTCATCCGAGCGGAAGGAATTCGAGCAGACCATTTCCGCGAAATCGCCGGAACGATGCGCAAAGGTGCCCACGCGCGGGCGCATTTCGTGCAGCACCACGGGAACCCCTGCCTGTGCCGCCTGCCACGCCGCTTCCGAGCCGGCCAGACCGGCGCCGATGATGTGTAATCTGTCCATGCCGCCTGATACCGCCCCCGAAGGCAGCGTGCAACGGGATCAGAGTGGCGGGATCAGAGTGGCGGGATCAGATCAGCGCGATGCGTTCGCGCCGTTCGGCATCGGGGAAGGGGCGGTACAGCCCGACCGAGTAAGAGGCGATCATCGCATGCATCAGCTCGTAATGCCGCATCTCCCCCTCGGTGAATTGCGCGACCGAGCGGAAGGCCTTTTCCAGCGCCGCCATGCTTTCGAATTCGACTTCCAGGATGAAGCCCGTATGCGGCCCCGAGGCCAGCCCCATCTTGCGCCGCATCAGCCGCCAGCCGCCGATCAGGCCTTCCTGTTTCAGCTCGCTCATCCATTGTTCGACCGAGGCGGCAAAGGCCAGCGCCTTGGCATCGCTCTTCAGCTCGATCATGCAGTGGTAAAGATCCATGCTTTTCTCCCTCGGGCGAAGACAGAAAAGCATGGATGTCTTGAGAATGGCTTAAGCGGCTCAGTTGCCGATGATCGACTGCGACAGCCCGCGCTTGCCAAAGGTGACGCCATTGCCGCCCATCAGGAACTTCACGCCCAGACCCAGGGTCAGCTCGCGGTCCGACTGGTTGCCATCGACCAGCCCGAGCGAGCCGTCGATCTTCACCCCCGAGGGCATCGCATAGCCCAGCGTCGCGTCAAAGGCGGTGGTGTCCGAGCCGTGATCGGCATTGACCGTCTTGACCCGGCCGCCCAGCGACAGCGCATCCGTCAGCGCATAGCGGCCATCAAGGCCAAGGATCGTCGCGTCATTGCCGTCATTCTTCAACAGCGTCGCATTGCCCTCGACGGTCAGCAGGCCGAAGTCATGCGTGGCCTCAAGGCCGTAATGCTCCATGTGATTGCCGCCGACCCATTCATGGCCCAGAAAGCCGCCGACCGCGAAACCGTCATTCACATGGCCGATCGCATGCAGGGTGACATTCGTCGCCTCGTCGTTGCTGTTGGTGAAATGGTGCTGCGCCACGTCCAGCTGCGCGGCAAAGCCCGGGGTGAAGCCATATTCCACCGCGCCTTCGAGCGCGAGATTGTTCTTGTGCCGCTGCTGGCCCTCGGCCAGCCCCGACCAGGTGAAGCCCAGTTCCGCCCCGCGCACCGAACCTTCGGCCAGCGCGGCGACGGGAAGCAGCGCCGCAACCAGCGCCAGAGGGACAATCTTGTGCATCTTCAACCTCATGGAGTTTGTTCTTGGTCTTACGCTTCGGCCTCGTCATCGCCCGGATCGGCCACACGGGCGACCGAGACGACCTCTTCTTCGGCGCCGGTGTTGAACACCTTCACCCCCCCGGCCGCGCGGGAGCGGAAGGAGATCCCCGCCACCGGGCAGCGGATCGATTGCCCGGTCGAGGTCGCCAGCATCACCTGATCGGTCGGCTCGACCGGGAAGGAGGCCACCAGCGCCCCGCCCCGCATCGACTTTTCAAAGGCCGTCACGCCCTGACCGCCGCGGCCGCGCACCGGATAGCTGTGGCTGGAGGAAATCTTGCCCAGACCCTTGGCGGTGATCGTCAGGATCAGATCCTGCGCCGCCAGCATTTCGGCATAACGGGCATCCGACAGCACGCCTTCGCCGCCCTCGGCCTCATCCTCGGCATCGCGGTCGGTCTCGGCCTCGTCCTCGGTCTCGCCGCCCAGTTCCGCGCGGTAGCGCTTGACAAAGGCGTCGCGTTCCCAGGGTTCGGCCTCGAAATGGCGAATGACCGACATCGAGACGACCTTGTCCCCCTCGGCCAGCCGCACCCCGCGCACGCCGGTCGAAGAGCGGCCCTTGAAGATCCGCACCTCGGGCACCGGGAAGCGGATGGCCCGGCCGGACGCCGTCACCAGCATGATGTCGTCCTCCTCGTGGCACATCCGGGTGTCCACCAGCGTCACGCCTTCGGGCAGTTCCATCGCCCGCTTGCCGTTTTTCATCACCTTGGCGAAATCGGAGAGCGCATTCCTGCGCACGTCGCCGTCCGAAGTGGCGAAGAAGACCTGGAAATCGTCCCAGGTTTCCTCGGGCTCGTCGACCGGCATCAGCGAGGCGACGCTGACGCCCTGCGGGATCGGCAGGATGTTGACGATCGCCTTGCCCTTCGAGGTCCGCCCCGCCAGCGGCAGGCGCCAGCATTTCAAGGAATAGACCATGCCGTCGGTGGTGAAGAACAACAGCTGCGTATGGGTGTTGGCGACGAAAAGCGTGGTGACGACATCGTCTTCCTTGGTCGCCATCGAGGCGAGCCCCTTGCCGCCGCGGCGCTGAGCGCGGAATTCGGCCAGGGGCGTGCGCTTGATGTAGCCGCCCGAGGTGATGGTCACCACCATGTCCTCGCGCTCGATCAGGTCTTCGTCGTCGAGGTCCCCGGCCCAGTCGACAATCTCGGTGCGGCGCGGCACGGCATGGGCGGCGCGGACCTCGCGCAGCTCGGTCGCGATGATCGCCATGATCCGCTCGCGCGAGGCGAGGATGGCCAGATAATCGCGGATCTTGCCCGCAAGCTCGGCCAGCTCGTCGGTGACTTCCTGCACCCCCATCGCGGTCAGCCGCTGCAGCCGCAGGTCCAGAATGGCGCGGGCCTGAACTTCCGACAGGTTGTAGGTGCCGTCGTCATTGACCGGATGCAGCGGATCATCGATCAGCCGGAGATATTCGACGATCTCATGCGCGGGCCAGCGCCGTTCCATCAGCCGGTCGCGGGCCTCTGCCGGGTCTTTCGACGACCGGATCGTGGCGACGACCTCATCGACGTTCGAGACGGCGACGGCCAGACCGCAGAGGATATGGCTGCGCTCGCGCGCCTTGCGCAGCTCGTAAGCGGTGCGCCGCGCCACAACTTCCTCGCGGAAGGCGATGAAATGGCTCAGGAAATCGCGAAGCGTCAGCTGTTCCGGCCGCCCCCCGTTCAAGGCCAGCATGTTGCAGCCGAACGAGGTCTGCAGCGGCGTGAAGCGGTAAAGCTGGTTCAGCACCACATCGGCCGTCGCGTCGCGCTTGAGTTCGATCACTACCCGCACGCCGACGCGGTCGCTTTCGTCGGCGATCGAGGCGATGCCCTCCAGCTTCTTCTCGCGCACCAGATCGGCCATCTTCTCGATCATCGTCGCCTTGTTCACCTGATAGGGAATCTCGTCGATGATGATGGCGAAACGATCCTTGCGGATCTCCTCGATCCGGGTCTTGGCGCGGATGATGACGGACCCGCGGCCCTCCAGATAGGCCTTGCGGGCGCCGCCGCGGCCCATGATCTGCGCGCCGGTCGGGAAATCCGGGCCGGGCACATAGTCCATCAGCGCTTCCGAACTCAGATCCGGGTTTTCGATCAGGGCGAGCGTCGCATCGATCACCTCGCCCAGATTGTGCGGCGGAATGTTCGTCGCCATGCCGACGGCGATGCCGCCCGCACCATTGACCAGCATGTTCGGGAACCGCGCCGGAAGCACCGTCGGTTCCTTGTCCTTGCCGTCGTAGTTGTCCTGAAAATCGACCGTGTCCTTCTCGATATCGGCCAGCAGGAAGGCGGCGGGCTTGTCCATCCGCACTTCGGTGTAGCGCATCGCCGCGGCGCTGTCGCCGTCCATCGAGCCGAAGTTGCCCTGACCATCGAGCAGCGGCAGCGACATCGAGAAGTCCTGCGCCATCCGCACCAGCGCGTCATAGATCGCCGCGTCGCCATGCGGGTGGTATTTCCCCATCACGTCGCCCACCGGACGCGCCGATTTGCGATAGGGCTTGTCATGCGTGTTGCCGGTTTCATGCATCGCATAAAGGATGCGCCGGTGCGCGGGCTTGAGCCCGTCGCGCAGGTCGGGAATGGCGCGGGACACGATCACGCTCATCGCGTAATCGAGGTAAGCGGTCTTCATTTCCTCGGCGATGGAAACCACCGGGCCCGCATGGTGGGCACGTTTCGGGGTGTCGCCGGAGGGGTCCGTGGGGTCGATGATATCGGTCACGCGGGGCTTCTTCTGCCAGATTTTGTTGTGCCGCCTTATATCGCAACCCATGGCTTGGGTGCAACGGCGAATGGTCTGTCCGGGGGGAAAGGGCGGAATTTGCGTCTTTGGACCAGGAAGAAACGGCGGCTTCTTCCTGGCTCAAACAGGCCCCGGGCGCTCAGCGCCGGGCGCGGCGGTCGCTCAGGAAGGCCGCGATCCAGAGCCCCGCGAAGATCAGCGAGAGGGCCGCGTTCAGGTTCGGCATGGTGATGCCCAGGACCTGCCAGGCGATCTCGTCGCAGCGCACCAGCGGCGCGGCCGAGATCTGCGCCATCAGGTCCTGCGCCGAGAGGCTTGAAATCGGGTTCGAGGTGCAGCTGTCGGGACCGGCAAAGATGTGGCGCTCGACGCCGGAATGATAAAGACCGAAGCCCGCCGTGGTCAGGCAGGCCAAGGCGCCGAAACCGGCAAAGGCCATCGGCAGCCGCAAGAGCACCATCAGGCCCCCCAGAACGGCCGCGACCAGATGCGGCCAGCGCTGCAGCACGCACAGATCGCAGGGCGGAAATCCCAGCGCCTGAAAGATCAGCGCCGCGATCAGCACCGCGGCCGAACCGGCGGCGGCCAGCGCGACAAGCAGGCGCGGGGTCAGGAACGGGGGCATGTTCAGGCTCCTTTCAGGACAAACCAGGCGGCGGCCAGCACCAGCAGCAGCCCGCCCGCAACCCAGACGAGGCGCCGCTCGACAAAGCTGGCGATCCGGGCGCCGAATCGTGCCAGCAGCCAGCCAAGGCCGTAAAACCGCGCCGAGCGCGCGACGATGGCCGAGGCGATGAACAGCACCGGATCGAAGCTGAGCACCCCCGCCAGGATCGTCACCACCTTCATCGGCGGCATATGCGCCAGCCCCGAGGTGACCAGCATCACCAGGATCGCCCAGGTTCCCGCCCCCTCGCGCAGGGCGTCAAAGGTCGCCATCTTGCCCGTCGCCTCCAGAAAGGGCCGGGCCAGCAGGTCGAAGGCGTAATGGCCGATGCACCAGCCGAAGATCCCGCCCAGAACCGAGGTGACCGAGGCGATCAGCGCATAGCGCCAGATCTTTTCGGGCCGCGCCAGCGCCATCGGCACGAAAAGCACATCGGCCGGGATCGGAAAGAACGAGCTTTCGGTGAAGGAGATGAGGCCAAGCGCCCAATCCGCGCGGCGATGTCCGGCCAGGCCAAGGGTCCAGCGGTAAAGTCGTTCGAACATGGGCCCCCGCGGCTGGTTCCGGCGTCTTGGCCGTGCATCGCAAGGCAGGGGGGCGGCGTCAAGCCGGGGCGCGACGTTTTCCCGCTGTCCGGGGCGGCTTTGCGGGGCTAATTTCGCAACCGTGATCGGGAGGGGCGCGATGAGGTGGCAAGGCCGTCACGGCAGCGACAATATCGAAGACCGTCGCGGCAGCGACAATATCGAAGACCGTCGCGGTGGTGGCGGGCGGCGGATCTCGCTTGGTGGCGCGGGCGGGCTTGGCCTTCTGGCGCTGGGGCTGGCGGGCTGGATCTTCGGCATCGACCTGACGCCGCTTCTGAACAGCGAGGGGCTGCACGGGAACGGGATGCCGCGCGAGAGCGCACCGCAGGTGCAGGAGGGCGGCGCGCTGAGCGCGCGCGACCGGGCGATGGGCGATTTCGTCTCGGTGACGCTGGCCGATACCGAGGAGATCTGGGCCGGGCTTTTCCGCAATGATCTGGGCCGGGTCTATCACCCGGCGGTTCTGGTGCTGTTTTCGCAGGTGACGCGCTCGCCCTGCGGCACCGCCTCGGGGGCGACCGGCCCGTTTTACTGCCCGGCCGACGGCAAGGTCTATCTGGACACGGCCTTTTTCGACACGCTCTCGCAAGAGCTTGGCGCCGCGGGGGATTTTGCCGCCGCCTATGTGGTGGCGCATGAGATCGGGCATCGGGTGCAGGACGAGCTTGGCCTGCTCGACAAGGTCGAGGCCGCGCGCGCGACAGCCGATCCGGCCACGGCGAATGCGCTTTCGGTGCGGCTCGAGCTGCAGGCGGATTGCCTGGCCGGGATCTGGGCGCATCACGCGGCGGCGGATTTCGGCACGCTCGAGCGCGGCGACGTGGCCGAGGCGATGAGCGCGGCGGCACGGATCGGCGATGACACGCTCGCGCGAAATGCGGGCCGCCGTCCGATGCCCGACAGCTTCACCCATGGCACCTCGGACCAGCGCCAGTTCTGGTTCGCCCAGGGGTTCACGACCGGCCAGATCGCCTCTTGCGACAGCTTCGCCCGCCGCACGCCCTGAACCCGCCGCGCCGTTTGCTCTTGTCAGATCCGCGCGCGAGGGTAAACGCGAAAAACCGGCCGGGACGGGACGGATCCGCCCGACCGGCAAGCAAAAACCGCCCGCGGCCGGCCTCGACCCGGCTCTACCTTGCAGGCGGCGCAATGTGCGGGTGTGGCGGAATGGTAGACGCGACAGACTCAAACTCTGTTTCCGCAAGGAGTGTCGGTTCGAGTCCGACCACCCGCACCACAAAACCAAGCCATCATATTGATTTCGACTAGGTTTTTGATTTCGCGAATTTCCCGGCCCCACATGCGGCCCCACAGTCAGGCGACGGTGGAGCCCCCCCCTCCCCGCAGCCATCTGTCCATTTCGTCGGCATGCACGCGGCTCCCGCGCTGCCGGTGGATGGTGATTTCACCACGCGCCGCGGCGCGATAGACGGTCGCGCGGGACACACCGAACCAGAGCGCGACATCGGACACGCGCACCCAGATCGGACGAACGGGAATCTTCGGGTCATGCTTGGTCATTTCGACACCTCGTCAAAGCAGCGTTTGGGCTGCGGTCGTGTTTGAAACAAAACGGCGAATCGCCGGGCAACCTGCGCCTCGATCGGCTCAGCCATTGCGGGCCTCCTGCTGCTGATCGACGAAGCCGCCCCATTGATCGGCGCAGGCCTCGGCGAGGCCCTGGAAGGTGCGGCTGCGGATCTTCCAGCGATCCGGCCCGGGGCTGGCGCGATGGATCGCGGACCATTCCGCGTGGCGCTCCGGCTCTTCGGCTTTGCGCGGCGGCACCAGCCGGTTTGTCGGCACAAGCGCGGGCAACCCGCGCAGATACCAGCCGGTCGCCTTGAAGGCCGGATCGCCGAACCACCACGGCTGGACGATCTGCGGGCGCGGCAGATCCGCGGGCAGGCGCGCGCGGGCGTGTTTGTGCATCACCGGATTCTCGATCGCCACCCGCGCGATCGGCGCCCGCCAGCAGGCCGAGAACAGCGCCGCGCCTTCGTCCAGCTCCGCCCACATCTCGGCCAGGCTGCGCCCCGGCGGCGGAACATGCAGCCAGCGCACGCCGCTGTTGCACAGCCGCGTGCAGGGCGGATGGCAGACGGCCAGAAAATCCCAGCCCTCGTCCAGATAGTCGCGCAGATCGCCGCGGATGTGCCGGTTGCTGCCGTCCTCGGCGGGCAGAAGATCCACCGACCACATGTCATGTCCGCGCGGCAAAGGCCCGGCGCATCACGCCCGATGTCTCGCAGCCGATCAGCCCGCGCATCACCGCAGCCCCTGCAGGATCAGCCCTGCCCCGGCCGACAGAAGCCCGGCCGAGCTGTGAAGCAGGATGCCAAGCCGGGCGCTGCGGCCGGGCTCTTCGGCGCGCTCCGCCTCGCGCGCGGTGGCGAGGGCCAGATGGAAGCCCGCGGCCGCGGCGCAAAGCGTGGCGATGCCAAGGGCAAGGAACAACGGATTCATCGGCGCGCTCCGGTCTTCGGATCGGGCTGCGGGCGGGCCAGCGGCGTGATTTTCAGCGCAAGGCCGCTCAGCAGGCGGGACATGATCTGCCCCTGCAGCCAGCCGCGACCGGCGGGGCTGTGATAGTCGATCTCGCACCGGCCGGTGTCGCGGATCACTTCGTCAAGCTCTGGGTCGATGACTTCGACACGGACAGGAAAGGTCATGGGGGGCTCGCGTGTTGGGGGCTGCGGCGCGTGGAGGGGGGATGACGCGCCGCAGCCATGCCCGTGCGGGTGGGCGCACGGGATCTCAGATCATGCCGAGGGCGGTTTTGTAGAGATCGAGGATCGCCTCTTCCTCGGCGACATCATTCTTGTCGCGCTTGCGCAGGGCGATGATCTTCCGGATCACCTTGGTGTCATAGCCGCGCCCCCTGGCCTCGGCCATGATGTCCTTCTGCTGCGCGGTGATGTCCTTCTTTTCGGCGTCAAGCTGCTCGTATTGTTCGATAAACTGGCGCAGCTCGTCGGCGGCGACGGCATAGGCGCGATCGCGCACCGCGCGATCGGCGGCAGTCTCTTTCATCGGGGTCTGGTCCAGCATCCTGTGTCCTGGAAAAAGGGCCCGGGCGCGGCGTCGCTTGAGCGCCCGGGCCAGGTGCCCGGCCGGGAGTCAACGGCACTCGGGATAGAGAGGCGCCGTCGCAAAGGCCGGGTGGCAGATGTGCGGTTCGAGCGCGAGGGTGAGGTTCAGCGCGGTGCGCAGGCCAAGATGGCCGAAGAGCAGCGTGGCCGCGAGGATCGCCGCATAGGCGGAAAGCGAAAGCGAGGGGTGATGCGACACGGCAAGCCCGTCGCGCAGTCGCAAAAATCTGGGTTCGTCGCGCCGCATCACTGCCTCCTGTGTGGTGGTTGGTGCGGCAATGTTGCGATAAGCGCAACTTATGGTCAAGCCATTAAATTGCGTTTATCGCAACTTTGCTTCCGCGTCGATTCGTGGAAGCTTCGACACGCGGGCTTTGAGGGCCAAAGTTCAAAGGCCCGCTTTCCAGCGGGGCCAAGGGGCGACGACGGTGAAGGCAAAGCAACTGTCGCTACTGATCTAGATATAATTCCGCCAATGTTGCTCGGACACGATGCAGATGGACGCGCCTTGGGCACGCCACTCGACCGCCCGCTCAATCTTGCGTCCGAAAGAGGACTGCTTCCATGCCGCGGAGGCGTAGTCACCAATCACGAGGTAATCGGTGTTCTTGACCATGCTGCCGCAGACAGCACCGTATCGCTGAACAGCAGCTTCACATTGCTGACGGCGCCCGAAGCTGAACGTTCCCGTGAAACAGAAGCGGCGTCCATCGAAGTCGATGTTCGGCGCAGGCTCCGTGAATGGCAGCGTGGTTGAGCGCAGAACCTCGCCAAGCTCGAAATCGTTCCCGGTCAAGGCCACGAGGGTATCCGTGAGTTCTGCGCGTTCGTCTTCATCGACGTAGCCATCAGCGAAGATGTCGCGCATCCGTTCCAGCAAGAGCCAGATCATCGGATTGGAGTGCGTCGACGCGCTGGCGGCAAGCCAACGGTGCAGGAACTCGATCTCATTATCCGTAAGCTCGTTATCCGCAACCAAACCGCGAGCCAAGCCAATCAGTTCGGCCACCTGTCTGTCCGCGATCTGCTGTCCGAGAAATTTCCCTTGGCGGGCCTCGTCGTCTATGCTCATAACGCGTTGATTCCTTTATAACTAATGCCGCCCCTTATCTCTTTTTGCGGTTTGGTGGGCACCTGACCGCAAGATCTGGCGGCTTGAACGCGGACAATGTTCCCGTAAAGTTCCGCCCCTTGGAGATAGGGGGTCAGGGTGGACGCAGTCACTTTTCAGAAGCATGCCGAGGCGCTTTCTGCGGATCAACAGGACCTTCTTCTGGACTATCTGCTTTCGCTTTTAGGTAGAGAAGAAACTCTTCCGCCTGCTCTTGCAGCTTTGGTGGAAGATGCTCGAAGATCGCGGCAAAGGTGTCCGTCCTCGTCCGCCCCCCTTGCGCCCTGAAGAACTCCAGAACCTTCGGGATTCTCCTCGGGTTGTACCCGACGACTGCCCGAGAGTGTCTTGGTGACCTTCTCCAGAGAAATGCCGAGAGCTTGAGCGAGTTCGGTTTTCTCGCCCCTCCGGCCTGTCAGGCGGTTGCTTGATCCAGTTTCCGTCAATCACTTCCATGGCAGCAGCATCGCAAAAGCTGCGAAAATCGAAAACTGCCGAAAATCGCAAGTCTTCACTTGACCGAACATTGCGATTATCGCAATGTCTCGGCATGTTGAACCCTGCCAAACGAGTGATCCAGATTTGCGGCGGATACGATGCCGTCGCCGAGATGACCTGCCGCAGCGCCGCGCGGGTGCGGCGTTGGGAGTACCCCCGCGCGCGCGGCGGCACCGATGGGCTGATCCCTGCGGACTGCCAGAAGGCGCTCCTCGCCACGGCGCGGGCGCGCGGAATCGACCTGCGGCCGGAGCATTTCTTCGACTGGCCCGATGCCCCCTCGGATGCCGAGGGCGCGAGCCTTGCGTCGGGTCTTCGCACCTTGCCTGCCGTTCAAATGGCACCTGCCCTTTCGCAAAATTCCTTGACCGATACGCGTCATCCTGACGGTGCGGAAGGACGTCTCCCATGAGAAACGGCACTTTGATTTCGCAAGAAGATGCGGCGCGGCGGATCGAGGATGCGCTGCGGCTTCGGGTCGGGCGGGGGCGGCGGTTTTCGTTTCCGGCGCTGTCGGATGCGACGGGCATCCCGACGCGGACGCTGGAGAGCTATGTGCAGGGGGCGACGCCGCAGCTGAACGCGCTGTTGTCGATCTGCTCGGTGCTGGGGCCGAGCTTTACCAGCGACATTCTGGCGGCCTGCGGGCAGATGGCGCATGAGGCGAGCCCGGGCGAGCCCGAGCATCTGCGGGTGGCGGCCTCGCTGGGCGAGCTGGTGATGCAGATTTCCGAAGCGGTGGCAGATGGTTACGTCGATCACCGCGAGGCGGCGCAGATGCGTCCGCTGGCGGCGCGGCTGATCGAGCTCTTGGAGCCGCTGGCTTATGACCCGGCGGCGCGGGGGCGGCCATGAGCGGCGCGGCGCGGATGGCGCTGCGGATCGAGACCGGGCGGATGGCGCGGTTTCTGGGGCTGATGCGCGACCGGCTGGCGCTTTTGGGCGATGGCGAGATCGACGCGGTGGAGCGGTTTTGCGACGCCGCGGGGCTGGTGCGGCTGGTGCAGGGACCGCCCGAGGGCGGCGCGCTGGTGCTGCTGGCGGTGCCGAGCCTGCGCATGCTGCATTTTCTGGACCGGATCGGCTGCGCGCCCTGGGCGGCGCTGGCGGTGGCCTTTGCCGGGGTCGATGTGCCGCCCGAGGCGGGCGAGGTCGATGACCTGCTCGCGCGGGCGTTCTGAGGACGGGAGGCGGCACGATGGGCATGAAGCTGATCAGCGGGCCGCGGGCACAGGGCGAGGTGATGCTGCCGCTGTCGGCGGGGCAGTTCTCAACGCGGGGAGGATCTGCGATGGTTGAGGCATTCCATGGGGCCGGGATACAGCGCGCCGCGCTCTTCAAGCCGGTGGGCGCCGAGGAGATCCGCGACTATCCGCTGTCGAACGAAGACCGGCTCGACAGCCATTACTTCGTTCCCTGGGAACGGCGGCGCTGGCTGAACTCCGACATGCGCTTGCGCGGCACGGCCGAATGCCGGGCGCTTTATCTGGATCTGATCTTCATCTCCTATGACCAGTCGCCGGTCGGCACGCTGCCGATCGACACCGACATTCTGGCGCGGCTGGTGATGGTCGATCCGGTGCATATGCGGGCGCTGTGCAGCCTGCCCTACGGGCCCCTGCACCGCTGGGAACGCTGCCGCTGCGATGGCGGCGAGATCCGGTTGATGCATCCGATGGTGCTGCGCACCCTGACCGAAGCGATCGCGCGCAAGGAAGACAACCGCGCGAAGAACGAGGCGGCCAATGCCGCCAAGCGCCGCCAGCGGCTGCGGATCACGATCTCCGGCTATGCGGCGGATCTGGCCAAAAATGATGCGGCGCTGCTGTTCATGGATGAATGGCTGGTGAGCCAGGGCTGCGAGTACCGGTCCTCGGCATGGGTCGAGCGGGCGCTGGCGGCCTGGTCGGATCACATGCTGGCGCTGACCATGCGGGCCAGATCGGACCGGCCATAACTGTCCAAGATTGTCCGAAAGACAGTGTCAAGACAGTCCCGGACACTCTCGGACTGTCCTGCACGACAGGGAAAAGGACAAGACATTGAAAGGGATAGAAGCCGATCCTCAGACAGGCCCGGGCGGGCGAACCTGTGGATATGTGGATAAGTGCTGAGAAAGGAGCAGGGAAGATGACAGGGCAGGAACAGGAACAGGACGGGGGCCGGAGCGAGGCGCGGGTGCGCGCCGAGTTGCTCGGGCCGATGGCCGGGCTGCGGCGCAGCCGCAAGGTGACGGCCGGGGACCATGCCCGCGATCAGGCGATGATCGCGCGCAGGCTGTCTTACATGAGCCGACAGAACCTGCGGGGCCTGTGCGAGATGGCGCTCAAACAGGCGCGCGGGGTCTGGCCGGAACCGGCGCTCTTGCTGAGCTGGGCCTATGGGCTGGAACAGCCGCCGCCGCAAAGAAGCGATTACGTCGCCTCGTTGCTGCGCTCGGCGGCGGGGCGCGAGGCGCGCGACGGCGGCTATCTGGTCGAGCTGATGCGGATGGCCCGGCGGCTCGGCCCGCCGCCCGGGCGTTACATGATCTCGAAGCTGCGCGAAGAGGCCGCCGACAATGCCCGCCGCCGCGCCGGGCTGCGCCAGATGCTGGAACGCGGCAGCAGCCTGCGCCGCGAGGATCACGCCTGGCTGGAAGCCTATCACGCCGATCTGGCGCTGGCGGAAGCGATGATGAAGAGTTCGGACGCAGAGGATCGCGCGGCATGAGCCTGATGACATTTCCCGGCGGGCGGGTCGTTCCCGCGACAGTTCTGGCGGATCTGGCGGTGCGCCATCTGACGGGCACGGCCGATCCCGCGGCGATCCGGGCGCTCGGCGCGCGCGATCGGGCGCAGTTCCGTTTCTGGGTCGAGGTGCTTGATTGGGCGCTGACGACGAAAGCGGTGGCGCGGAGCGAGCTTTGGGCGCGGCGGGGCGGCGCGGGCGGCCCGCTTGACGTGGTGCTCTCGGTGACGCGGATGCAGGCGCTGGCGCAGGCCTGCGTGATGGCGCGGGCGGCAGCGCCGCAAAGCTGCGGGCCGGAGATCGCGGCCGCGCCCGCGCGGGGCGCCGCGCTGCGGTTTCAGCCGGTCGCGATGGTGCCGAAGGGCGCGGAGGGCTTCGCGGCGGAACCGGCGGGCTATCGCGGCCGCGATGCGGTGCGGCGGGCCGATCTCTTCGACAAGATGGACCGGGCGGCGCAGCGGCGCGGTCAGGCGGCGCCGTTCGCGCCCGGGCAGGTTCTGGCGGGGCGCAGCTATGCGGCGCTGGCCGAATTCGTCTCGGCGGGCGGGGTCAAATGCTCCAGCCTCGAAGGGCGGCTCGGCGGCGGCGGTGCGGGCGGGCTCGACTGGATCGAACGGCACGCCCAGGCGGCGGCGCGGCTGGCGCGGATGCAGGCGCGGATCGGCCCCGGCGCGGCGCTTTCGGTGCGCCGGGTGCGGCCCTCGAAACGCGCCGAAGAGGGCGGTGCGCGCACGATCGCGGACCGGGCGCTGGTCGATGGTTTCTGCCTGCAGGGCCAGAGCCTGGGCGATGTGCTGCTGGCGCATGGTTGGGCGAAGAGCGGGCAGAACATCGAAGTCCTGCGCAAGGCGCTGGCGGCGGCGCTGGAGCGGATGCGACTTTGCACTTGACCAAAACGAATGCGACTTTGCGCTTGACCGTTAAATCGCGACTGCGTATGGGTTTTGCATGATCTCGAATTGCGCCCGAAGGCTGACCGGCCTTGCGGGCGTTTTTATTTTCCGGGGACGACATGGCCATCAGGAAGCTGTGTTCGGCGCCGGGCTGCGAGGCGCTGGCCCTGCCCGGCGGCTCGCGTTGCCCCGAACATCTGGCCCGTGACAGGGAACGCAAGGCCAAAGCCGCGCGCTCGGCCGAGGCCACACGCTGGCACGCGCTTTATCACGATCCGCGCTGGCGGCGGGCGGCGGCGGCCTTTCTGGCGGCGCATCCGCTTTGTGCCGATTGCGCCGAACTGGGCGTGATCGAAGCCGCGCGCGAGGTCGATCACATCACCCGCCACAGGGGCGATGCGCGGGCATTCTGGGACCGGACGAACTGGCAGCCGCTGTGCAAGCGCTGCCATTCGCGCAAGACCGCGCGCGAGATCTGGCACGGCGCGGACTGAGCCCCCCGGGGGGTATCCGGAAACTGGCCCCCTTCCCCCCGCACCGGCGGGAGGAGATTTGTTTTCGCGGGCGGGAAATTGGGATCAAAAACCCACTTGGAAGAGAGGAACACGAGGGCGGCATGCGCGGCGCGAAAGGCACTCTGAGGATCGTCACCCCGATGAAGGGCGAAGACGAGGCCATTCCGGCGCCGCCCGACTTCATGAGCGCGGATGCGCGCGAAGTCTGGCTGCGGCTTGCCCCGCAGCTGGTCCGGCTCAAGCGGCTCGAGCCGCATTATCACGAGCTCTTCGCGGGCTATTGCGAGGAGGTCGCAGTCTATATCGCGATGACGCGCGATATCGGCGCGAACGGCGTGACCTATGAGACCGGCGCGGGGCGCAACGGCAACCAGAAGCGCACCCGCCCCGAGGTGCATCTGCGCAAATTCGCGCTGGAGGGAATGATCCGGCTCGGCGCGCTTTTCGGGCTCTCGCCGATCGACGAGAAGCGGCTCGGCGCGGCAAGCCAGGGCGATCTCTTCGAGGATCTGATGCGGGCGGTGAATGCGCCATCCGCTTGATCACCCGGTCTCGCGCTATGCGACCGATGTGATGGAGGGGCGGATCGTGGCGGGCGAGCTGGTGCGGCTGGCCTGCGCGCGCCATCTGCGCGATCTCGACACCGGCGCCGAACGCGGGCTTTACTTCGACTGCGCCGCCGCCGACCGGATCATCAATTTCGCGCGGATGCTGCAACATACGGTCGGCCCGATGGCGGGCAAGCCGCTGGAGCTGCAGCCCTGGCAGGTGTTCCGGCATGGCTCGGTCTTTGGCTGGAAGCGCGAAGGCTCGGGCGTGCGCCGGTTCCGCTCGACCTATCACCAGGTCGGCAAGAAGAACGGCAAGACCACCGATACCGCGGTGCCAATGCTGTTCACCCAGCTTCTGGACGGCGAGGCGGCGCCGCAGGGCTTTTGCGCGGCGACGACGCGCGATCAGGCGGGGCTTCTGTTCAAGGAGGTGGGGCGGATCGTCAAGCGCTCGCCGGTCCTTTGCAGGATGATGCAGACGATGCGCCACGAGATCGTCACGCCGCGGGTGGACGGGGTGATCAAATGCCTCTCGCGCGACGGCGATTCCAGCGACGGGATCAACCCGAGCTTTCTGGCGCGCGACGAGATGCACCGCTGGACAGACCGCGAACTGGCCGAGACCATCGTCGAGTCGATGATCGCGCGGGCGCAGCCGATCGACTGGGTGATCACCACCGCGGGCCATGACCGCCATTCGCTCTGCGGCGAGCTGCGCGGCTATGCCGAGGGCGTGCTGCGCGGCGCGATCACGGACGACGCCTTTTTCGGCTTCGTCGCCGAGCCGCCCGCCGATTGCGACCCGCTCGATCCGGCCTTCTGGCCGATGGGCAATCCGAACCTCGGCGTGTCGAAGCCGATCGGGAAGATGCACGAGGCGGCCTCGAAAGCGGCGGCGATCGCCGCCTCGATGCCGAACTTCAAGCGCTTCCACTGCAACCTCTGGACCGAGGGCGAACAGATGTGGATCGCGCGCGAGAGCTGGGATCAGGGCGCGGCCGATGCGCCTTTCGATCCCCGCATGCTTTACGGCCGCGACGCCTGGGTGGGGGTGGACCTGTCGAACAAGATCGACACCACGGCGATTGTCGTCGCGGTGCCGCTCGACGGGCTGATCTACCTGATCGCCTACACCTTCCTGCCTGCCGGGCCGAAGGGCTTCATCGTGCGGGCGCAAAAGGAGAAACGGGAATATGTCGCCTGGCGCGACCAGGGCTGGCTGGAGGTGCATACCGGCGGCGCGATCGACGAGGCGCAGATCGAGGCGCGGATCGGCTGGATCGCAAAGACCTTCGCGGTGCAGGAGATCGCCTATGATCCCTGGGGCATGAAGTACATGGCCGACCGGCTGGCGAAGCGGCGCCTGCCGATGGTCGAGCACCGGCAGGGCTTTGCCAGCATGTCAAACCCGATGAAGCGGGTCGAGGAGCTGGTGGCGCAAAACCGCCTCCGCCACGGCGGCAATCCGGTGCTCGCCTGGCAGGTGGGCAATGTGCACCGCGACGAGGACGCGGCCGAGAACATCAAGCCGAACAAGAAACGCTCGACCGGGCGGATCGATGCCGCGGTGGCGATGATCATGGCGGTGGGACGCGCCGCCGCGGGCGAGCGCAGGCGCAAGCAAGCAAGAGGGGTGGAGACATTATGAACCTGCGCGGTCTTCTGGGCCTTGGCGCCCGTGCCACGCTGCCCGCCGCGGCGCGGATCGAACCGGCGCTGTCGGGAATGGCGGCAGCGGGCGCGGCCGCCCTGCCCGTCTCGCAGGATGCGGGCTGGCGGGAGTTCGGGATCGCGGGGGCAAGCCGGGTGCGCAGCCTGCCGCGGGTGACGCCCGATCTGGCGCAAAAGCATGCGACCGTGGTGGCCGCCTGCACGGTGATCGCGGGCGATCTGGCAAAGCTGCCGCTCGGCGTGTTTCAGCGCGCGGGCAGCGGGCGCGAGATCCGGCTGCGCGACCATCCGCTCGATCACCTGCTCAATGCCGAGGCCGCGCCCGGCGTGCCCGCCCATGTGATGCGCTTCGCCATCGGCTATGCCTTCACCCTGCGCGGCCGCGGCTTTGCCTTTGCGCCGCGCGACGGCGCGGGCGAGGTCACGCTGATCGAGGCGATCCGGCCCGATCACTGCACCGTGCTGCGCGCCGGGCGCGAACGCTATTACGAGTTCGAGGACGGCGCGCAGGTGCTCCGCCGCGTTTCGGGCCGGGTGATGGCGCATCTGCGCTACATGGCCGAGGACGGCTGGACCGGGCGCAGCCCGATCGAGGTGGCGGCCGAGACGCTGGGCATTGCGCTCGCCCGTCAGGAGGCGGCGGCGCGGCTGGCGGGTGGCAAGGGTTTCAAGGCGGTGGCGAAGCTTGAGGATTTCGGCGCCGATGACGAGACCTGGCAGCGCGCGCGGGCACGGCTCAAGGCGGCGATGGCCGAGGATGCCGACGAGGGCGTGCTGATCATCGGACAAAGCGACGACATCAAATCGCTTGGCCTCTCGGCGGCGGATCTGGAGCTGCTGGCCTCGCAGAAGTTCGACCGCGAACAGATCGCGGCGCTTTACCGGGTGCCGCCCGCCAAGCTGCAGATGCTCGAATACGGGGTGAAGGCGAACGGCGAGCAACAGGCGCTGGATTACAAGGCCGAATGCCTGACGCATTGGGGCCGGTTCCTTGAATCGGGTCTGGGCCAGGGGCTGCTCAGCGCGGCCGAGCGCCGCGCCGGGCTGTTCCTGCGCCACCAGTATGACGCGCTGCTGATGGCAACGACAAAGGAACGCTACGAGGCGATCACCAAGGCGGTGGGCGGGCCGATCCTGACGCCGAACGAGGGGCGCGCGATCGAGGGCAAGGACCCGATCGCGGGCGGCGACGTGCTTTATCCGCCGCCGAACATGACCCGCAAGGACGGCGGCGCAACGGACAAGGAAGGCTGAGCGATGGGCAGAACGGTTCGGGAGGTGCTGGCCGCGGGCGGCGGGCTGATGGCGCTGGACACGGCGCGGGCCGCCGAGCTTCTGGCGACGGCCTGGCCCGCGGCGGCGGCAGCGGCAGAGCCGCAGGCCTCGGCGGGCGATCTGACGCGCTACACGCGCGAGCCGGGCCTTGCGGTGATGCCGGTGCGCGGCCTGCTGACGCCGAATTCGGCGCTTCTGGAACGCTATCTGGGCTGGGCGACCTATCGCGGCATCGCCGAGGCCTGCGCCGATCTGGCCGCCGATGATGCGGTGTCGGCGGTGGTGGTCGAGTTCGACACGCCGGGCGGCTACACGCTTGGCATCGAGGATGCGGTGACGGCGCTGCGCGATCTGGCGGCGGTCAAGCCCGTCCATGCGCTGGCCGCGCCGCTCGCCGCCTCGGCGGGCTATTGGCTGGCCAGCCAGGCGCGCGAGCTGGTGATGACGCCCCGCGCGGCGGTGGGATCGATCGGGGTGGCGGTGACGGCGGCGGCCAATGTCGCGCCGGGGGCCGCCTCGGGGGTGCAGCTCTTCGATTTCACCTCGCGCCATGCCCGGGCAAAATGGCCCGATCCGGCGACCGAGGACGGCAAGGCCGAGATCCGCCGCGGCCTTGACCGCACCGAGGCGCGGTTTCACGCGGCGGTGGCGGAAGGGCGCGGCATCGCGCCCGAAGATCTGGCCGCGCGGCTTTCGGTCAGCGACGATCCCGAAGATGGCGGCGCGGTCTTCGAGGCCGCCGAGGCGCTGGCCCGCGGGCTCGCCGACCGGATCGAGACCCGCGCTGCCTTTTATGCCCGGCTGCGGGCCGCCCATGCCCCCGCCCCCCGCAAGGGTCTGGCGCGGGGGGCGCGGGCGCTGGCCGCCGCGGCCCGGGCGAAGGCCCGTCTCTAAGACATCCCGGCGCAAGCCCGTCTTCAAGACATCCCGGCCCCGGCCGGTGTGAGCCCGCGCGCGGTGGCGGCGGAGAATGTGGCCGCGCGCCCGGCGCCGCGGCCTTGGATCCCGGACTCTCGGAAAGGAAGAATGATGACGATCGATGATCTGCGCCGCGCGCGAAAGGCGGCGGCGGACAGCATGTCCGAAAGGGCCGAGGCGCTGGCCGCGCTGGAAGCGGCCGAGACGCCCGATGCGGCGGCGATCAGCGCGGCGGAAACCGCCTTTGAGACGGCGCAAGGCGCCTTCGAGGCCGCCGACAAGCAGGTGAAGCGCGCCGAGGCGGTGGAAGCCGCAAAGGCCGCCGCCGCGGGGCCGGGCGACACCGATCCGGGCGCGACCCCGGGGGCGAACCTTGGGGCGGGCGCGGCGGCGGGGGCGGGGGCGGCTGCTGTGCCGAAAGACCCCGCCCACAAGGGCATCGAGGTCGGGCTGATCGTCGGCGCGCTCGCGGCGCAAAAGGGCGATCTGGGCCGCGCCGTCGCCCAGCTGGACCGGGCGGGCTTTGGCCAGGTCGCGGCCGCGCTCAACGCCACCGATGCGACCGCGGGCGGCGTGACGGTGCCGCGCCCGCTGGCCGCGGATCTGATCGAGATGCTGCGCCCGCGGGTGGTGATGCGCCGCGCCGGGGCGCGGGTGGTGCCGATGCCCGCGGGGCAGCTGCGCAAGGCGCGTCAGGCGGGCAGCGCCAGCGCGGGCTATGGCGGCGAGACCGTGGCGCCGCGCGCCAGCGCCCCGGGCTTCGATGCCGTCGACCAGAGCTTCAAGAAGCTGCGCGCGCTGGTGCCGATCTCGAATTCGCTGCTCTCTTATTCCTCGCTGCAGATGGGCGCGCTCGTGCGCGATGATCTGCTCAAGGTGATGGGCGCGCGCGAGGATCTGGCCTTCCTGCGCGGCGACGGCACCAACGAGGCGCCCAAGGGCGCGCGCAACTGGATCCCGGCGGGGCATTGGCTGGGCGCGGTGGCGGGCACCGACGCGCTGGCGATCGACAAGGCGCTGCGCAAGCTCGTCTCGCTGGTCGAGGATGCCAATATCCTGATGGTCACGCCGGGCTGGATCATGCGCCCGGGGGCGAAGAACTTCCTGGCCGCGCTGAAGGATCTGCATGGCAATGCGCTTTACCCCTCGATCGACGCGCGCGGCGAGCTGATGGGATTTCCGATCCACACCACCACCCAGCTGCCCAACAACCTTGGCGCCGGGGCGAACGAGACCGAGGTGATGTTCGCCGATTTCTCCTATCTGGTGATCGGCGAAAGCGGCCTGTTGCGGATCGCGCAATCGACCGAGGCCGCCTATCTCGACGCCAATGGCGAGATGCAATCGGCCTTTGCCAATGACCAGACGCTGATGCGCGCCATCGCCGAGCATGATTTTGCCCCCGAACATGAGGTGGCGATCGCCGGGCTGCAGGGCATCGGCTGGGCGCTGTGATCCCCCCGGGCCGCGCCCGGTCGCGGCCCGGTCCCTGATCGGAAAGGAACAAACATGGCCAGGCTGGTCACGGTAAGATTTCTGCGGGGCTCCGCGCCCTACAACACCGGCGAGATCGCCGGGTTCGAGGCCCAAGTCGCGCGCGCGCTGATCGCCAGCGGCGCGGCCGAGGCGGTGAAGGCCGCGCCGCTGGCGCCCGATCCCGCCGCCGGGGCCGGGACCCGTCAGCGCGTGGTGCTGACCTTCCTCGCCGCCGCGCCGCCCTATCATGCGGGCGATGTGGCGGGCTTCGATCCGCTTGAGGCCGCGGCGCTGGTGGCCCGGGGCAAGGCGGTGCCGCTGACCACCAGGACCGGCGCCGGGGAAGAGCCGGGGGAGGATGAGGCCTGCGACACGGAAGAACCGGGCGACAATCCCGCCGCCGATCCCGGCGACGATCCCGGTGCGGACTGCCCCGATGACGGGATCGACGACGACGCGGCCGAGCCGGATTTCCTGCTCGTCGACCATGACGACGACGGCAACGACCATGACCATGACGACGACGGCGCAGCCGAAGACCTTGACGACGACGGCGAAGACGGCGCTCCGCCGGTGCAGGGGCGCGCGGGCTGATGCGCGTTCTGGGACCGGTCCCGGGCGCGGTCAGCGTGGCGGAGTTCAAGCGCGCCACCCATATGGACGAGGGGACCGAGGACGATGCCGCCCTCGCCGCCTGTCTGGCGGCGGCGCAAAGCCTGGTCGAACAGGCGACGAACCGCCCGCTCGGCCCGCGCGAGGTGGAGATCACGCTGGAGGCGGTGCCCGGCCTGCGGCGCTGGTGGTTTCCCTGCGCGCCGGTGCTGTCGGTGGCGCAGGTGGTGGTCGAGACCGAAACGGGGGCGCAGGCGTTTGACCCGGCGCGCTGGCGGCTGCGCCTCGCCCATGACGAGCCGCAGATCGACTTTGCCGCGGGCGCGCTGCCCTCCAGCGCCGCCCCCTGCCCCGTCAGCATCACCGCCACGGTCGGCGCCGATCCCGAAAGCCCGGCGCTCCTGCCGCTGCGCCAGGCGATCGTGCTGATCGCGCGGGACTGGCACGCGGCCGGAATCACCATCGCAGGCGAGGCGGCCAGCCCCGGTGCGCTCTCCTTCGGCGCGCGCGCGATGCTCCGGGCACGCCCGCTATCTGCGCCCGCGCGTGATGGCGTGCGGGCTTTCGGGGGGCTGAGAATGGGCGAGCGCCTTGACACAAGGGTGACGATCCTGCGCCCGCGGATCGGCGATGACGGGCTGAGCCGCTGCTTCACCGGCTGGGAAGAGCTGGCGACCCTCTGGGCCAGCCTGCGCGAGACCGCGGGTGACGAAGCCGCCGCCGCCGGGCAGATCGAAACGCGCGGCGGTGCCAGGCTGCGCCTGCGCGCCTCTCGCCGCGCCCGCCAGATCACCGCCGCGGACCGGGTGCGGGCGCGCGGCCAGCTGTGGGAGATCCGCGGGATCTGCGCCCCCGCTGCCGGGCTGATCGAGCTCTCCCTTGCGGCGATCATGATCGGAAAGGCGGCGGGATGACCGGCACGGTGAAGCTGGAAGGGCTGCGCGACCTCGAACAGGCGCTGGCGCAGATCGAGAAGACCGCCACGGCGAAAGCGGTGATGCGCCGCGCGCTGAAGACCGCCGCCCGGCCGGTGGCGGATCTGGCCGCGGCGCTCGCCCCCGAGGGGCCGACCGGCAAACTGAAGCGCTCGATCAGCATCAGCACCAAGCTCAGCAAGCGCCAGCAGCAGGCGAACCGCAAGCTGCAGGCCGAGGGCAAGGCCGCGGTCGAGATGTTCCTCGGCCCCGATTACAAACAGGCGGGCAATCACGCCCATCTGGTGGAATTCGGCACCAAGCCGCACCGCAACCGCGGTCAATTCGCCGGAACGCAGCACCCCGGCACCGCACCCCGCCCCTTCCTGCGCCCCGCCTGGGAGGCCGAGGGCAGACCCACCCTCGATCGGCTGGGCAAGACGCTCTGGGGCGAGATCGAAAAGGCGGCGCGACGCGCGGCCGCAAAGGAGAAGGGCTGATGGAACAGGAAAAGGCGCATCCCGATGATGTGGTGAAGCTGCTCGCCGATCTCGCCGCGCAGCATGGCTACCGGCTGGTCGGGGTCGAACTGGTGGCGCGCAAGCCGCTCGGCGCCGCGCTGCCGCGTCACAGCTACAGGATCTTCTGATCCATGGAAGAGAGCTTTCGCGCCGCGCTGCTGGCCTCGGGCGCGGTCACGGCGCTGACTGGCGACCGGATCGATTTCGGCGCCAACCCGCAGGACACGGCCTGCCCGCGCCTCGTGCTCTGGACGATCTCCGACACCGGCGGGCTGCTCCTCTCCGGCCCCGATGGCATTTCCCGCGGCCGGGTCCAGGTCGATTGCTACGGCGAGAGCTATGGCGCGGCCAAACGCCTTTCCCGCGCCGTGCGCGCCGTCCTGGATGGCTACAGCGGCGGCGGGTTTCAGGGCGTCTTTCACGCGGGCACGCGCGATTCACAAGACAGCGAGGCCCCGTTCCGGGTCTCGCTCGATTTCATCACGGTTTTCACCAGCTGAGGAGGGCCGCATGGCCAACAGTCAAATCATCGCTTACGGCGCCACCGTCGAGCGCTCCACCGATGGCGTCGCCTGGACGGCAATCCCCGGATGCAAGGGCATCGCCATCCCCGCGCCGAGCACCGATTACATCGATGCCACCTCGCTCGACAGCCCGAACGGCTTCAAGGAATACATCCGCGGCATGCGCGACGCGGGCGAGATCTCGGTGCCCTGCGGCTATACCGCCGCGGGCTACGAACAGCAGATCGCCGATTCCCTCCGCGACGAGCCGGTTTACTACCGCACCACCCTCAAGCCCGCCCCCGGCCAGAAGACCGGCGATGTCTTCCAGTTCCGCGGCTTCCCGACCCCGCAGGTCGAGGGCAACGACGTCACCGGCCTGATCGCCATGACGATCAGCATTCGCGCCACCGGCAACGTGACCTGGACCAAGGGGACGAAGGCATGACCGGCATGACCAGCTTGCGCGGCGCGGTGCCCTTCGCCGGGGAGCGGTATTTCCGGCTCTCCACCAATGCCCTTGTGCGCTATCAGGACGCCGCGGGCGAGACCCTGCTCGAGGCGATGGCCGCGCTGGAACAAAGCCCCGGCGACACGCGGCGCATCCGCCGCATGGTCTGGGCGGCGCTCTCCCATGAGGGCCTCACCGAGGAAGCGGCGGGCGATCTGATGGACGAGATCGGCCAGACCGAAGCGGCCCGGCTTCTGGGCGAGGCGATCCGCGCCGCCTTTCCGCAGGCGGGCGCTCCGGGGGCGGAGGCCGCAGACGCCGGGGGAAACGGGGCGAGCCGGAAGAAACGGATCCCCTGAACGCGCTGCTGCGCGCCTGGCTTGAGGCCGGGCAGGATTATCCGGGCTTTTGGGATCTGACCCCGCGCGAGGCGGTGATGATCCTGCGCGGTGCCGCCGCGCAGCGCCGCGCCGAGATCGAGACCGCCCGCGCCCTCAATCACCAGCTCGCCGGGCTCGTGGCCTTTGCTGTCCACGATCCGCAACACCTGCCGGAGTTCCGGCCGGACGACACCGCCGCCGCCACCGCCGCCACCGCGCAGGGCGCGCGCGAGGTCGATCATGAACGGGTCCGGGGCGCGCTGATCGCCATGGCGCTGCGCCCCGGGCCCTGATCTGCAAACCCGGCCGCCTGCGGGCGGCCCTGTCTTTTCGGGGAATGCCCATGTCTGCCTCTGCAGTGATCGGCGCGCTGCGCGTCAATCTCGGTCTCGACAGCGCCAGTTTCCAAAAGGGCGTCGCCAGATCGACGGCCTCGCTCGGCACGCTCAAGGGCGCGGCCATGGCCGCCTCGGCCGCGGTCTCCGCCATCGGCGCGGCGATCGGCGGCCCGGCCCTGGCCGCGATCGTCACCGCGGCCGCGCGTTCCGCCCGCGAGATCACCCGCCTGTCGCAGGTCGCGGGCGCCTCGGCGCAGGAGCTGCAGCACTGGTCCTTCGGGGCGCGGACGGTGGGCATCGAACAGGAAAAGCTCGCCGATATCCTCAAGGACGTGAACGACAAGGTGGGCGATTATCTCTCCACCGGCGGCGGCGCGATGGCGGATTTCTTCGAAAAGATCGCGCCCCGCGTCGGCGTGACCGCGCAGGCGTTTCGCGATCTTTCGGGGCCGCAGGCCTTGCAGCTTTACGTGTCGAGCCTGGAGAAAGCGGGCCTCTCGCAGGCGGAGATGACCTTCTACATGGAGGCCATCGCCAGCGATTCCACGCTGCTGCTGCCGCTTTTGCGCGCCAATGGCGCAGAAATGGCCCGCTTGGGCGAGAGCGCCTCAAGCTTTGGCGCCGTCCTCGGGACCGATGCGATCACCGCGCTGCGCGCGGCCGAGCGGGCGCTCGACGACATTTCGGTCGTCCTTGAGGCCACACGCAACCGCATCGCCGCCGATCTCGCCCCGGCGGTCGAGGCGATGGCGCGCGCCTTCGTCAATGCCATGCGCGAGGGCGGGTTCCTGCGCGGGGTGATCGACGGGCTGATGGCGGCGCTGCCGCATCTGACCGCCTATGCCGCCGCCTTCACCGCCGGGCTGATCGCCTGGCAGGCGGCCGCGATCGCCGCGCGTCTGGCCACGATGGCGCTCTCGGTCTCCATGGCCGGGCTGCGCGCCGCGATCGCCGCCACCGGCGTCGGCGTGCTCGTCGTCGCCATGGGCGAGCTCGGCCTCGCCATCCTCGATGCCGTGCGCAAGGCTGGGGGCTTTGCCGCCGCCTGGTACAAGCTCAAGGCGAAGTTCTTCGAGGTTCTGCGCGACATGGCCGGGGGATGGGTGGAGTTCACCTGGGCGCTTGCCGACGGCATGAATGATCTGTTCGGCACCCGGCTGATGGGCGCAGATGCGGGGATCACGCAAACCCTGCGCGACCTGCAGATCGGGGCGGAAGACGCCGCCGCGGCCGCGCAGGAGGTGGCCACGGCCGCCACCGAGGCCGAGGTCACGCTGACAGGTCTCGGAAGCGCGGGCTCCGGCGCCGGAAAGAAGCTCAAAAAGGGCCTGACCGAGGCGCAAAAGGCGGCGCAGGAGTTCGCCGATGCGCTGCGGGACGGGTTTCGGTCCTCGGTCGAGGGCGCGGTGGACTGGATGCTTGACGGGTTTCAGGGCGGCTTCAAGGGTCTGGTCAGCCTTGCCCGGGACGCGCTCAAGCAGGTCGTGGCGCTCTTTCTCAAAAACCGGATCACGCTCTCGCTCGGCCTTGGCGTCAGCGGCGGCGCCGCCACGGGGGCAGCGGCGGGCGCGGCCGTCTCCGGGGCGGCGGCGGGCGGCTTTGCGGGCCCGCTCGGCCTGCTGGGCACCGCGGGCAGCTTTCTCGGCGCGATCGGCTCGGGCGCGGCGGGGCTCGGCACCGCGCTTTTCGGGGCGGGCGGCGGCCTTGGCGCCGCGGGCACCTATCTCTCCTCGGTCGTCGGCAGCGCGACGAGCAGCCTCGGGCCGTTCGGCGCCGCCATCGGCGCGGCGCTGCCGATCCTCGCCGGGGTGGGCGTGGTCTTCTCCTTCTTCAAGAAGAAGGTCACCCAGCTTGACGCCGGGCTGCGGCTGACCGTCACCGACATGGACACGCTGGTCGAGACCTTCAGCAAGACGAAGACCTCGCGGTTCTGGGGGCTGTCGAAGAAGACCCGCGAGACCTTCACCGAAGCCGGTGCGGCGATTGCCGACCCGATCGAGGCCGCGGTGGCCGGGATCGTGGGCGGCGTCGCGGACATGGCCGACACCCTCGGCATCGCCGGGCGCGACGCGCTGAAAGGGTTCTCGACGCAGATCAAAATCTCCACCCACGGGCTCTCCGACAGCGAGGCGCAAGAGGCGATCCGGGCGGGGTTCACGCAGCTGTCCGACGAGCTGGCGCGGATGATCCTGGCCGCGGGCGAAGGTGTCAGCGGCAATCTCTCCGCCTTCACCTCGGCCTTCGCGCGCCGGGGCGAGAGCGCCAGCGAGACCCTGACCCGGCTTTCCTCGGCGCTGGCCACGGCCAATGCCTGGCTCGACCGGCTCGGCAAGACCGCCTATGACACCTCGCTGGCGGGCGCCGATGCGGCCTCAAAATGGGCCGGGGCCTTCGGCGGCCTTGAGGCCATGTCCGAGGCCGTCGGCAGCTATTACGCCGGGTTCTACAGCCCCGCCGAACGCCTCGCCCAGGCGCGCGAGGAGCTCTCGCAGGCGCTGGCGGGGCTCGGCATCGACGCCCTGCCCGGCTCGCGCCAAGCCTTCCGGCAGCTGATCGACGCCGCCTTTGCCAGCGGCGACAGCGATCTGGCCGCAAAGCTGATCCAGCTGGCCCCGGCCATGGCCGAGATCACCGATCAGGCCCAGGCGCTGACCGCGGCGCTGAAGGATCTCGACACCCAGTCGCTTTATCGCAGCGGCGCCGAGGCGCTTTATGCCGCGACCTCGGAAGGCCATCGCCGCCGCCTGACCGGCGCCGATGCCACCGTGCAGGGGCTGCTCGCCGAGGTGGTGCGCGCGATCCGCGAAGGCGACATCAACAATGCCCGCCTCACCGCCCGGCTTCTGGCCGTGCAGGAGCGCATGAGCCTGGACCCCGCGCGATGAAGATCCTGACTCCGATTGCCGTCACCGATGCAACGCTCATCTCCTGCTCGATCCCCGAGACGGATTTTCCGCGCTGGAACGCGCAGACCACCTATCCCCGCGGCGCCTTCGTGATCAGCCCCGCCACCCATACCGTCTATCGCGCGCTCCAGGGCGACAACACCGGCCATGATCCCGATCTCGAACAGGCAGCGCTCGCCGATCCGCTGATCGACGACCCCGATCCGGTCTTCTGGCAGGTGATCGGCGCCACCAACCGCTGGCGGCTTTTCGACGGCAAGCCCTCGGTTCTGGCGCGTGCCGCCGAGATCATCCGCGTCACCCTCGCCCCGGGCGTGGCCGTGGGCGGCGTCGCGGGCTTTGGCATCAGCGCCGCCGAGATCCGCGTGACGATGACCGATGCCGGGGCCGTGGTCTACCGCCGCGCGATCGCCATGCAGGACGAAACCGTCGTCAGCGACGGGCTGGGCTATTATGTCGAGCCGATCACCGAGCTCTCCGAATTCGTCCTCACCGATCTGCCGCCCTATGCCGCCGCGCAGATCACCATCGAGGCCATCCGCCGCGGCGGGCAGGTCAGCGTCGGGCAGATCGTCCTCGGCCCGGTCTGGGCGCTCGGGCGCCCGGTGATCGGCGGCACCGGGTTTCAGGGCGTCGATTTCTCCTATGTCAAACAGGACGATTACGGCGATCTGACCACCGTGCGCCGCGCCGCCACCCGGCTCAGCACCTTCGAGACCTGCCTGCCGAACGCCCGGCTGCTCGGCTTTGACACCCGCATGCGCAGCCTGCGCGGCGGCACCGCCGCGGTCTGGATCGGCTCGGACGATCCCCGCAAGGCGGCGATCAACTACGGATTCTATCGCAGCTACCGCGCGGCCTATCAGACCGACGCCTGGTCGCTGATCTCCATCGAAGTACAAGGAATCGTCTGATGGCAAAACCCGCCAAACCGACCGTCCCGCCGCCGCCGCTGCGCTCCAACCCGGAGACCTTCAGCGCGCGCATGGAGGCCTCGCTCCTGTTCTGGAAGACCTTCGCCGAGTATCTCGACGCGCTTGGCGACCATGCCGAGACCCAGGCCGATGCGGCGCTGGCCGCGGCCCTTGCGGCGGGCGCCGGGACCGGACTTGCGCTGCGGGGCAATGGCGGCAAGCTGATGGCCGTCAATGCCGGGGCAACCGCGCTGGAATTCCTGACCGCCTCCGGCGCCGGAAAGGCGATCCTCGCCAATGCCAGCGCCGCCGGTCTGGCGCTGGCGAGCGACGCGGATGCGGCCGCGCAGCGCGCCACGCTCGGCCTTGGCACGGTCACCGCCCTGGCCGAGGCGGTGACGGATCTGAGCGCGATCACCCGCTCGGGCTGGAACCGCTTCGCCGCCGCCCAGACCGCCAACACCCCCTTTGCGACCGGCGCGGGGATGGTGCTGACGATCTTTTACGACGGCTCGGCCGCGGTCCAGCTGGTCTGGGGCCACAACAAGGGCGAGAGCGACACCGGGCAATGGATCCGCTGGCGTGCCGCCAGCACCTGGGGGGGCTGGGTGCGGCTGCATGGCTCGCAGACCGAGATCAACGGGCTGATCGGGGCGCTGGCGCTGGGGGTCGCGCAGTCCTGGCAGGATGTCACCGCCGCCCGCCTCGCCGGAACCAATTACCAGAACACCACCGGGCGCCCGATCGCGGTCAGCATCACCACAGGCGGCACGACGGCGAACACCGCGCTTTATCTGGGCGTCGCGACCCCCGCCAACATCCTGATTGCCGCAACCGGGACCGGCTCGACCCTGCGGATCATGTCGCATCAGGCCATCGTCCCCGCGGGGCATTATTACCGGTTCGAGGGCGCCGCGCCCGCAACCTGGGCGGAGCTGCGCTGATGGAACACGGCTTTTTCCACCCCGCCCACGGCTACTGGCAGACCACCGGCACGCCCACCCCCGAGATCCGCGCCGCCTATCCCGAGGGCACGGTCGAGGTGCCGCTGCGCCCCGGGGCCGATCATCTCTGGACCGGCGAGGGCTGGGAACCGGCCCCGGCGCGGCTCTCGGTCGATCAGGCGCTCGCCAATCTCAAGGCCGCGCGCGACGCGGCCATCGCCCGCGGCATCGAGGTCGACGGGCTGCGCCTGCAGACCGACGATCTGAGCCAGAGCCGCCTCACCGCCGCCGCCCTTGCCGCCCAGCTCGATCCGACCCTGACCCTGCGCTGGAAGCTTGCGACCGGGGAGTTCGTCGCGCTGAGCGCGCCGCAGATCATCGCCCTCGCGCTGGCCGTGCGCGCCCATGTGCAGGCCTGTTTCGACCGCGAAGCCGATCTGGCCGCGCAGATCCGCGCCGCCGCCGACCCGGCCGCGGTCGCCCTCACCTTCTGATGCCCTCGGGCGCCGTCACCGTCACCGCCCGCCGGGCGGCAAGCCGCGAAAGGGCAGGATCATGAGCGATGCAAGGGGCCTCGTAGAGCTCGTCGATGCCATCTGGGGCGGGGCCGTCACCACGATGGCGGCGGCGCTCGCCGGGCGGCTGATGTGGCATTCGACCGAGGTGCGGGCGCGCAAGCGCCGCTTCCTGAGCCGCGAGCTGCTCTGGGAGCTGCCCGTCGCGGTCGGCATGGCGATCATCGGCGAGGCGGTGGCGGCTTATTTCGAGCTCGGCCGGACCGTGACCACCGGCGTCGTCGCAACGCTCGCCTATCTCGGCCCGCGCGGCGCCCAGGTGGCGCTGACCCGGGTCTTCTTTCACAACAAGGAGTCGTGAGATGACGACAGACTGGCGGGCCGCGCAGCTGCGGCTCCGGGCGCTCGGCTTTGAGCCGGGGCCGATCGACGGGCTTTGCGGGCCGAAGACGAAAGCCGCGATCACGGCCTTCGGGCGCAGCCGCGGGCTGTCGGCCGAGCCCGGTTTCGGGCCGGTCATCGCGGCGCTGATGGGCGCAGATGCGCCCTGCCCCGACCTTCCCTGGATGGCCGAGGCGCTGCGCCTGAAAGGCCTGCACGAGCGGCGCGACACCACGCGGCTGCGCGCCTGGCTCGATCCGGCGGCCGGGGCGATCGACCCGCGCGCCATGCCCTGGTGCGGCGCCTTCGTGGCAAGCTGCCTGCGCGCGGCGCTGCCCGGGGTGATCCTGCCCGACACCCCGCTTGCCGCCCGCGCCTGGAGCCGCTTTGGCGATCCCGTCGCGCCGGTCTTCGGCGCGGTGCTGGTCTTCTGGCGCGGCGCCCCCTCCGGCTGGCAGGGCCATGTCGGCTTTTGCCGCGGCGAGGATGCGGGGGCCTATCACGTCCTCGGCGGCAATCAATCCGATGCCGTCACCGTCACCCGGATCGCCAAGACGCGCCTGCTCGCGGCGCGCTGGCCCGCGGGCGTACCCGTCACCGGGCGGCCGGTCCGCCTCACCACCAAAGGCCTCGCCCTCTCCAGCAACGAAGCCTGAGCCAACACGGAGACCCCGATGACCGACACCCTCCTCGCCACGATCCTCGCGCAGATCGTGCTGCCGATCCTCGCCACGATCACCACCGCGCTGATCGGCTGGGCGGCGGCAAAACTGCGCGCCCGCTGGGGCATCGAGATCGAAGCCGCGCAGCGCGAGGCCCTGCATCAGGCGCTGATGACCGGCGCGCAGCTCGCCCTGACCCGCCGCGGGCGCCGCGACGACGGCCGCGATCTCGACCTCCTCGCCCGGGATGCTGTCGCCTATGCCCAGACCTCGGTCCCCGATGCCATCCAGGCCCTCGCGCCACGCGACGGCGTGCTGAAAAATCTCGCCGCGGCCAAGATCGCGGCCCTGAGCCGGTGAGATCGCCCGCCGGGACACTTCTGTAAAGAGTGACGTTTTGGCCTCTTGGGAGGCCAGAGGGGGCGCCAACCCCCTCCGACACGGGGACACCGCTAAGCACCCCCGTCGACCAGCCAAAGCTCATGGCCGCTCCCCCCTCGCGAGGGAGGGCCCTTGGAACATATTCAGATGATGGAGTCCATGATTCCCGTCGCGCCGGTGGCCCCTGCGGCACCCTGGCTCGGCGGCAAACGCAACCTGGCGAAACGGATCTGCACGATCCTCGACGAAACCCCCTGCCGGACCTATTGCGAGCCCTTCGTGGGCATGGGCGGGATCTTCCTGCGCCGCCGCGCCCGCCCGCGGGCCGAGGTGATCAATGATGCGGGCCGCGACATCGCGAACCTGTTCCGGATCCTGCAGCGGCATTATCCGCAGTTCCTCGAAATCCTGCGCTTCCAGCTGACGGTCCGCAGCGAGTTCGAGCGCCTGCTGGCGACCCGGCCGGACACCCTCACCGATCTCGAACGTCGCATCCAGGATCGGCTCCAGCGTTTCGGCGATTGCCCCATGAATTATGCGGTCCCATGAATTATGCGGTCGGCGATCGGCGGGATCATCAACCGCCTAGTGCCGCCCTTGCGCTTGGGAATGTCGACGCGGCGGCAGGGGCCTTGCTGCCAGCCGCCCGCGCGCAATGCCAGCGCAAGATCGCGCAGAGATGCGGTGGCCCCTTGGGCAAAGGTGGCGATGGTGACGCCGTCACCCCCCGCCGCGCCGCCGTTTTGCTGGACCTTGAGCCATGAGGCCTGCAGGGTCTCATATTCCGTGGCCTTGAAAAACAGGTCCATCTTGCCCCCGCCACATCTTCCGTGTCCTGCGCCCCGTTGCGCCAGACTGCCGCCGAAGTCCAGCCGGTGCAACCTTGCTGTTGCCGCACCTCCGTTTGCATTGGGTTCCCGCCGTCATCTTGGCGGTGATGTGAGGCTTACCCCATACCCAAGAAAGGAACATCATGGGTTCAGTCCGCCGTCGTCTTGGCGGTGATGTGAGGCTCTCCCAGCATACCAAACCGCTGGCGACCATCAGGTTCAGTCCGCCGTCGTCTTGGCGGTGATGTGATGCACAGGAGAGACCGATGAAAATCACGGCCTTCGGTTCAGTCCGCCGTCGTCTTGGCGGTGACGTGAGGCACCTAAACAAGAGGTTCTACGATGCCGAAAGGGGTTCAGTCCGCCGTCGTCTTGGCGGTGATGTGAGGCTCAGGTCCCGCAAGCCATTGAGACGCCAAGATCTTCAAGCAGGGTTTCGGAACCCTGGACGATCAAGGCCGTATTTTGAGACCTTTTTTGCATTTCCGCGCCGCTCCAGTGGCAATTACTCTTTCCGTGTCAGTGTATTGCGCGTTTTCTGAACCCTCCTTGCCGAATTTCCGACCCGATGCCGCTGCAGGCGGCGGGTTTCGGCAAGCCTAGGCGAAGTCCGATGCGATGGCTACAGGCTTTGTCGCGCCCCGAACGTCGAAAACCGGGCAGATGGTGCGGCAAATCGGCCCGGCCCAACGGAACTGTTGCGAATGGGCTTGACGGCTTGCATCCTTGCCTTGGTGGGTTTTGTGCTGGGGGCGCGACAATGCAGATTGGCAAGGTTCAAGGGCGGACGATCAGCGAATTCGGCGATCCGGCGGGGGGGCTCAAACGCAAGATCAGCACCGATGGCAAGAACCGCAAGGAGCTGCCCGCTCATCTGTCAAGCGATCCTAAGGCGCTGATCGGGCAGTGGATTTCCGGGATCGACAAGATCTATCGCAAGCCCGACAGCCGGAAGTCGGATGGTAAAGCGATCCATAGCCCGACCCCATCCAAGATGCAGTTCGACGCGCGTGACGACCTTGGCGAGGCGTTCTGGAAGCTGGTGTCAGAGGCGGGGCTGGCGCAAGACAGCGACTACGATCAGTTCAAACGCCGACTGCACCCCTATGGTGACAAGTTCCAACCTGCCGACTCCGGCGCGAAGTTGAAATTCGAAGCGGATCCGCCCGAGCCACAGGCGTTCCACGGGCGCTGGTATGGCGCGATGTCGAAACGCGGGAATGATGCCAAAGAGCTTGCTGCGGCGCTTTACGAGCATCTGCATGTCGATGAAAAGCGCATTGACGGGCAACCAAAGCGGAACCCCAAGACCGACAAATTTGCGCCCGGCCTGGTGGTGGCGCGGGCATTGGGGATAGAGAGTTCGGTTCTGCCGCGCGGCATGGCGCGGCTGGCGCGGAATTGGGGCGAGGAGGAAATTCAAACCTATTTCGTGGTCGATGTAGCGGCTTCGGTGAAGGAGGTGGCGAAAGCCGCAGTGAGTGCTGCGCAAGCGTTCGACCCGCCGCGACAGGTGAGCGGACGATCCCTGTCGCCAAAGGTCGGCTTTGCCCTTGCCGAGCATCTGGAGCGCGTGACCGGATCGAAGCGCTGCTCTTTCGACCCCGCTGCGGGGCCCAGCGTGCTGGCGCTGCATGACGAGGTGAAGAAAACCTACAAGCGCCTTTGTGCGCGCGGCAAGAATGCCGCGAGAGCGTTTCCCGCCGACAAGACGGAGCTGCTCGCCCTGATGCGGCATACGCATGAAAACCGGGTGCGCAACCAGATGGTCCGGATGGGGCGTGTGTCCGAATATCGGGGACAGCAAGCGGGCGATCTTGCGCAGAGCCATTACTGGACCTCGGCCGGACAGACCGAAATCAAGGAATCCGAGATCTTTGTTCGGCTGTGGGTGGGGGCCTTTGCGCTGGCCGGGCGGTCGATGAAGGCCTGGATCGACCCGATGGGCAAGATCGTCAATACCGAGAAAAATGACCGTGATCTGACCGCCGCGGTCAATATTCGGCAGGTGATCTCGAACAAGGAGATGGTCGCCGAGGCGATGGCGCGGCGTGGCATCTATTTCGGGGAAACGCCCGAACTGGACCGACTGGGTGCCGAAGGGAACGAGGGCTTTGTCTTCGCGCTGTTGCGCTATCTGCGCGGTTGCCGGAACCAGACCTTTCACCTTGGTGCCCGGGCTGGTTTTCTCAAGGAAATCCGAAAAGAACTGGAAAAGACCCGGTGGGGAAAGGCGAAGGAGGCAGAGCATGTCGTCCTGACGGACAAGACAGTCGCCGCGATCCGCGCCATCATCGACAATGATGCAAAGGCGTTGGGGGCGCGCCTGCTTGCCGATCTGTCCGGTGCTTTCGTGGCGCATTATGCATCGAAAGAGCATTTCTCGACACTTTATTCCGAGATCGTCAAAGCGGTGAAGGATGCGCCCGAAGTCTCCTCCGGGCTGCCGCGGCTCAAGCTATTGCTGAAGCGGGCAGATGGTGTGCGCGGTTATGTGCATGGCCTGAGAGACACACGCAAACATGCATTTGCCACCAAGCTGCCCCCGCCCCCCGCCCCTCGAGAACTTGACGATCCCGCGACGAAGGCGCGTTACATCGCCCTGTTGCGGCTTTACGACGGGCCATTCCGCGCCTACGCTTCTGGCATTACCGGAACGGCGCTTGCCGGACCTGCCGCGCGCGCCAAGGAAGCGGCAACCGCGCTGGCGCAAAGCGTGAACGTCACGAAGGCGTATTCCGACGTAATGGAAGGGCGCACGAGCCGGTTGCGCCCCCCGAACGATGGCGAAACGCTGCGCGAATATCTCAGCGCCTTGACCGGCGAAACCGCGACCGAGTTCCGGGTGCAGATCGGGTACGAGTCCGACTCGGAAAACGCCCGCAAACAGGCGGAATTCATCGAGAACTATCGCCGCGACATGCTTGCCTTCATGTTCGAGGATTACATCAGGGCCAAGGGCTTTGACTGGATATTGAAGATCGAGCCGGGCGCGACGGCGATGACCCGCGCGCCCGTCCTGCCCGAGCCGATCGATACGCGGGGCCAATACGAGCATTGGCAAGCGGCGCTCTATCTGGTGATGCATTTCGTTCCGGCCAGCGATGTCTCGAACCTGCTGCACCAGTTGCGCAAATGGGAGGCGCTTCAGGGCAAATATGAACTGGTCCAGGACGGTGACGCCACGGATCAGGCGGACGCGAGGCGCGAGGCGCTTGATCTCGTCAAGCGCTTCCGCGATGTGCTGGTGTTGTTCCTCAAGACCGGCGAGGCCCGGTTCGAGGGCCGCGCAGCGCCTTTCGATCTGAAGCCGTTTCGGGCGCTCTTTGCCAACCCGGCCACCTTTGACCGGCTCTTCATGGCCACACCCACAACCGCGCGCCCTGCCGAAGATGACCCCGAGGGGGACGGTGCGTCCGAGCCGGAACTGCGTGTCGCGCGCACCTTGCGCGGTTTGCGCCAGATCGCGCGCTACAACCATATGGCGGTTCTGAGCGATCTTTTCGCAAAGCACAAAGTGCGGGACGAAGAGGTGGCCCGCTTGGCCGAGATCGAAGACGAGACGCAGGAAAAGTCACAGATCGTGGCAGCCCAGGAACTGCGCACCGACCTGCACGACAAGGTGATGAAGTGTCACCCAAAAACGATTTCCCCCGAGGAGCGGCAAAGTTACGCTGCGGCGATCAAGACCATCGAGGAACACCGGTTTCTGGTCGGACGGGTCTATCTGGGTGATCATCTGCGCCTGCACCGGTTGATGATGGACGTGATCGGACGCCTGATCGACTATGCCGGGGCTTATGAACGTGACACCGGAACTTTCCTCATAAACGCGAGCAAGCAGTTGGGAGCAGGCGCCGATTGGGCTGTCACCATCGCAGGGGCAGCCAATACCGACGCGCGCACCCAAACCCGCAAAGACCTTGCGCATTTCAATGTGCTTGACCGCGCGGATGGCACGCCAGACCTGACCGCTCTGGTCAACCGGGCGCGCGAGATGATGGCCTATGACCGCAAGCGCAAGAATGCGGTGCCGCGCTCGATCCTCGATATGCTGGCACGACTTGGGCTGACGCTGAAATGGCAGATGAAAGATCACCTTCTGCAAGACGCGACGATCACTCAGGCCGCCATCAAGCACCTCGACAAGGTCAGGCTGACAGTTGGCGGGCCGGCGGCGGTGACAGAGGCCCGTTTCAGCCAAGACTACCTCCAGATGGTGGCGGCCGTCTTCAATGGCAGCGTCCAGAATCCAAAGCCACGCCGCCGGGATGACGGGGACGCATGGCACAAGCCCCCCAAACCCGCGACCGCGCAAAGCCAGCCAGATCAAAAACCGCCCAACAAGGCACCCTCTGCGGGCTCCCGTCTTCCGCCCCCGCAGGTGGGGGAAGTCTACGAGGGCGTGGTGGTTAAGGTGATCGACACCGGATCTTTGGGGTTTCTTGCTGTCGAGGGCGTTGCGGGGAACATTGGCCTGCACATTTCCAGGCTGAGAAGGATCCGCGAAGATGCCATCATCGTCGGGCGGCGCTATCGGTTCCGGGTGGAAATCTATGTCCCGCCGAAAAGTAACACGTCGAAGCTGAATGCCGCCGATCTGGTGCGGATCGACTGAAAATGAGGGTTCAGGTTCAGAACATGTCCAGCGCCATGAAATATATGGATATAATTCGAATTTTGCGTCCGGATACCGTGCGGATGGGCGAGAAAATTCAGGCATTTGTCGTCACCCTCCGAAACCTCGCCGCGGATCTCGATTGATTTCAGGGCGCTCCAGTGGTAAAGGAGCACATCACCGCCAAAATGACGGCGGACTGAACCTAAGACGGGGACAGTCGACCAGAAACCCCAAGGAGCACATCACCGCCAAAATGACGGCGGACTGAACCTGCCGGGTCTCATTGAGGATAAGGGCAATCGTGGAGCACATCACCGCCAACATGACGGCTGGGGATGGCGACTTGCGGCAATCAAGACCTCCGCTCCGATGCCATCGGTCGCAGCCCCTGCCTTTGCTTGTCAGCCCGCAAGCCCCGCCTTAGGCTGAGGCCGAGCATTTCAAGGAGGCCGCATGCTGTCGCCGCAGATTGCATCCCACCCGGTAGCCGAGCACAGCCTGTGCGTTTTTTACGAACTCGACGGAATTGATCCTGCTGGCTGGACCGGCCCCCGCTTCGGCAATCTGACCCGAAACCCTGGACAAGGTATCCCCGCCGATCAGAAAGCCGCGCTGCAGGGGCGTTATGCCGAAGATGCGCTTTGGGAAGCCGACGAAACCCTTTCGGCGGGTGACGATTTTCATGCGCATCTGCAGGAATTGCTGTCGGGCGCGCGCCCCGACTTGGTGAGGTTCCATCGCCTGACCGAGAGGGGCCACCGCTTTCTCTCGACGGCCTGCCTTTATGAGAAGACAACACCGCCCGCAGACCGGATCGCCAAGCGGCTGCGACTGAGCCTGACGTCAGCCGCCAAAGAACGCATTGCTGCGGCGGGTGTCGTGCCGGGCGAACTGGGCCTTGAGGTCGAAAGCCTGTCGCTTGCCCTTTTCATGACCGCGCAGGGGCTGGCTTTGTGCCGCTTCGTCGTCGACCGCGAGGATGGCGCCCCACTTTCCGCGGTCGAACTGCTCGAGGCCACGGTTGCGCTTTCCCGCCTGAACGAGGTGCGATGGATCGACAAGAAGGCCAAAACCCCGATCGAAGCCCCAGCGTTTTCAATGGCGGCCTTGATCGGGCAGATGGTGTTTGGCAGCCGGTCACAAGCCGAGGTGTCGCGTCGGCTGTCGTCGCATGCGATGGTGCGCTTCGACGCCATCTTGCCGATAACGGACCGCGACCGGTACGCGCTGATGCTGGCGCGGCATTACACGACGGATTACCAGCTTTCGCCCGATATCGGGCGCGTCGAATGGGTCAGGGATTTCGAGACAGTTCGACACGCCATTGCGCTGGAGGGGGCCGCAACGGTGATCGGCCCGACCGAAGGGGCGCCGACCCTGACGGAATTTCTGAGAAATTTCCGGACATCGACCTTCGATCGCCATTATCTGCCGATCGCGATCCTGGCGCTGCACGAGCGTGCCTTCCTCGTTGCCCGAACCGCGGCCTCAATCATGTCCGCGGCGGAGATGCTGGATGCGCAGAAATCCCTGCGTCGGTTGGCCGAGTTGCGCGAAGCGGCGCTGGTGCTCCGTCTGTGCTACCGGTTCTCGGAACAGAGCCATATTTCGATGCACAATGCGGTCAACCTTGCCTGGCGCAAGGTGTTGCGCCTCGACGAGATGCTGGCCGAACTCGACGACAGCATCCGCGATATCGCCGATCATCTGGAGCGGATCCACCGGCGTGCGCAGGAGCGGAAATTTGCCGGCGTGGCGATCATGGGCGGCGCCATCATCGCCGGCTTCTCGACCTTCTCGATCGTGAAGGATCTGTATGATCTGTTCAAGGCATCGCAGACTTACGGGTGGATCGGGGTGTGCGTCGGGGGCATCGCGCTGATCGGGGTGGCGGCCTTTGCCCATCGGAAAAGCGCCGTGTTTGGCGCCCTCGATCAGGACTGCTCCAAGAATTACACCGTCCATGCGATGTTGGAAAAGATGACGCGCCGCAGCAAGGACTGAGCGAAGACCCGCGGTTCGGCCGGATAAACTCCTTTCTCTGCGGACGTGTTTAAGCCTTACGCAGCCTTCCCCCAACGAGGGGCCGGAATGGGTTGCGCGTGGCTCTCGCTGCGGTGCGCTCGAGTGACCGCTTCGGCAGCCTGCGCCGGGAGGCGCGACCGGCGGTTAAGGGCCGTTCGCGTCGCCAGGCGGCGACGCCAGACCCTACCAGATCACCCCGCGCTTGGCCTCAGCTGCACCACCTGCACCGACTCGCCGGTCACATAGTCCGCCCATCGCTGCATGAGCGCGGCGCGCTGGTCGAGGTAGTCGGATCTGGCGTAGGCGCGGCGCACCTTGTTGCCGATGACGTGGCCAAGCGCCGCCTCTGCCGCCAGATCGTGCGAGCCGTCCAGCGTATCCTGCACCCAGGTTCGGAATGTCGTGCGGAAACCGTGCGGCCTGCCCGCCTCGCCGATCTTGTTCACCGCCTTCAGCAGCGCATTCGGGCTGATCGGTTCCCCGCGATCGCCCGGGAACAGAAGGCCGGTCTCGGGATCGTTCGAGAGCCGTCGCGCCTCGGCCACGATGGCAAGCGCCTGGGACGAAAGCGGGACGCGGAAATCCGTGGCCGCTTTCAGCCGCCCCTTCACGCGCTCTTTCGGCACGATCCACAGGCTGCCGTCGATTTCGTTGAAACGCGCGCCCCGGGCCGCATCCCCCCGGACCGCGGTCAGCAGCAACAGGCGAAGGCACATCAGCCCGGAGGTGTCCCCGGCCAGCCGCGTGAACAGCACCGGGGCATCCTGCCAGCGCGTCGCGGCGATATGCTCGGGCTCGATGTGCAGATCCCCCAGCAGCTCGCGCGCCGCCGCCAGCGTGTCGGGGTCGACGGCATAACCGATGCGCTTGCCCTTCTTGAAGCAGAGGTTGAGCCGCGAATAGGCCTTTTCGGCGACCGTCGGCTTCATGCGCCAGATCGGCTGCAGCACGCGCACGAAATCGGCCGTCCGGAGCGATGACGCCGGGCGCGCGCCGATCTTCGGCAGCACATGGACGCGCAGCGGTGACATCCAGCGCCCCGCCTCCCCCTCGCCCTTGAGCGTGTGCTTGATCGCGCCGAAGACGGTGTCCACAAGATCCGACAGCGACGGGTCCTCACGCGTTGCCGCGGCCTCCCTCTCGCGCGCCCGCTCGGAGATCGGGTCCCGGCCGGAGGCGAGCACCGCGGCCCAGCGATCCCGCTCGCGGCGCGCCTGGGCGAGGGTCACGGCATCGAGAGAGCCCAGCCCCATGTCGCGGCGCCGCCCCGCGATCGTGTAACGGTAAAGCCATTTTCCGCCATCCTCGGTGCGGTCGAGGTATAACCCGGCGCCGTCGCCATATCGCCCCGGTGCCGCGGCCCGGATCTTGACCGCCGTCAGCTTGTCCCTTGCCCCCATATCAGCCCCACACTTGGCCCCACATTGTCGATGCGGTGCTGGGGTATCACCCGCAACACCTTGAGACAATTACATCTTTGCGGCGTTGAGATTTCCCGGGGCGCAGAGTCAACCTGAGACGGCATGCAACACGGCACTGGTGCAGACCACCCGCACCATCTGACCTTTCTCTGCCTGCCCGCGCTGCCGTCTCGGGGCGTCTGTCTGGGCGAATCTTTTCGATCTTTCTGCCGCGCCGGGACCGAAAACGGCCCGGAAAAGCCGGTCGGCCCCCCATCGGGCCGCGGCTTTTCACCTTGCCAGCAAGGTCGCCAGCCCCTAGAAGGACGGCTGAAATTTGCCTGAGCGCGTCTTTTCGGCGCGCCCGAACCAGAGGAAACCCCATGCAGGTCACCCAGACCCTCAACGAAGGCCTCAAGCGCGGCTACACGATCACGCTGACCGGCGCCGAACTGGATGCGAAAGTCACCGAAAAGCTGATCGAGGTGCAGCCCGAAGTCGAGATCAAGGGCTTCCGCAAGGGCAAGGTGCCGATGGCGATGCTGCGCAAGAACTTCGGCGACCGCGTTCTGGGCGATGTCCTGAACGAATCCGTCGATGGCGCGATCAAGGACTTGCTCGATCAATCGGGCGACCGTCCGGCGCTGCAGCCGAAGGTCGAGATGGAAAACGGCAAGGACTGGAAGCCGGGCACCGACGCGATCTTCACCGTCTCCTATGAAGCCCTGCCGCCGATCCCGGCCTTTGACCGCGCCACCGTCACGCTGGAGCGTCTGGTGGTGAAGGCCGACGAAGCTTCGGTGACCGAGGCGCTGGAAAACCTGGCGAAATCGGCGCAGGCCTTCGAGGACCGCAAGAAAGGCACCAAGGCCAAGGACGGCGATCAGGTCGTGATCGACTTCGAAGGCTTCCTCGGCGACGAACCCTTCGAGGGCGGCAAGGGCGAGGAATATCCGCTCGTCCTCGGCTCGAACTCGTTCATCCCGGGCTTTGAAGATCAGCTCGTCGGCGCGAAAGCGGGCGAAGATGTCGAAGTGAAAGTGACCTTCCCGGCCGAATACGGCGCCGCGCATCTGGCGGGCAAGGAAGCCACCTTCAAATGCCACGTCCATGCGGTGAAGGCCCCGAAACCGGCCGAGATCGACGACGAGCTGGCGAAGAAATTCGGCGCCGCCGATCTGGAAGCGCTGAAGGGCCAGGTCGCCTCGCGTCTGGAAGCGGAATACAAGGGCGCCTCGCGGGCGATCCTGAAGCGTGCCCTGCTCGACATTCTGGATGCGCAAGTGAAATTCGACCTGCCGCCGTCGCTGGTCGAGGCCGAAGCCGGTCAGATCGCGCACCAGCTCTGGCACGAGGAAAACCCGGATCATCACGGCCACGACCATGGCGCGGTGGAGCCGACCGAAGAGCACAAGACCCTGGCCGAGCGCCGCGTGCGTCTGGGCCTGCTGCTCGCCGAGCTGGGCCGCAACGAGAAGATCGAAGTGACCGACGCCGAGATGACGCAAGCCGTTCTCGCCGCGGCGCGTCAATACCCGGGCCACGAGCGCGAGTTCTTCGAATTCGTCAAGGGCAACGCGCAGATGCAACAGCAGATCCGCGCGCCGCTCTACGAAGAAAAGGTGATCGATTTCATCGTCGCGGGCGCTGCCGTGACCGAGAAAGAGGTCAGCAAGGAAGAGCTGCAGAAAGCCATCGAAGCGCTGGACGAGCTCTGATCCCCCCCGGACAGTGACAGCAAAGGCCGCCCCTTGGGGCGGCCTTTTCCGTGCGGGGCCTCAATTCGCGCGGACGAATCGGGGCGCCGTCACCGGGCGCGGTACCGGCGGCTCGGGCAAAGCCACCGGGTCGAACGACGACCGCACGCTTTGGGCGTTTTCGGAAATCTGCACCAGCGCGCGCCGACCGAAATCGGGCCAGAACCGATCCAGCGCCCCCAGCTGACGCCTTCGGCATGCAGAATGCCCAAAGTCATCCCGAAAAGCACCATCGCCGCAATCCTGAATTCCATCGCATTCTCCTTGCAGGTGCCGCCGCGCCCGATCCGGAAACCGGGCGCGGGAACCTGTCACTCGTGACCACGTGAACAGACCCCCGACGGGGAGGTCTTGCAACCATAAGATGAAATTTCGGCGGAAATAGGAAACAGTTTCGTCAAATTTTGTGCATTTTCCGTGCCGCGCAAAACCCTTGCGGCCAAAACAAAACCGCGCCCCGGGGGGCGCGGTTGCAACACTTCCCGGGGGAAGGGTCTTATTCGTCGTCCGAGGCCGCGGCGCCGACTTCGTCGAAGAGCTCGGCGATCTCGAATTCCGCCGCCGCATCGGCTTCCGCCGCCAGCTGCTGGATCGATTTGCCGGCCGCCTGGATGGCGGCTTCTTCGGCCGAACGGGCGACGTTGATGGTGATCGTCGCCTGGACTTCCGGGTGCAGGATCACGTGCACGTCGTGCAGACCGAGTTCCTTGATCGGGGCTTTCAGCGCCACCTGACGCTTGTCGACCGAGAAGCCACCGGCAGTGGCCGCTTCGGCGGCGTCGCGGGGCGTGACCGAGCCGTAAAGCGCCCCGGCGTCCGAAGCGGAGCGGATGACCACGAACTTCTGACCTTCAAGCTTGGCGGCGGCCGCCTCGGCTTCTTTCTTGGTCTCGAGGTTGCGGGCTTCCAGCTGCGCCTTGCGGGCTTCGAAGCTCTTGATGTTGGCGTCGTTGGCGCGCAGCGCCTTGCCTTGCGGCAAGAGGAAGTTGCGGGCGTAGCCGTCGCGCACTTTCACCACGTCGCCCATTTGGCCCAGCTTGGCCACACGTTCCAGAAGGATGACTTGCATGTTCAGGTCTCCTTACTTCACGGCGTAGGGCAGCAGGGCGAGGAAGCGGGCGCGTTTGATCGCCTGCGCCAGTTCGCGCTGTTTCTTGGCCGAGACGGCGGTGATGCGGGCGGGAACGATCTTGCCGCGCTCGCTGATGTAGCGTTGCAGCAGACGGACGTCCTTGTAGTCGATCTTCGGTGCGTTATCGCCCGAGAACGGGCAAACCTTGCGGCGACGGAAGAAGGGTTTGGTAGCCATGGGTCACTCTCCTCGGATCAACGACGCTCGGGACGCGGGCCGCGATCTTCGCGGGGGCCACGGTCGCCGCGCGGGCCACGGTCGCCACGATCGCCACGATCGCCGCGCTCTTCGCGGTCGCCACGGTCGTCACGCTTCTGCATCTGCACCGAGGGGCCTTCGTCATGGCCGTCGACCTTGATGGTCAGCACGCGCATCACGTCGTCGTGCAGACGGGCAAGACGCTCCATCTCCTGCACGGCGGCCGAGGGCGCGTCGGTGCGCAGGAAGCCGTAATGGCCCTTGCGGTTCTTGTTGATCTTGTAGGCCATGGTCTTCACGCCCCAGTATTCGGTGCCGAGGACCTTGCCCCCGTTGTCGCCGATCACGGTCGAGAAGTGTTCGATCAGGCCTTCGGCCTGCGCGTTGGAAAGGTCCTGACGCGCAATGAGGACATGCTCGTAAAGCGGCATGTAGGCTCCTGTTTCACAAGGCGGCTTCATAGGGGGCCAGAACTTCCGCAGCCCACCACGAGAGGCGTCGCCGGTTCATGTCATCGCGGAAGTGAGGGGCTGATAGCCGCTCCCCCCCCGCGATGCAAGCGAAATCCCCGCCGCTGGCCCCGGTTGCCATGACCGAGGCCATCGCCGAGGTCACGCGACACATCTGCCCCGTTCCGGTCGGCGGCCCGGAGGCCGCCGGCCAGCGCCCGCCCCGCCCCCGGCGGGCGCTTTCGCGCCGCCCGGGGCAGGCGCCGGCCTCTGTCTCGTGTGGGGACACGGTCTTGCAACTGCGTTTCGCAGCGGGCGGGGAAAGGCAATGCCTTTCCCTCTCCGCCCGAAGCAAAGGTCGTTATCTCCGCCCCGCCAGCACGATGCCGCCAAGGATCAGCCCGAAACCGGCGGCATGGTAAAGATGAAGCGGTTCATGCAGGAAGGCCGCCGAGAGGATCGCGCCATAGACCGGCAGCAGGTGGATGAACTGCCCCGCCCGCGCCGGGCCCGCCATCTCCACCGCCTTGGTATAGAATAGATAGGCCAGAACCGAGGGCACGATGCCGATATAGACCAGCGCCCCGATCGAGGCGGGCGTCCAGACCGGCACCCGGCCCGAGCTGATTTCCCAGACCAGAAACGGCGCCAGGATCGGCAGCGCCAGCGCGATCTGCACCGCCAGAAGGCCGATCCGGTTCACCTCGGCCGGGAAGGTCTTCAGCCCCATCGTGTAAAGCGCCCAGGCCACCATCGCGGCGAAGATGATCAGATCGCCGCGCGCGAAATCGAGCGCCGCCGCCCGTTCCCATGAGCCCTGCAAGATCACGACCGCCACCCCAAGCGTCGAGACGATCAGCCCGAGGATCGCCCAAAGCCCGAGCCTTTGCCCCCAGAAGAGCGCCCCCAGAGCCATGATCAGCAGCGGAATGGTGGAATTCAAAAGCATCCCGTTCGTCGCGGTCGAGGTCTGCAGCCCCCAATAGACGAGCGAGTTGAAGGCCGCGACGCCGGGCAGCGTCAGAAGCAGGATGCGCCCGAAATAGCGGCGGTAAAGCGGCCAGTCCCGGCGCAGCCAGGGCCAGGCAAAGGGCAAAAGCGCGATCAGCGCGATCGACCAGCGGCCAAAGGACAGCGCCACGGGCGGCCACTCGCCGCGCGAGGCCCGCGCGACGATGAAGTTTCCAGCCCAGAACAGGGGCGGCAGCGCCAGCACCGCCCAAAGTTTCCAGCCACCCTTCGTCTCGCCCATGCCCGCCTCCTCTTTGCCCTTGGTTTGGGCCGAAATGAGGGCGGGGGCAAGAGGGCGGAAGCAAGGGGGCGGGCTATTCGGCCGGGGCCAGCCCGCCCGAAAACGCCTCGCGTCCAAGGCCCCGGGCATTTTCAAAGACGTCCATGCTTTCAAAGACATAGTCAAAGAAGCTGCGCTGCGTCTCGACCTCGATCTCATAGATCTCGATCGGGGCAAAGCGCGGATCGCGCAGGATCCCCGCCGCAATCCAGCGGTTGACCATCAGCATCCGGTCGCGCTCGGCGGCATAGATGCCGTTGAACGAGACCTCGGTCTTCATGTCCTCCAGCGCGAGCTTGCTGTCGGGCAGCGGCCCCAGCCATTTGCGGTTGACCGGCCGCACCACATGGATGGTGCGCGCGCAGGAGAGTTCCGACAAAAGCACCGGCCGGTAATAGGCGCCATCGAGCGCGCCGAAACCGCCCTCCGGACTGCCCTCGAAGCCGTATTCGTAAAGCCAGAGCCCGTCGGCGCACCGCCTGCGGCGTGATTTCGGTGTAGATCGTGCGGCTGCGCAGCTTTTGCGCCCGCCGGGGGCGATTCCCAGCTGTGCCAGCGCCGAGGGGTTGGCATGGACATATTCGACCCCCTCGCGCGGGTCGTAGGCGTTGAACAGAATGCCGATCCCGGTGGCGTTGAAGGCTTGCGCGATCTCGGCAAAGAAGCTGTCGGGGAAAAGCGACACCAGCGTGCGCGCCGGGGTCAGGCTCATCATCTCCTTGAGCCAGAACACATTTCCCCCCGCGCGCGAAACCGCATCAAGGCTGCGCGCAAGGTTTTGCATGACGTCGAAGGGCCATTCGAAAAGCGAGGGCCGGAACACCCCGCTTTTGCCGAACAGCGCCATGTGCATCAGATCGGCGTCGCGCTGGCCAAAGGGCTGCAGCGTCTCGATCTGCTCGGCCAGATGGGTTTCCAGGCTTTCGCCGCCCGCAAGCGCCTGCAGATAGCGCCAGACCCAATAGATCTGCCCCGAGGTGCAGGAAATCATCCGCGGATGCACGCCGCCTTCGAGCGCCGCCTGCAGAAAGCCCGCCCCATGCGCGTTGTTGCCCGCAAGCCCGCCAAGCGCAAAGGCCACCTCGGTTTCCGAGGTCCGCGTGACCTTTTCCACCACCGGCTCGGCGGCGGGTTTCGGATCGGATGCGGGTTTCGCGGCCGCTGCGGGTTTCGCGGCCGCTGCGGGCTTCGGCTTTGCCGCGGCGTCCTTGGCGGCAGCCCTGGCCGCTTCCGCCTTCGCGGCCGCGTCCTTGGCTGCGGCCTCTTCCCGCGCCTTGGCCTCCTTCGCAGCCGCGTCCTTGGCCGCGGCCTCCTTTTCGACGACCTCTTTCGCGGCCAGATCGGCGCCGGTTTCGGTCGGCGCGGCCGGGCTGGCGGCCGCCTCCGTCTGCGTCTGATCCTTCGGTGTCGGCTCTTCCATCGCATCCCCCTGCAAGCATGCACACCCGGTTTCCCCCGCCGGGCGCCGATTCCGGCCCGGCGGTGATCTCGCATAGGTTGAGTGTATCGCTGCTTTGCAGAAAAGTCACCTTCGCAGTTGCAGCATCTGCAGGCGCTTTCAGCCGACCAGCGCCTGCACCAGCCGCGCCAGCCGGGCCGAAAGCTTGCCATAGGGCGGCATCAACGGGTCAAGCACCGCAAAACGGTTCTCAAGCACCGGTTTTTCATGGGAAAAGGCTTGAAAGCCCCAGCGCCCGTGCGCCGCGCCCAGCCCCGATTGGCCGATCCCGCCAAAGGGCAGATTGAGATGCAGGAAATGCGCAAGCGTCACATTCACCCCCACCGCGCCCGAGGTCGTGGCGGCGCAGATCCGCGCAATCAGCTTCCGGTCGCGGGCAAAGACATAAAGCGCCAGCGGCTTTTCCCCCGCCTCGATCCCGGCCAGAACGGCGCCCAGATCATCATAGGCGATCACCGGCAGGACGGGGCCGAAGATCTCCTCGCGCATGAGCGCGGCATCGGCGGGCACATGCGTCAGCACCGTGGGCGCAAGGTAACGGCTGGCGGCCTCCGCCTCGCCGCCCGTGATCAGGGTGGCGCCATGGCCGACGGCCTCGGTGACCATGCCGCGCACGCGTTCGAAATGTTTCGCGCCAATCAGCCGGGCAAAACTGCGCGAGGCCTGCGGGCGGGCGCCATACATCCGCGCGATTTCCGCCCGCAGCGCCTTGGTGAACCCCGCCTCCTGCGCGCGGGGGACGAAGACGTGATCGGGCGCGATGCAGGTCTGCCCGGCGTTCTGAAACTTGCCCCAGGCCACCATCCGCGCCGCCTTTTTCAGATCGGCATCGGGGCCCAGGATGACGGGCGACTTGCCGCCCAGCTCCAGCGTGACCGAGGCGAGCGTTTTCGCCGCCGCCGCCATCACCACCTTGCCCACCGCGGGCGAGCCGGTGAAGAAGATATGATCGAAGGGCTGCGCCAGAAGCGCGGTCGCGGTCTCGACGCCGCCTTCAACCACCGCCACCAGATCTTCGGGCAGGCAGGCGGCAACGATCTTTGCCACCAGCGCCGAGGTGGCGGGCGCCAGTTCCGAGGGCTTCACCACCGCCGCATTGCCCGCCGCGATCGCGCTGACCAAAGGCCCCAAAGCCAGACACAGGGGATAGTTCCAGGGCGCGAGGATCAGCACCGTGCCTTTGGGTTCCGGCCGGATCGTCGCGCGCGTGCCGATCATCGAGAGCGTCGGACGCACCCGCCGCACCCCCGCCCAAGCCTTCAGATGCCGCGAGGTATGGCGGATTTCCGACAGGATCGGGATGATTTCCGAAATCCGCACCTCGACCGCGGGCTTGCCCAGATCGGCAGCCAAGGCCGCCATGATCTCGGCCTCGCGGGCGCGGATTTCGGACGCCAGCCGCTTCAGCACCGCACGGCGCTTTTGCACGGTGAACTCGGTCCGCCGCCGGGCATCGCCCGCCCTCAGACGCGCAAAGGCCTCGGCGGCGGGGCTCATGCCTGCACCACGACTTGCCGCTGCGACCCGAGCCCGGTGATGCCCAGCTCGATCACATCGCCCGCATGCAGGAATTTCGGAGGCCTCGATCCCATGCCGACGCCGGGCGGCGTGCCGGTGGTGATGATGTCACCGGGCTCCAAAGTCATGAACTGGCTGAGGTAATGCACCAGAAACGCCACGCCATAGACCATCGTCGCCGTCGTCCCGGTCTGCCGCCGCACGCCGTTCACATTCAGCCACAGATCCAGCGCCTGCGGGTCCTTGATCTCGTCCTTGGTCACGAGCCAGGGCCCCAGCGGCGCGAAAGTGTCATGGCTCTTGCCCTTGACCCATTGCCCGGAGCGCTCGATCTGGAAGCTGCGTTCGGACACGTCATTGCAGATCATGTAGCCCGCAACGTGATCCATCGCGTCCTCGAGCGTCACATATTTCGCCCGCGTGCCGATCACGAAGGCCAGCTCCACCTCCCAGTCGAGCTTCTCCGAACCGCGCGGCGCTTCCACGTCGTCATCGGGCCCGCAGATCGCCGAGGTCGCCTTCATGAAGACCACGGGCTCGGGCGGCACGGTCAGCCCGGCCTCTTCGGCGTGATCGGCATAGTTCAGCCCGATCGCGATCAGCTTGCCCACGCCCGCCACCGGCGCCCCCAGACGCACCCCTTCGGGAATGATCGGCAGCTTGCCCGCATCGGTCCAGAACAGTTTCGACAGGCCCTCGTCGCTCAGCGCCTTGCCGTCGATATCACGCACCACGCGCGACAGATCACGGATCGTGCCGTCGACGTGCAGGAGACCGGGCTTTTCGGCGCCCCTCTCTCCATAGCGAACCAGTTTCATTCCAACTCCCGATATTCCAATCTGCCGTCTCGTCGCTTCGGCCAGACGCACAATCTGCGATAGAGGGCCGGGACAGGGCAAGAGAAAGCCCGGGGTCCGCCCCGGGCAAGGTCCGATGCTTTTTGTCGCAGGGCTCAGGCGGCCTCGGCCCCCTCGGGCGCCTTGGCCCCGGTCATCAGCGCCACCGCATCCGACATCGAGTGGCTTTTCGGGTCGATGACGCAAAGCCTGCGCCCCAGACGGTGGATATGGATGCGGTCGGCGACCTCGAAGACATGCGGCATGTTGTGGGAAATCAGGATGATGGGGATGCCGCGGGCCTTGACGTCCAGGATCAGCTCCAGCACGCGACGGCTTTCCTTCACCCCCAGCGCGGCGGTGGGTTCATCAAGGATGATCACCTTCGAACCGAAGGCCGCCGCCCGTGCCACCGCGACGCCCTGTCGCTGCCCGCCCGAGAGCGTTTCGACCGTCTGATCGATGTTCTGGATCGTCATCAGGCCAAGTTCCGAGAGTTTTTCCCGCGCGAAGGCCCGCATCCGGCCGTGATCGAGCGCCCGGAACAGGCTGCCCGCGATCCCGGGCTTGCGCAGCTCGCGGCCCATGAACATGTTGTCGACGATCGAGAGCGCGGGCGAAAGCGCCAGCGACTGATAGACGGTGGCGATCCCGGCCTCTTGCGCCTGCATCGGCGCGGCAAAGCGGACGGGGGCGCCATCAAGCCGGATCTCTCCGGCATCTGGTTGAACTGCGCCGCACAAGGCCTTGATCAACGTCGATTTTCCCGCGCCATTGTCGCCGATGACGGCAAGGATCTCCCCCGGCATCAGATCGAAATCGGCATGATCCAACGCGGTGACCTTGCCATAGCGCTTGACCAGCCCGCGCGCGCTCAGAATGGGTTCGGGGCTCATTGCGACACCTTCCTTATCCATTGGTCGATCGCGACCGCGACGATGATCAGCCAGCCGATGGCGAAGACCTGCCAAAGCACATCGACATTGGCGAGCCGCAGCCCGGATTGAAACACCCCCACGATCAGGGCGCCGAAAAGCGCCCCAAGGATCGAGCCGCGCCCGCCGAACAGAGAAATCCCGCCCACGACGACCGCGGTGATCGATTGCAGATTGCCCTCGTAGAACGACTGCGGGCTGATCGAGCCGACCCGCCCGATCGAGGCCCAGGCAGCAATGGCGCAGATGAAGCCCGCAAGCCCGTAGACCGACAACAGCACCCGGTCGGCCTGGATGCCCGCCAGTTCGGCCGCCTCCTTGTCGTCACCCACCGCATGGACATGGCGGCCCCAGGCGGTCTTGTTCAGCAGGTACCAAAGACCCAGAAAGACCGCGATCATCAGCAGCGAGCCATAGGTGATCTTCGCGCCCGCAAAGGCGAAGCCCTCGCCCCAGAACTTGAGCAGCGGCGCCGCCTTGTCGATGTCCTGGCTGCGGATCGACTGCGCCCCCGAAAGCCACAGATTGAGCGAGAAAAAGATCGACCAGGTGCCCAAGGTGGTGATGAAGGGCGGCAGCTTCACCTTGGTGATCAGAAAGCCGTTCGCCAGCCCCGCCGCCGCCCCGCCCGCAAAGGCGACCGCCAGCGCCAGCACCGGGGGCACGCCCATGTAAACCGCCAGATTGCCCGCGATCACCGACATCAGCACCATGATCGCCGCCACCGACAGGTCGATCCCCGCCGTCAGCACGATCAGCGCCTGCGCCGCCGCCAGAATCCCGATGATCGAGACCTGCTGCAGGATCAGCGACAGGTTCAGCGCCGAAAAGAACCGCCCCCCCGCGACGATGCCGAAAACCGCGATCGCCGCGACCAGCACGATCACCGGCACCAGCGTCGGATTGCCGTGCAACAGATGCTGCAACCGCTCGACCGGGCCGCGCGTCGCGGTCTCGAACTGCGCCACGCGCCGGTCGCTCGCCTCCAGCCCCTGTTCGAACGCCTGCCCCTTGCGGGCCGTTTCGGTCATGCTTCTCTCCCTCCCCCGAATACGAGAGAGGCGGTGCCCCGCCTCCCTCTCGTCTCAGCCGGCCTGTTTCAGCCCCAGCATTGTTTCAGCGCCTCTTCCGAGGTGATCGAGGGGATGCCCCGATCGGGCTGTCGGTGACCAGCGTCACCCCGGTGTTGACGAAATCGAGCGCGTCGGAATTCACCGGCTTCGTGCCGTCCTTGGCATAGGCGGCGATCGCCTCGATGCCCTTGGAGGCCATCAGAAGCGGGAATTGCATCGAGGTGGCGCCGATCACGCCCTCCTTGACGTTCTGCACGCCCGGGCAGCCGCCATCGACCGAGACGATCAGCGCCTGTTTTTCCAGCCCCACCGCCTTGAGCGCCTCATAGGCGCCCGCCGCAGCCGGTTCGTTGATCGTGTAGACGACATTGATGCCGCTGTCCTTTTGCAAGAGGTTCTCCATCGCGGTGCGGCCGCCCTCTTCGTTGCCGTTCGTCACGTCATTGCCGACGATGCGGGCGTCGTCCTCGTCACCGATGTCTTTCGGGTCCTTGATGTCGACGCCGAAACCCTTCAGGAAGCCGTTGTCGCGCAGGTAATCGACCGAAATTTCCGAGGCGTTCAGATCCAGAAGCGCGATCTTCGCCGCCGAAGTGTCGCCCATCTTCGCCGCCGCCCATTTGCCGATCAGCTCGCCCGCCAGGAAATTGTCGGTGGCAAAGGTCGCATCGGCCGCATCGGCGGGCTCGAAGGGCGTATCCAACGCGATCACCAGCACCCCCGCCTCGCGCGCCTTGCCCACCACCGGCGCCAGGGCGCGGCTGTCCGACGGCGTGATCAAAATCCCCTTTGCCCCGCCCGCGATGCAGCTTTCGACCGCCGCGATCTGCGTTTCCACATCGCCATCGATCTTGCCCGCATAGGTCGAGGGCACCAGCCCCATCTCGGTCGCCTTTGCCGAAGCACCTTCCTTCATCTTGACGAAAAGGGTTGGTCGGTCTTGTGTACAGACAGGCCCCGGTTTCGGCCGAGCCGCCCCGGCCAGCGCGGAAAACGCCAGGCAGAGGCCCCAACAGGGCCAGTTGCGCATCATCACGGTCTCTCCTCCCGTTTCACTGTCGGCCCCTCCTCCGGGGCTCGGACAAAGTCTGACCCGAGTCGGCGCCCCGGTCAATATTTAACTCATGTTGATTTATTATTGAATCCACCCGCTCTGCCGCCCCCTTTTCGGCGGGCGGCGAAGCCGTTAGGGTTGCGCAGGAAAGGAGCCCCGATGTTCGATCTGATCATCTTCGACTGCGACGGCGTGCTGATCGACAGCGAGATCATCTCGGCGCAGATGCTGATTGCGGAACTCGCGCTGAACGGCGTGACGATCGATCTCGATTATGTGGCGACGCATTTTCTGGGCCGCTCCTATCCAACGGTGCTGCAGCAGGTGCGCCGCGATTTCGCGCTGGATCTGCCCACCGATTTCGAAACCCGCTACCGCGAACGGCTGCTGGCGGCCTTTGAACGTGATATGCAGGTGATGCCGGGGGTGGCGGCGCTGCTGGACCGGCTCACCCTGCCCTGGTGCGTGGCGACCTCCTCCTCGCGCCCGCGGGCCGAGCGTTCGTTGGAAATTGCCGATCTTTCCCAAAGGGTTGGAAGCCGTCTTTACACTGCCTCCCAGGTCGAACGCGGCAAGCCCGCGCCCGATCTTTTCCTGCTTGCGGCGCGGCAGATGGGCGCCGATCCGGCCCGCTGCCTGGTGATCGAGGACAGCCTGAACGGCATCCGCGCCGGGCTGGCCGCGGGGATGACGGTCTGGCGCTTCACCGGCGGCAGCCATCTGCGCGGCCGCGATCTGACCGCGCCCGAGGACGCCCGCCCGGCGCTTGATTTCGACGATTTCGGGCAGCTCGGCGCCTTGCTGCCCGGCGCCTTTGACGGAAAGACCCCCCGATGACCGAGCCCGAGATCTCGCCCCAGGACGAGGCCGCCCGCGCGGGCTGGCTTTATTATGTCGGCGGCCTGACCCAGGATCAGGTGGCGGCCGAACTGGGTGTGTCGCGCCAGCGCGCGCAGCGTCTGGTGGCGAAGGCGATGGCCGACGGGCTGGTGCATGTGCGGCTGGAACACAAGATTTCCGCCTGTCTCGATCTGGAAGTCGCGCTGAGCCGCCGCTTTGCGCTCAAGCTCGCCCGGGTCGTACCCGCCCTGCCCGCCGGCGTCGATACCGCCCGCGGCACCGCCCCCGCCGCGGCGCAGCTGCTGGAACGCTACCTTGCCCAGCCCGAGCCGCTGATCATCGCCTTCGGCACCGGCCGCTCGCTCTCGGCGATGGCGGCCGAGGTGATCCGCACCCCGCTTGCCGCCCATCGCATCGTCTCGCTGATCTCGAACATCGCGCCCGACGGCTCGGCCAGTTTCTATGACGTGATCCTGCGCATGGCCGACAAGCTGCAGCTGCCGCATTACCCGATGCTGGTGCCGGTCATCACCGACACGATCGCCGAACGCGCGCTTTTCAACGCCTTGCGCCCGGTGCAGGCGGTGATGGAACTGGCGGCAAGGGCCGATGTCACCTTTGTCGGCATCGGCCAGCTGAACGACGAGGCGCCGCTTTTCAAGGACGGCTTCATCACCCGCGCCCAGCATGCCGAATTGCAGGCCGCGGGCGCCGTGGGCGAGATCGTCGGCGGCATCTTCGACGCCGAGGGCCGCTACATCGACACCGAGACGACACGGCTGATCGGCTCGTTCCGAATTCCCGCGGAACGCGAGCAGCCGGTGATCGGCATCGCCGCCGGCCTGTCGAAACAGGCCGCGATCCGGGCCGCGCTGCGGGGGCGGCTGATCAACGGCCTTGTCACCGACGAATCGACCGCCCGCGCGCTTCTGGCCTGAGCGCGTCGCAAACCGCCCCCAAAACGTCGCAATCCCCCCGTTTGACGCCCGAAAATTTCGTCGTTGACAGAAGCGTGACCTTCTGTGAACATTTTCTCATTGGTTGGGCATTTGCTCACACTCTGGGAGGAGAACCATGAAGATCACGATCCGGGCGCTGATGGGCGCCTGCGCGTTTGGCGCGCTTGCAACTGCTGCGTTTGCGGAAACCACCATCACCGTCGCGACCGTGAACAACGGCGACATGGTGCGCATGCAGGGGCTGATGGACGACTTCTACAAGGCGAACCCCGACATCAAGGTCGAATGGGTGACGCTGGAAGAAAACGTGCTGCGCCAGAAGGTGACGACCGACATCGCGACCAAGGGCGGTCAGTATGACGTGATGACGATCGGCACCTACGAGGCGCCGATCTGGGGCAAGCAGGGCTGGCTTTTGCCGCTCGACTTCCCGGCCAGCTACGATGTCGACGACCTTCTGCCCGCGATCCGGAACGGTCTGACCGTGGATGGCAAGCTTTACGCCGCGCCCTTCTATGGCGAAAGCTCGATGATCATGTATCGCACCGACCTGATGGAAAAGGCCGGGCTCACGATGCCCGCCGAGCCCACCTGGGACGACGTCAAGGCCGCCGCGAAAGCGATGACCGACAAGGAGAAAGAGATCTACGGCATCTGCCTGCGCGGCAAGGCGGGCTGGGGCGAGAACATGGCCTTCCTGTCGGCGATGGCGAACAGCTATGGCGCGAAATGGTTCGACATGGACTGGAAGCCGCAGTTCGACGGCGAAGCCTGGAAGGCGACGCTGACCGACTACATCGACATGATGACGAACAATGGCCCCCCCGGCGCGTCGAACAACGGCTTCAACGAGAACCTGGCGCTCTTCCAGCAGGGCCATTGCGGCATGTGGATCGATGCGACCGTGGCCGCCTCTTTCGTGACCAACCCCAAGGACTCGGCCGTGGCCGATCATGTCGGCTTCGGCTGGCCCGAACAAGGCGGTGTCCGCAAGCATGGCAACTGGCTCTGGGCCTGGAACCCTCGCCAATTCCGGCGGGCACGCAAAAAGGCCGAGGCGGCGCTGAAATTCGTCGAATGGGCGACCTCCAAGGACTACACCGCCCTTGTCGCCAGCAAGGAAGGCTGGGCGAACGTGCCCCCGGGCACCCGGACCTCGCTTTATGAAAACCCGGAATATCAAAAGGTTTCCTTCGCGGCGATGACGCTGAATTCGATCAACGCGGCCGATCCGACGCATCCGACCGTGGACCCGGTTCCCTATGTCGGCGTGCAATTCGTGGCGATCCCGGAATTCCAGGGCATCGGCACGGCGGTCGGGCAGCAATTCTCGGCGGCGCTTGCGGGCACCACCTCGGCCGAGGATGCGCTGGCCGCGGCGCAGGCGCTGACCACCCGCGAGATGACCAAGGCCGGTTACATCAAGTAAGATCCGCCCGGGGGGCTGCCGTCCGGCGGCACCCCGGAACGGCGGGGGCGGCCTTGGCCGCCCCGCACCCGGTCGGGCCGGGCCAATCGCCCGACCGGGCCCCTGGCGGCGCGGCCTTCCATGCCGCCCGCCTTTCCCCTTCTTTTGCCGGAGCAGTCGATGTCGACCCAAGCCTCGCGCACCGCCGCCCGCCTGATGATCTCGCCCGCCGTTCTGTTGCTTTTGGGCTGGATGATCATCCCCCTTGCCATGACGCTGTGGTTTTCGATGCAGCGCTACAACCTGCTCATGCCCGGCATGGGCGGCTTCACCGGCCTTGACAATTACCGCTATTTCCTGACCGATCCGGCCTTCTTCGACGCGATCCGCAATACGCTGGTGCTGGTGCTGGGCGTTCTGGCCATCACCACGCTGGGCGGGCTTTTGCTGGCGCTGCTGCTCGATCAGCCCTTCTGGGGTCAGGGCATCCTGCGCGTCCTTGTCATTGCGCCTTTCTTCGTCATGCCCACTGTCTCGGCGCTGGTCTGGAAGAACATGTTCCTCAATCCGGTGAACGGGCTTTTCGCCCATCTGGCAAAAAGCTTCGGGCTGCAACCCTATGACTTTCTTGCGCAATCGCCGCTTGCCTCGGTCGTGCTGATCGTCGCCTGGCAATGGCTGCCCTTTGCCACGCTGATCTTGCTGACCGCGTTGCAATCGCTGGACAGCGAGCAGCTGGAAGCGGCCGAGATGGACGGCGCCGGTCCCTTTGCGCGCTTCTTTCACGTCATGCTGCCGCATCTGGCGCGCGCCATCACCGTCGTCATCCTGATCCAGACGATCTTTCTTCTGTCCACCTTCGCCGAAATCCTGGTGACCACGAACGGCGGCCCCGGCACGGCTTCGACCACGCTGACCTATCTCGTCTATGTCCAGTCGCTTCTGCAATTCGACGTGGGGTCCGGCGCGGCGGGCGGCATCGTCGCGGTCGTTCTGGCCAATATCGTTGCGATCTTCCTGATGCGGATGATCGGCAAGAACCTGGAGAATTGAGCCATGGCCCGTGCCGTCACGACCCGCCGCAAGGCGCTTGTCACCCTCCTCGCCTGGAGCATCGGGCTGGCGCTTTTCTTCCCGATCCTCTGGACGGTGATCCTCTCCTTCAAGACCGAGGGCGACGCCATCGCCGCGCCGCTGAAGGTGCTGACCTCGCCCTTCACGCTCGAAAGCTACGGCGTCGTGCAGGAACGCTCGAACTACTTCCTGCACTTCTGGAACTCGGTCGTGATCTCGCTCGGCTCCACCCTGCTGGCGCTTCTCGTCGCGATCCCGGCCGCCTGGGCCATGGCCTTCGTGCCGGGGCCGAAGACGAAAGACCTTCTGATGTGGATGCTCTCGACCAAGATGATGCCCGCCGTGGGCGTTCTGGTGCCGATCTATCTGATCTTCCGCGATCTGGGGCTTCTCGATAGCCGCATCGGCCTTGTGGTCGTGCTGATGCTGATGAACCTGCCGATCGTGATCTGGATGCTGTACACCTATTTCCGCGAAATCCCGGGCGAGATCCTGGAAGCCGCGCGGATGGACGGGGCAACGCTGAAGGACGAGCTGATCCATGTGCTGACGCCGATGGCCGTGCCCGGCATCGCCTCGACGCTGCTTTTGAACGTCATCCTTGCCTGGAACGAGGCCTTCTGGACGCTGCAGCTGACCACGTCGAAGGCCGCCCCCCTCACCACCTTCATCGCCGGCTATTCCAGCCCCGAAGGTCTTTTCTACGCAAAACTCTCGGCCGCCTCGACACTGGCAATCGCACCGATCCTGATCCTGGGCTGGTTCAGCCAGAAACAGCTGGTGCGCGGTCTGACCTTCGGCGCGGTGAAGTAAGGAGCCATCATGGGTGAAATCCTCCTCAAGGGCGTGACGAAACGCTTCGGCGATGTCGAGGTGATCCCGCCGATCGACCTTGCCATCAACGACGGGGAATTCGTCGTCTTCGTCGGGCCTTCGGGCTGCGGGAAATCGACGCTGCTGCGGCTGATCGCGGGGCTCGAAGATGTCTCGGGCGGGGTGGTCGAGATCGACGGCAAGGATGCCACCGCAACCGCCCCCGCCGACCGCGGTCTGGCGATGGTGTTTCAATCTTATGCGCTTTATCCGCATATGTCGGTGAAAAAGAACATCGCCTTTCCGCTGAAGATGGCGAAACTGCCCGCGGCCGAGATCGAGGCCAAGGTGCAGGCGGCGGCCAAGGTGCTGAACCTGACCGCTTACCTGGACCGCAAGCCGGGGCAGCTTTCGGGCGGGCAACGCCAGCGCGTCGCCATCGGCCGCGCCATCGTGCGCAACCCGCAGGCCTTCCTCTTCGACGAGCCGCTCTCGAACCTCGATGCCGCGCTGCGGGTGAACATGCGGTTGGAAATCTCCGAACTGCACCACAGCCTGAAGACGACGATGATCTATGTGACCCATGATCAGGTGGAAGCCATGACCATGGCCGACAAGATCGTGGTGCTGCAGGCGGGGCGGATCGAACAGGTGGGCAGCCCGCTGGAACTTTACCGCACGCCCAGAAACCGCTTCGTCGCGGGTTTCATCGGCAGCCCGAAGATGAACTTCCTCGAAGGGCCCGAGGCCGCGAAACAGGGCGCCCATGCGATCGGCATCCGCCCGGAACATCTCCGCATCTCGACAACCGAGGGGATGTGGCCGGGCACCGTGGGCGTCTCCGAACATCTGGGCTCGGACACTTTCCTGCATGTGACGACAGACCACGGGCTGATCAATGTCCGCGCCGGCGGCGAGGTCGGGCTGCACCATGGCGACCGCGTTTTTCTGAGCCCGGACATGGGCCAGCTGCACCGCTTCGATGCGCAAGGAGGCGCGCTGAAATGAGACTGACAGGCAAAAGGGCGCTCATCACCGGCGCCGCGCGCGGCATCGGGCGGGCCTTCGCCGAGGCCTATCTGCGCGAGGGCGCCGATGTCACCATCGGCGACATCAACCTTGAAGGCGCGCGAAAGACCGCCGCGGAAATCGGCTGCGCGGCGGTGCATCTGGACGTGACCGATCAAGCCAGCATCGACGCCGCGATGGCGGTGATGCGGGCGGGCGGCGGCATCGACATTCTGATCAACAACGCCGCGATCTTCACCGCCGCGCCGATCGACGAAATCACCCGGGCCGATTACGACCGCGTCTTTGCGATCAACGTCGCGGGCACGCTGTTCACCCTGCAGGCGGCGGCCAGGGAAATGATCGCGCAGGGCCGTGGCGGCAAGATCATCAACATGGCCTCCCAAGCGGGACGGCGCGGCGAAAGCCTTGTCGCGGTCTATTGCGCCTCGAAAGCCGCCGTCATCAGCCTGACGCAATCGGCCGGGCTGAACCTGATCGCGCATGGCATCAACGTCAACGCCATCGCGCCGGGCGTGGTCGATGGCGAGCATTGGGACGGCGTCGACGCCTTCTTTGCGAAATACGAAAAGAAACCCCTGGGCCAGAAGAAGAAAGAGGTCGGCGCGTCCGTCCCCTTTGGCCGCATGGGAACTGCCGCGGACCTCACCGGCATGGCGATCTTCCTTGCCACTCCCGAGGCCGATTACATCGTCGCCCAGACGTATAACGTCGACGGCGGCAACTGGATGAGCTGAAAAATGACCCTCTCGAACGCGACCCTTTCCGCCCTGCCCGTCCCCGTCGCCGCGCCGCGCTATGACCGCGCGCAGCTGACCCCCGGCATCGTCCATATCGGGCTTGGCAACTTTCACCGCGCGCATCAGGCGGTTTATCTGGATGACCTTTTCGGCTTGGGCGAGGGGCACGACTGGGCGCTGATCGGCGCCGGTGTCCGCGCCCCCGATGCCGCGATGCGTGAGGTGCTTCTGGCGCAGGACGGCCTGTCCTCGGTGATCGAACTCGCCCCCGGCGCCCATTCCGCCCGCGTGATCGGCGCGATGATCGACTTTGTCGCGGTGCAACCGGGCAATGCCGCGCTGATCGCCACGATGGCGCGGCCGGAGATCCGCATCGTCAGCCTGACCGTGACCGAGGGCGGCTATTACATCGACCCGAACACCGGCACCTTCAGCCCCGATCACCCGGACATTCAGGCCGATGCCGCCCGTCCCGATGCGCCTGACACCGCCTTTGGCGCGATCATCGCCGCGCTGAAGATGCGCCGCGCCGCGGGCGTCGCCCCCTTCACCGTGATGTGCTGCGACAACGTCCCCCATAACGGCCATGTCACCCGCGATGCGGTGGTGGGGCTGGCGCGGCTCTTCGATGCGGAACTGGCGGACTGGATCCATGCCTCGGTCGCCTTCCCGAATTCCATGGTCGACCGCATCACCCCGGCCACCGGCGATCGCGAACGGGCGATGGCCGCTGATCTGGGCCTTGACGATGCCGCGCCGGTGACCTGCGAAACCTTCCGGCAATGGGTGATCGAGGACAAATTCCCCGCAGGCCGTCCGGCGCTCGAAAAGGTCGGTGTCACCTTCACCCCGCATGTCGACAAGTTCGAGACGATGAAGATCCGCATCCTGAACGGCGGGCATGCGATCATCGCCTATCCGGGCGGGCTGGCCGACATCGCCTTCGTGCATGAGGCGATGGCCGATCCGCAGATCCGCGCTTTTCTGAACCGGGTGCTGACGGCCGAGGTGCTGCCGATCGTGCCGCCGGTCCCCGGGCAGGATCTGAACGATTACAAGGCGCTGATCATCGAGCGGTTCTCGAACCCCGAAGTGGCCGATACGGTGCGCAGGCTTTGCCTCGACGGCTCGAACCGGCAGCCGAAGTTCATCATCCCCTCGATCCGCGACCGCATCGCGACGGGCGGCAGCTTTGACGGGCTCGTGCTGCTTTCGGCGCTCTGGTGCCGCTACTGCTTCGGGACGACGGAAAGCGGCGCGGAAATCGCGCCGAATGACCCGAACTGGGAGCGTCTGGTGGCCGTCGCGCAAGCCGCGAAGGACCGGCCCGCGGCCTGGCTTGAAATGGAAGACATCTATGCCGAGGTCGGGCGCAACCCGGCGGTGATCGAAAGCTTCACCACGGCGCTGAAGGCGATCTGGGCGCGCGGGTCGCGCGCGGTGATCGCGGATTATCTGGGGCAGTAACTCTCCTCACCCTCCGCCCCGGAACAGGCGGCCCCGCTCCCTCCCGGGCGGGGCCGCCTGATGTGCAAAGCGGTTTCGCCTCGGCGGTGCCGAGGCGACCCTGCGGGGGCTCCGCCCCGCACCCCCCGGCGTATTTATCCCAAGAAAAAGCAGCGGCTTGCCCCGAAGGCCTTGTTTTTGATGGCACAAGAAACGCCGAACCGCCCCTTTCACCTTGGCTCAAATATCCCGGGGGTCCGGGGGCGGAGCCCGCCGGGTCTCCTCCGGGAGCAAGGCCGAGGCGAGACACCCCAGCGCCACCGACCGACTTGCGACGGCCTGTCGCGCAAAAGCCCGGCCAGGCAGGACGGCTATGCCTTGACCCTTCGGACCGGGTTGGGAATGATCGCCCGACGCCAGGCGGGATCTTCCCGACTCAGCCGCAAGGACCGCAGCGATGTTGAACCCGTCCGAACTTCCGCAGCTCCCGGCGGGCCGCTGGCCGAGCATCGGCCGCTTGGGCAGATGCACAAGGGCTATTCGGGCCATGTCTTCCACATCGCCGCCGCCGCGCATTCCGCCAGCCTGCCCGCCGCGGAAATGGAACGCCGCCTGATCGAGCTTGGCTTCATCGAAGGCGCCAAAGTCACGATCCTGCACGAAGGCCTCTTCGGGCGCGACCCGATCGCGGTCCGGGTGAACGGCACCACCGTCGCGCTGCGTCGCCGCGAGGCGATGGCCATTCTCGTGTCCTGACCCCGATGACCCTCTCCGATCCGTTCCGCCTCGCCCTTGTCGGGCCGCCCAATTGCGGCAAGACGTCCCTCTTCAACGCGCTGACCGGCGCGCGGCAAAAGGTCGGCAACTATGCCGGCGTCACCGTCGAGCGCAAGGTCGGCCTTTTCTCCAGCCCCGGGGGCAAGCGCATCGAGCTGACCGACCTGCCCGGCACGCACAGCCTGCGCGCGCGCTCGCCCGACGAGGCGGTGACGCGCGATGTCGTCCTGGGCCGCCATCCGGCCGAACCCGCGCCGCAACTCATGCTCGTTGTCGTCGATGCCGTCGCGCCGCGCTCGGGGCTGCGGCTGGCGATGGAGCTCGTCGCCACCGGCCTGCCGATGATCGTCGTTCTGAACATGATCGACATTGCCCGGCACCGGAAGATCGAGATCGACCGCGCCGCGCTGCAGGCGGAACTGGGCGTGCCCGTCGTCAGCTCGACCGCGGTGCGCCGGGGCGGGCTGGACGCGCTTCTGGCGACGCTGGACGCGACCCTGGCCGGGGGCGTGCCCGAGGCCGGGCCGAACCTCTGGGCGCCGCCCGACGCGGCCGATCTGCGGCTCAGCCACCGGGCCGCCGACCGGCTGATCGCCCGTGCCGTGACCCTGCCGCCCGAACATGACACGCTGACCCATCGCATCGATCGGCTGCTGCTGCATCCGGTCTTCGGGCTGGTCTTCCTGCTCGGCCTGCTCTTCGTGATGTTTCAGGCGGTGTTCAGCTGGGCCGGGCCGGTGATGGATCTGATCGACACCGGCTTTGGCGCGCTTTCAGAGCTGATCCGCGCCCATGTCCCCGCGGGGCTGCTGCAAAGCTTCCTTGTCGATGCGGTGATCGGCGGCGTCGGCGGGGTGGTGATCTTCCTGCCGCAGATCGTGATCCTGTTCCTGTTCATCCTGCTTTTGGAGGATCTGGGCTACATGGCAAGGGCGGCCTTCCTGATGGACCGGATCATGGGCGGCGCCGGGCTGCATGGCCGCGCCTTCATCCCGCTTCTGTCGTCCTTTGCCTGCGCCATTCCGGGCATCATGGCGACGCGCGTCATCGACAATCCGCGCGACCGGCTGACCACCATCCTTGTGGCACCGCTGATGACCTGTTCGGCGCGGATCCCGGTCTATACGCTGATCGTGGCGGCCTTCATCCCGGCCCGCCCGATCCTTGGCATCTTCAGCCTGCAAGGGCTTGTGATGTTTGGCCTTTACGGCGCGGGCATCGTCTCGGCGCTGGCCGTTTCCGCCGCGGCCAAGTTCCTGTTCGCGCGCGGCGAGCCCTCGCCGCCCTTCATGCTCGATCTGCCCGATTACAAGATCCCGCAGCCGCGCTCGGTGCTGATCGGGCTTTGGACAAGGGCTTCGGCCTTCCTCAAGCGCGCGGGCACGACGATCTTCACCATGACCGTGGTGATCTGGGTTCTGGCAAGCTTCCCGCAACCGCCCGAGGGCGCCACCGAACCGGCGATCCTTTACAGCTTCGCCGCCGGGATCGGCAAACTGCTGGAGCCGATCCTGTCGCCGATCGGCTTCAACTGGCAGATGGCGGTGGCGATCGTGCCCGCCATGGCCGCGCGCGAGATCGCCGTGGCCGGGCTGGCCACCGTCTATGCGGTCTCCGAGGGCGGCGGCGAGGCGGTTCTGGGCACGCTTTTGTCGGCGCAATGGAGCCTGGCGACGGCGCTGTCCTTCCTCGTCTGGTTCATCTTCGCGCCGCAATGCCTCTCGACGCTCGCGGTGATCCGGCGCGAGACCGGATCGGGCAAATGGATGTGGGTGACGGTTGCCTACATGTTTGCGCTGGCCTGGGTGGCGTGCTTTCTGACCTATCACCTGGCGGTGGCGCTCGGCTGGGGCTGAGCCCTGATCTGACCGAGGCCATCGCCGAGGTCACGCGCGCCCTGTCCCCTTGTCCGGCCGCGGCCCAAAGGCCGCCGGCCAGCGCCCGCCCCGCCCTCGGCGGGCGCTTCTCGCCCGCCGGGTCAGGCGCTGGCCTCTGGCGCGCTTGCGGCAAGCGGTCCTGCCGCAGCCGGATCGCAACGGGCGGGGAAAGGCGGTGCCTTTCCTGATCCGCCCGAGACCGGCAGTCAGCCCTCGACCAGAAGCGGCACCGGCAACGGATATTCCTGCAAATTCGCCCCCGGCCCGATCCGGTCCACCACCGCATAGCGCCCCGGCGCACCGATCGGCGCCAGAACCCCGTGCCAGCAGTTGCGCAGGATGTTCACCCCCTGCCCCGGCGCGGTCAGAAACGCCCGAAACCGCACCGGCACGCCATCCGCATCCTCGGCCACGCAGACCAGAAACGGCACGCCATCAAGCGGCAAAAACGCCTGTGAGCCCAGCGGATGCCGTTCGACCAGATCCAGAACATGGGGCAGCGTCCGCGCCTGCGCGTCAAAGAGCGAAATCCCCGCCCGCCCCTCGGCGTCGAAATCAAGCCGCGCCAGATCGTGATGGCGCCCGCAAAGCCCCGCATTGATCAGCCGGTCAGGCGGGCCAAGCACGTCGATCAGATCGCCGAAGGGGGCAAAGGCCTCGGCCGTCAGAGGCTCTATCATCAGCCGTTCCATTCCATCCTCCGCAACCCGTCCCGCCCAGAAAAGACGCAAAATCAGGCAAGTGCAAGGGCGCGACACCGCCCCGTCGCTTTTGCGCTGGAGGCGGCGTCCCCGCCCCGCTAGCCTGAGCCCAAAGGAGACGATGGATGGATGCTGCACTGATCTGGGACTGGGCCACTTTTGCGATGCGCTGGCTGCATGTCGTGACCGCCATCGCCTGGATCGGCTCGTCCTTTTACTTCATCGCGCTCGATCTGGGGCTGCGGGCCGCCCCCGACCTGCCCAAGGGCGCGGCGGGCGAGGAATGGCAGGTGCATGGCGGCGGCTTTTATCACATCCGCAAATATCTGGTCGCGCCCGAACGCATGCCCGAGCATCTGACCTGGTTCAAATGGGAAAGCTATGCGACCTGGCTTTCGGGCGCGGCGATGCTGATCCTGGTCTATTGGCACCGCGCGGATCTGTTTCTGATCGATCCCGCCAAGATCGCCTGGGAGCCCTGGCAGGGCATGGCGCTTTCGGCGGCCTCGCTGACCCTGGGCTGGCTGATCTATGATGCCGCCTGCAAGTCGCCTCTGGGCAATTATCCGGCGGCTTTCATGGCGCTCTTGCTGGTCGCGCTGACAGCCATGGCCTGGGGCTATGGGCAGATCTTCACCGACCGGGCGGCCTTCCTGCATCTGGGCGCCTATACCGCCACGATCATGACGGCGAATGTGTTTCTGATCATCATTCCGAACCAGAAGATCGTCGTGGCCGACCTGCGCGCGGGGCGGGCGCCCGATCCGAAATACGGCAAGATCGCCAAGCTGCGCTCGATGCACAACAATTACCTGACGCTGCCGGTGGTGTTCTTCATGCTGTCGAACCATGCGCCGCTTGCTTTTGCGACGACCTGGGCCTGGGTCATCGCGGCGCTGGTTTTCCTGATGGGGGTGACGATCCGGCACTGGTTCAACAGCCGCCATGCGCGCAAGCCCGCGCCGTATTGGACGATCCCGGCGACGGTGCTGCTCTTTGGCCTCTGCGTCTGGCTCTCGATGCTGGGGCCGCGCGATGCGCCCGAGGAAGAGGCGGCGCTCTCCGGCACGGCGTTGCAGTTTGCGCAGGCCCCGGGGTTTGACGAGGTCGCAAGCCTTGTCACCGCGCATTGCGCCATGTGCCACACCCGCGACCCGGCCTACGAGGGGATCCTGGCCGCGCCGAAGGGGCTCCTTCTTGACACGCCCGAAGCGGTGGCGCGGGCGGCGGAACCGGTCTTCATCTTTGCCGGGCTGACGGCGGCGATGCCGCCCGGGGCGGCGAATTTCATGACGCCCGAGGACCGCGCGGCGATCCGCGCCTGGTATCGCGCCGGGGCGGAAGCGGAACTGGCACGGAACTGACGGGGTTTCGGGCGGCATTGCCTTGACCGAGGCCATCGCCGAGGTCATGCGGAGCATGTCCCCTTGTCCGGCCGCGGCCCAAAGGCCGTCGGCCAGCGCCCGCCCCGCCCCCGGCGGGCGCTTCTCGCCCGCCAGGACGGGCGCCGGCCTCTGTCACGCTTGCAGCAGGCGGTCTTTGCAACGCAGTGGCGACCCGGGCGGGCAAAGGCAGTGCCTTTGCCTCTCCGCCCGAAACCGGCCTATCCCGCGATCAGATGGAAGAAGCTGCCCGTCACATGGCCCCGCACGGAGCCCGTTTCCGCCACCGGAGCGCCCGCCGCATCGCAGACCTTTGCCAAGGGCGCATCGGGTTGCTCAAGGATCGTCGAATAATGGAACTCGTGCCCGTAAAGCCTTGATCCCGCACCATATCCCGGCAAAGGTGCCAGCAGATCGGCCGACCGGTAGCCCAGATGCAGCCGCCGCTTTTCATAGCTGGTGACCAGTCCCAGCAGCCCCGCCATCGCATGCGCCCGACCCTCGGCATCGACAAGCCTTGCCCCCAGAACCATGTAGCCGCCGCATTCGCCATGGACCGAGCGGGTTTCGGCAAAGGCGCGCAAGCCCGCCTTGAAGCGCGTGGCCGCGGCAATCCGCCCCGCGTGCAATTCGGGATAGCCGCCCGGCAGCCAGACCAGATCGGCCGACGGATCGGGCGCCTGATCGGCCAAGGGCGAGAACGGCAAGACCGTCACCCCCGCCCGCCGCCAGGCCTCCAGCATATGCGGATAGACGAAGGAAAAGGCGGCGTCGCGGGCGAGCGCAATCCGCCCCGCGGGCGGCACCGCCCAGGCCCCGGCCCCGGGCGCGGGGCCAGCGCCCGCAACGGACAAAAGCGCCTCCAGATCCACATGCGCGGCGACGAAATCGGCGAGCGCCTCCAGCGTCGCCTCAAGCCCCGCCTGTTCCTCGGCCTGCACCAGCCCCAGATGCCGCTCGGGCAGGCTCAGATCCGACCGGCGCGGCAGCGCGCCCAGAACGCGCAGGCCGAGCCGGTCCATCTCGGCGCGGATCATCGCCTCGTGCCGGGGGCTGGCGACATGGTTCAGGATCACCCCCGCCAGGGGCGGCGCCTCGGGGTGGCGGGCAAAGCCAAGCGCGGTTGCCGCCGCCGATTGCCCCTGCCCCTTGACATCGAGCACCAGAACGACGGGCCAGCCAAACATCCGCGCGATCTCGGCACTGGTGCCGCGCCCCGACCGGCCCGGATCGGCGGGCCCGTCATAAAGCCCCATCGCGCCTTCGAAAATCACCAGATCGGCGCCCGCCGCCTGGCCCGCCAGCGCATGCAGCTGCGGCCGGTCCATCGCCCAGCCATCCAGGTTGAAACTGGCCCGCCCGGCGGCGGCGGCGTGAAAGGCGGGGTCGATGTAATCGGGCCCGTTCTTGAACGGCTGCACGCGCAGCCCCCGCCGGGTCAGCGCCCGCAACAGCCCCAGCGTCAGCGTCGTCTTGCCCGAGCCCGAGGCCGGTGCGGCAATCGCAAGACCCTTCGGTCCCTCGCTCATCTTTCCCCTCCCGCCCGGTCGGGCCCTGATGCGGTCTTGCTGCGGGCCCTGTCAAGCCGGGCCCTGTCACGCTGCCGCGCCCGCGCCTCGGCCGCGGCGCGGATCAGCGAGATCAGCCGCCAGCCGCCATGGGACAGCTTGCTAAAGGGCAGGCCCAGCACCGCCCCCGCGACCGCCCCCAGATGCAGCGCCAGCAAAAGCCCCATCGCCGGGGTGTCGCGCAGCGCCAGAAGCGCCAGCCCCGTGCCTGCAAGCAAGGCCAGCTGCCCCCGCAAGAAACGGTCGGAGCGCGCCATCGCGGGCGTCTTCAGCGGATCGGGGCGCAAGGACATCAGCGCCAGCCCCGCCAGCATGGCCACGCCGCCCGAGGTGCCCAGGATCACCGGCGCGCTGAGCAGCGGATAGGGCGCGGGCTGGCCCAACTTGTGCAACACGAACCCGGCCACGGTGGCCAGAAAGGTCAGCCCGAAGCCGCCCGCCAAAAGATGATGCGCAATCCGGCGCAGCCGCCCGGCGGGGCCCGCGCGATCCTCGCAATCGGCAAGGTTGCGCAGGGTCAGCGCGTCGACAATCCCGGCCCGCAAGGCGGGCGCATCGACCGGCACCGGCCCGCGCCCGGCCCGCCAGAAGAGCGCCAGCCGCAGCGCCAGCCCCAGCGCGGCAAGGCCCATCACCGCCCCCGTCGCCCCGGCCATCACCGGATGCGGGATCAGCGCGTAAAAGGCGCCGGGGCCGGTGTGACTAGCGAAAACCCGTTCGAGCGGTTGCAGGGTCAGCAGCAGAAGCGGCGGCAGCACACAGCAAAGCGCAAACAGCGCCTGCGCCGGGCGCAAGGGCTCACGATACTCGGCGCGGCGCACGTCGGCCAGCGTCGCGGGCAGGTTGATGCCGAAGGCGTGCGGGGCGGCATATTGGCAATCATGCAGGCAGGACCGGCAATCGTGGCACAGATGCGCCAGATGGCGCAGATCGCCCCGGGTCAGATCGGGGCGGCCCTGCGCGGCGGGAAAGACGGCGCAAAGCCCGGTGCAAAAGCCGCAGCTGTTGCACAGGTTCAGCGCCCGTTTCGCCTCGGCGAAGGGGTCGGGCACGGGGTCGATGACAACGGGACGGGACGGCAACGGCTGCGACAGGGAACGGACCTTTGGCGCAAGCCTGGCCGCCGCGCGCCCGGCGATGCGGCCAAAGACGGCGGCGATGGTCAGCCCCGCGCCCGACAGATAGCCCTGTCCCAGAATCGCCCCGCACATATTTGTTCCGGCTGCGAAAAGTCTGGGGGCGACGGCATCGTTCAGACGCACCCGGGCAAAGGCGTCCACCACCAGCCCGTAGCGGGTGAAGCCGATGCCGGGGATCATCGGGATGGCGTGCAAGGGCACAACCAGCGGCATGATTTCGCCCGTGCGCGGCGGATCCGGCGGGCGGTTCAGCGTCTCGGCCAGCCCCCCGGGGTCGATGCCACAAAGCCCGGCCAAAGCCTCGGGCGTGTCGGCCGAAAGCGGCGGGCAGGCCATCGGCGGCAGCGTCTTTGCGGCGTCAGCCCCCAGAAGGATCCAGGCGCGCGGATCGGGGCGGGAAAGCAGCTGGCGCGCCCAGACCGAATGGCGCTCGGGGCCCCGGATCGCGCCTTCATCGGCAAAGCGGCGGCCATCGGCGCCGACGACGATCCCGTGCTGCATCCCGTCCACCCGGCTGACGATGCCCGCATCGTGAAAGGGTGCGCGCGGATCGACGGCGACGACATGGCCATCGCCGGGCAGCCCCGCCGCCTGCGCGCCCTCTGCCAGCGCCTGCAACAGCAGACCGCCCAGCTGTTCGGGCGTGCCGCGGTTGGCGATGTGATCGGCTCGGGGGCCGTGCGTCTTTGCCAGCCAGTCGCGGTTCGCCCCAAGACCGCCCGAGGCCAGAACCAGCGCCTGCGTGGTGATCCGATGCGTGCCGACCGTGACCGTCAGCGGGCCGTCATGCGCCGGATCGAAGGCCTCGGGCGGCAGGCGGTCGACGGCGATCCCGGCGCGGATCTCGACGCCCAGACGCCGCGCCCGGGACAGAAGCGCATTCGTCAGCGCCTGACCGCCGCCGCGCAAAAACACCGTGCGGCGGGAATAGGGCAGATTGCCCGCGGCCCAGGGTTCCAGCCGCACGCCCTGCGCCAAAAGCCAGTCCGCCAGATCGCGCGAGCCCTCGGCCAGCACCCGGGCGAGATCCGGATCGCCCGCGCCGACGCGGAGCAGATCGCGCTCGAACTCCTCGGCCGGGTAGCTGTCGCGCTGAAACGGCGTCTCGATGTCCGAAGCGACGCGGATGTTGCGCCCGTGCCGGGCATTGCCGCCCAGCCGCGCCGGGGGGGCGGCGTCGAGCACCAGCACCGAGGCGCCCGCCCGCGCCGCCTCGATCGCAGCGCAAAGCCCGGCCAGCCCCGCGCCGATGACAAGGACGCCGACCGAGGCGGGCAAAGGGGGTTGGGGGGCGGGCGTCTGATCCATGGCGGCAAGGTAACGCAAGGCGCGGGCAAGGAAAACCGGGCTAACGCCGGGTCCAGCCCGCCATCTGCGCCGCAAGCGCGTCGCGGGTCCGCGGCAGCGCGCTTCGGGGGCCAAAAGGCCGTGATCGCGCGCGCGAAAGCGCCAGATCGATCACCAGGGGCGGGCGCAGCCCACCCTGTGCCAGCGTCGCGCGGTCGGAGAGCACCGCCGCGGCCGCCCCCTCGGCCAGAACGCGGCCGGTGCGAAAGAGCGCCACCCGGTCCGCCAGAGCGGCGGCGAGTTCGACATCATGGGTGGAAAAGACCAGCGTCATGCCCGCGGCGCGCAGCCCGTGCAACAGGGTCAGAAGCTGCTCGGTCCCGGCCAGATCAAGCCCGGCGGTGGGTTCATCGAGCAACAGCACCTCGGGGCGCATCGCCACCGCGCCCGCAATCGCCACGCGCCGCTTCTGCCCGCCCGAGAGCATATGCGTGGGCCGGTCGCGCAGATCGGAAATCGAGAGCGCCGCAAGGGCCTCTTCAACCCGGGCGCGGGCCTCGGCCTCGGAGAGGCCAAGGTTCAAGGGCCCGAAAGAGACATCCTCGAAAACCGTCGCGGCGAAAAGCTGGTCGTCGGCATCCTGCAACACAAGACCGACGCGGCGGCGCCAGTCGGTCAGATCCTTGCGGGAATGGCCGGTGGCGGTGCCCCCCAGCAGCACCCGGCCCGATTGCGGGCGCAACGTGCCGTTCAGATGCAAAAGCAGCGTCGATTTTCCGGCGCCATTCGGGCCAAGGATGGCCAGGCTTTCGCCCTGCGGCACGGCAAGCGAGAGATCATCAAGCGCTTTCACGCCGCCCGGGAAAGCGTAAGTCAGGGCCTCGGCGGCCAGGATCGGGGTCACAGCAACACTCCGGCCGCAAGGATCGCGGCTTGCAAGGTCAGGATCAGGCCAAGCACAAGCGGCGAGGCCGCGGGCCGGGTCGAAAGTACCCGCATCTCGCCCTGCCAGTTGCGCGCCGCAAGCCCGGTTTCAAGACGCCGGGCGCGGTCGAGCGCGCGCGGCAGCAGCGCCGCGATCACCTGTGCGGTCGAGCGCAGCCAGCGCCGCCGGGTGGCATGGCCCAGACGCGCGCGCTGCGCGGTGGTCATCGCCGCCGCTTCCTCGGCCAGAATGAAAACAAAGCGATAGGTCAAAAGTGCAATCTCGATCAGTTCGGCGGGCACGCGCCAGCGGCGCAGACCGGAGAGCAGATCGGCGGCGGGCGTGGTGGTGGCGAGAAACAGAAGGCAGCAGGTCGCGGCGCTGGCCCGCATCACCAGCGCGGCGGCCTTGGCCGGGCCCTGAGGCGCAAGGCCGATGCCGTCGGGTCCGATCTGGATCAGCAGCACCGCGGCCCCGGTGGTCAGAAAGCCCAGCGGCAGCACCGCGACCGCGGCCCAGAAGCGCAAAGGCACCCGAGCGCCCAGAAAGGTGAAGGCCAGGATCGCGACCGTGACCAGAACCGCGCCCGGAAACGGCGGCACGGTCACGGCAAGCGCCAGAAAACCAAGACCGATCAGGCACTTCTCGGCCAGCGGGCGGTTGCGCCAGCGGCCTTGCGCGGCGACCCGATCGATCGAGGCGATACTCATTCCGCGGGGAAGGACCGGGGCGCGGGGGCGTTCTGCTCGCGGGTCTTTGCGGCACCCTGACGGCGGCCGATCACCAGCCCCACGACAAAGGCGCCAAGGGCCGCCTGCAGCGCGAAGAACAGGCTTTCAACCTCGCCGCTCGGCGGCTCCCAGAGCGGATCGGCCCAGGGGGCAAAGCCCGGCACGGTCGCCTCGATCAGCTCGGCCGCCTGCCCGTCGGCACCGCCGAATTCCCCGCCCATCAGAAGCGGCACCACCACCAGCGCCACGGTTCCGGCCAGCAGCCACAATGTCCGTTTGCTGCTCATCAGCGTGCCTCCCCGGCCAGAATGCGCAATTTGTCCTTGTCATCGACCTTGCCCGCCAGCGCATCGACGACGATCACGGTCAGGAAGCCCTCGGCAATCGCCAGCGGGATCTGCGTCAGCGCGAAGACCGAGCCGAATTTCAGCGCCGCGCCGAGGAAGCCCGAAACCGGATCGGGGTAAGCCAGCGCCAGCTGCAGCGAGGTGGTCACATAGGTCGCCAGATCGCCGAGGAAAGCGGCCAGAAACACCGCCACCGCCATCGAGGCCCCGGCCTTGCCCGCCAGTTTATAGACGCCCCAGGCCACCCAGGGCCCGACGATCGCCATCGAGAAGGCATTGGCGCCAAGCGTCGTCAGACCGCCATGCGCCAGCAAAAGCGCCTGAAACAGCAGCACGATCACCCCAAGCACTGCCATGACCGAGGGGCCGAAGACGACCGCGCCCAGCCCGGTGCCGGTCGGATGCGAGCACGAGCCGGTGACGGACGGAATTTTCAGCGCCGAGAGCACGAAGGCAAAGGCCCCCGAGGCGGCAAGGGTCATCCGGGCCTCGGGACGCTCGGCGACGATCTTGCGGATCTTCACCGCGCCCGCGACGACAAAGGGGCCGGCGGCAAGGGACCAGCCAATGGCATGGGTGACGGGCAGATAGCCCTCCATGATATGCATGCGAACAACTCCACATCGAACGCGCCGCTTTCGGATTGACCGGAGACACCCCGCCCCGGGAAGGCTTGCGACGCCAGAGCGATGGCAGGTCTCCTGACTTGCGGTTCGATCAACTCGGGTCACCTTCCCGGCCGTTCTCCCCGGTGGATCGGGGGGGCCAGTGGTCTTCGACCGTCGTCTCGCCGCTCACAGTTGCGGGGGCAGCCACGGATTAGGCCCCTGATGGGTAATCCTCACCGTGTTCCCTATTAATCCCGTCCAGTTGGGAACCATCGCCTGTTGGAGTAGCCGCGCCGCGGGGCGAGGTCAAGGCCGGGAAGCGTCACGCCGCGGGCACATTGCGACGCAGCAGGTAGATGTCCATCACCCAGCCGTGCCGGGCGCGCAGATCGGCGCGGGCCTGCAGGATTTCATCGGTGACCTCGGCCACGGGCCCCCTGATCAGCACCTCTTCGGGCATGGCCACACAGGCGCCCCAGAAGATCGTCAGCCCGTCGGGCGGCAGGCTTTGAAACGAGCATTCACCGTCCAGCATCGCCACCACCGTCTCGGTGCCCGCGGGCCAGCCGTGATCGCGCAATTGCCGCCCCGTCGTGATGACGACCGGCGCGCCGATGTCATTCAACGGAATCGCATGGGCGGCGCAAAGCGCCTGAATCGCGGTGATGCCGGGGATGACTTTCGTCGTGAGCGGCAGGCGGGATTTCAGCCGTTCGGCGATGCGCAAGGTGCTGTCATAAAGCGAGGGATCGCCCCAGACGAGCAGCGCCACCCGCCCCTCAAGCCCCGGAACATGCGCGGTGATTTCCGAAAGCCAGGTCTCGGCGATGGCATCGTGCCAGTCGTCCACCCCCTTGCGATAGGAGGGGTTCGACGCGTCGCGGACGGGCAGCGCGAAGTCGATGACCTTGGTGGCCGGGTTCGTCAGATGCGCGGCACAGATCTGGCGCCGCAGCCCGGCCAGATCGGATTTGTCGGCGCCCTTGAGCGGGATCAGGATCAGATCGGCGGCATTCATCGCATCGACCGCCTGCCCGGTGATGTGGCGCGGATTGCCGGTGCCGATGCCGATCAGGGAAAGCTCGATCATCTCAGGCCTCCGGCGCGTAAAGCGGACCATAAAGAATGAGCGCGGGCTTGTCGGAGCGTTCCGCGGCAAGGCTTGCGGCAAGATCGGTCACGGTCGAGCGGGTGACGCTTTGCCCGGGGTGGCCCACGGCCTCGGCCAGAAGCGCGGGCGTATCGGGGGCCAGCCCATGCGCGATCAGATCGGCGGCCAGTTTCGGAAAGGTGCGCTTGCCCATGAAGACGACGGTCGTCGCCCCCTTGTCGGCCAGCGCCGCCCAGTTCAGCCCCTCGGGCAGATCGCCCGTCACATCGGCGCCGGTGACGAATTGCACCCGCCGCGCGGTCAGACGGCGGGTCAGCGGCAGCCCGGACGCGGCGGCGGCGGCGCAGGCCGAGGGCACGCCGGGGATGATCTCGTAGCCGATGCCCGCGCCGGTCAGCGCGTCCAGTTCTTCCTCAAGCCGGCCGAAAAGCCCGGAATCGCCCGATTTCAGCCGCACCACCCGTTGCCCGGTCAGCGCATGATCGACGAGCAAGCGGCTCACATGATCCTGCTTCGGCGAGGGCCGCCCGGCCCGCTTGCCGACCGCGATGAGTTCGGCCCCCCGGGCGGGCATGGCCCCAGGATCGGCCCCGGCGGAAAGATCGTCGAACAGCACCACATCGGCCTTGGCGAGCCGGTCGGCAGCTTTCAGCGTCAGAAGCTCCGGATCGCCCGGGCCCGAGGAGACGAAAGAAACGAAACCGCTCATTCGCTGCCCTCCGGAAAGCGCGGATGCGTGCCAAGCGGCCGGTAGCGGCGGTCGTAATCGCCCGCGTAAAGACGGCTTTCGTCGAAATCCTCGGTCGCCAGCGACCGGCCGACCAGGATCAGCGCCGTGCGCTCCAGCTCGGCGCCAAGGCTGGTCTGCAGCGTGGCCAGCGTCGCCCGGACGACGCGCTGATCGGGCCAGCTTGCGCGCCAGACGATGGCGACCGGACAATCTTCGCCGTAATGCGGCACCAGTTTTTGCACAACCTCGTCAAGCACATGCACGGAGAGGTGAATGGCCAGAACCGCCCCGGTGCGGGCGAAATTCTCCAGCGTCTCGCCCGCGGGCATGGCCGAGGCCCGCCCCGAGGTGCGGGTCAGAATGACCGATTGCGCCACGCCCGGAAGCGTCAGCTCGGCCCCAAGGGTCGCGGCGGCGGCGGCAAAGGACGGCACACCGGGCGTCACATCATAGGGAATGTTCAGGGCGCGCAGGCGGCGCAGCTGCTCGCCCATCGCCGACCAGATCGACAGATCCCCCGAATGCAGCCGGGCGACATCCTGGCCCGCGGCATGGGCCTCGGCGATCGTGTCGATGATCGCATCAAGGCTCATCGGCGCGGTGTTGACGATCTTCGCGCCGGGCGGGCAATGGGCCAGCAGCGCTTCGGGCACCAGCGATCCGGCGTAAAGGCAGACCGGACAGGACGCGATCAGATCGCGGCCGCGGATCGTGATCAGATCCGCCGCCCCCGGCCCCGCGCCGATGAAATGCACCGTCATTCGTCCTCTCCCTCCGCCACGGCAAGGACCACCCCGCCGATCACCTGTCGGGGCAGCACCAGCCGCGCCCCCTTGCCCGCCGCGACCAAGGCCGCCGCCTCTGCGACCGAGCCGGTGCCTTTCAGCGCCCGGACCCGCTCCGATTGCGCGGGCGTGTCCACCCCCGCGACCATGACGCCGATCACCCGATACTCGGGCAGAGCGGCGGCAAGCTCTTCGGCTTTTTCGCGCGCCGTGGCAAGGGCATCCACCTCTCCCACGGTGGCGACCGCCTGACGCAGCGGTTTTGACCCGGTTCCCGGCCGAAAACCGACACCGGCCACCCTCATCTTTGCCCGCTCCATTGCAGCTGCGGACGGCTGGCCGACCAGCCGCGCATCCGGCCCAAGGGTTCGGCCTGCGCGATGTCGATGCGCAAAAGCTGACCGCCATGCCGGGCGTGGAGTTGCGTCAGCAGCGTTTCCGATTCCAGCGTCACCGCATTCGCCACGATCCGCGTTCCGGGGGCGAGCCACTCCCAAAGCCGGTCATAAAGTGCCTGCGACCCGCCGCCGCCGATGAAGACGGCCTCAGGCAGGGGCAGATCCGCCAGCGCCGCGGGGGCCGTGCCCTGCACCGCCCGCATCCGGGGCGAGAGCCCGTAAGTGTCTATGTTCTTTTGGATATTCTCGATCCGGTCGGCCCGCGGCTCGATCGTGATCGCGCGTCCCCCCGCCAGACACCATTCGACCGAGACCGAGCCCGAGCCGCCGCCGATATCCCACAACAACTCGCCGCGGCGCGGGGCGAGCGCGGCCAAGGTCAGCGCCCGCATCGGCGATTTGGTGATCTGCCCGTCATGGGCAAAGGCGCTTTCGGGCCGCCCGGGCACCTGCGAAAGCCCCGTGCCGGAGGCAAGATCCGCGCCATCCAGCGCCACCGCGACCAAAGCAGAAACATCAGTAAAATCATAGTCTTCCGCGGCAATGCTGCGCAGCATTTCGGCCGGACCGCCCAGCCGCTCGGCCACCGCCATCCGCACCGCGCCAAAGCCGTTTGCGACCAGCCAGCCCGCCAGATCCGCCACGGCGGCGCCGTCGCGCAGCGTCACGACCGCGCGTTGCCCGCGGCCGAGCACCGGCAGCAACCGCCCGAAAGGCGCGGCATGCAGGCCAAGCGCGGCGGTCTCCTCGACCCGCCAGCTCAGCCGCGCGCAGAGCAGCGACACCACCCCGGGCACCGGAAAGGCTTGCCATTCCCCGGGCGCCAAACGCTCTGCCAGCATGGACCCCGCCCCGAACCAGAACGGATCGCCCGAGGCCAGAACCACCGTCGCCCGGCCGCGGCAGTCCAAAACCGGAGCAATCTCAAAGGGAACGGGCCAGGCCCGACCGCGCCCGCCCGCCGCCACAAGGTCAAGATGCCGCGGCCCGCCAAAGATCACCTCGGCTGTTTCCAGCGCCCGACGGCTTGCCAAGGACAGCCCATCAAGGCCATCTTCGCCCAGACCCAGAATGCTCAACCACGGATCAGACATGACGCGCCTCCTTGTGCTTGGCGGCACCACCGAAGCCAGCCGCCTGGCGAAAACCCTTGCAGATCAGGGCTTTGAGGCGGTCTTTTCCTATGCGGGCCGCACCGGTGCCCCCGTCGCCCAGCCCTTGCCCACCCGCATCGGCGGCTTTGGCGGCGTCGCGGGGCTGGTCGATTACCTGACGCGCGAGGGCGTGAGCCATGTGATCGACGCCACCCATCCTTTCGCCGCGCAGATGAGCGCGAACGCGGTCGCCGCCTGCGCGCAAACCGGCGTGGCGCTGTGCGCTTTCGAACGTGCGCCCTGGACCGCGCAAGCGGGGGACCGCTGGACCCATGTGCCCGACCTTGCCGCCGCCGTCGCAGCCCTGCCGCAGGCGCCCGCGCGGGTGTTTCTGGCAATCGGCAAGCAGCACTTGCGCGACTTTTCCGCTGCACCGCAGCATCACTATTTGCTGCGCCTGGTGGACCCGCCCGAGGGGCCGCTGCCCCTGCCCGATGCGCGCGCGGTGATCGCCCGCGGACCCTTTACTGTTCAAGGGGATACGGAATTGCTGCGCAGCGAAACCATCACCCATGTCGTCGCCAAGAACGCCGGTGGCGCGGGGGCCGAGGCGAAATTGATCGCCGCCCGCAGCCTTGGCCTGCCGGTCATTCTGATCGACCGGCCCGCCGTCCCCGCGCGCGACATATGCGCCACGCTCGAGGGGGTGATGGGCTGGCTTGCCGATCACGGCGCGACGCCGCGCGGGGTATAGACCCAGGGCCCCACCCGGCGCGTCGCGGCATTGCCGACCAGAACCACGGTGCGCATGTCGGCCATCTCGGGCGTCGCGTCCCGCAGTTCGACCACGGAAATCGCCTGCTCGGGCGTCGTCACGGCGCGGGCGAACAGGATCAGCCGCCCGGGCTCGCATTCCTCGCGCAGGATCTCCAGCACGCGGGTGAACTGATGCGGGCGCGATTTCGAGCGCGGATTATAGAACGCCATCGCGAAGTCGCCGCGCGCCGCGTGCCGCAGCCGCTTTTCGAGAATTTCGAAAGGTTTGAGATTGTCCGAAAGATTGATGGCGCAGAAGTCGTGCCCCAAGGGCGCCCCGGCCGCCGCCGCCGCCGCCAGCATCGCGGTGATGCCGGGCAGGATGCGGATTTCCGTTCCGGCATGTTCGGGATGGGCCTCCAGCGCCTCGAACAGCGCCGAAGCCATGGCAAAGACCCCCGGATCGCCCGAAGACACCACCACCACGCGCCGACCTTCTGCCGCCATTTCAAGGGCATGGGTGGCGCGGTCCAGCTCCACCCGGTTGTCGGTCGGATGCAGGGTCAGGCCCTCGCGCGGGGCGATGCGGGCGACGTAAGGGATGTAGCCGACGATGTCGGTCGCCTCGGCCAGCGCCGCGGTGACTTCGGGCGTCACCAGATCTTCGCGCCCGGGCCCAAGCCCGGCAACCGTGACCCAACCGCTCATGCCTCGTCCCCCAGTTCCGGCCGCCGCCCCTGCCCGTGCACCAGCACGATGGCGAAATAGGGGCAATCTTCCGCGGCCACATCGACCAGACGCGCGATGCGTTGCGTCGGCATCGTGCCGCGCTCGACCAGCCAGGCGGCGTCAAGCCGCCCCGCAACCGCAAGCGCGCGCTTGATTTTCGGCAGGTTGCGCCCGGTCTTCATCACCACGATCGCATCCGACCGTTCCATATGCGCGACCAGATCCGCCTCGGGAAGCGTGCCTGCCATCACGGTCAGCACATCGTCGCCCCAGGTGATCGGCGTGCCCGTCGCCCACCAGCAGCCGACCATGCCGGGAATGCCGGGGATCACCTCGACCTCGGCGCGGCCCTGCAGGCGGGTGTAGAGATGCATGAACGAGCCATAAAGAAAGGGATCGCCCTCGCAAAGCACCACCACATCGCGGGTTTTCGAAAGTTCCGAAAGCCGCGACGCCCACTCGTCATAGAACCGCGCGAGCGCCTCGATATAGTCGGGACTGTCGAACGGAAGTTCGGTGGTGACCGGATATTCCATCGCATGTTCGACGACATCGGGGCGCAGCATCCCCTCGACGATCCGCCGCGCCTGACCGGCCCGCCCGGCCTTGCGGAAATGCGCAATGTCGGTGGCGGCACGAATGGCGCGATCGGATCGCACCGAAATCAGATCGGGGTCGCCCGGCCCAAGCCCGGCGCAAAGGATGCGTCCCATTGCCTATTCCTTCCGGCAGGCCAGCGCATTCACCGCGGCCACGGTGATCGCCGAGCCGCCCAGCCGTCCCTCGACAATCACCCAGGGCACCGGATTGGCCACGGCCAGCGCGGCTTTCGATTCCGCCGCGCCGATGAAGCCCACCGGACAGCCGATGATCGCCGCCGGGCGCGGGCAGGCCGGGTCTTCGAGCATGTTGAGAAGATGGAACAAAGCCGTCGGCGCATTGCCGATCGCCACCACCGCGCCTTCCAGCTTCGGCCGCCACAGCTCCAGCGCCGCGGCAGAGCGGGTGTTCCCCATCTCCTGCGCCAGCGCAGGCACGCGCGGGTCTTGCAGCGTGCAGATCACCTCGTTCTTCGCGGGCAGACGCGCGCGGGTGATGCCTTCGGAGACCATCCGCGCATCGCAGAGGATCGGCGCCCCCGCCTCCAGCGCCGCGCGGGCGGCAATCGCCATGCCGGGCGCGAAGCGGACGTGGTTTTCCAGCCCGACCATCCCGGCGGCATGGATCATGCGGACCACCACCACCTCTTCCTCGGGGGTGAAGCGGGCCAGATCGGCCTCGGCGCGGATCGTGGCAAAGGATTGCACGTAGATCTTCGCGCCGTCCTTTTCATACTCATGGGGCATCGGGGGTCATCCTTCGGGTTGGCGCGCTTCTAGCCTTTCCTCGAGGCTTGCCGCAATCGAATTGCGCCGCGTCAGCCAGAGGCCCGCCTCGGCCAGGCGTTGAAACAGATCGCGCATCGCCGCCAGCGCCTCGGGGTTTTCGCGGGCCAGAAAGTCGCGCACCTCGTCGCGGCCCAGCGTCGCCTCGTGGTAAAGGTCGAACAGATGCGCGGGCACGACTTGGGCCAGATGCGCGAAAGCCGCCATGTGGTCGAGCGTCGCGGCGATTTCCGCCCCGCCGCGGAAGCCGTGCCGCATCATCCCATCGGCCCAGGCCGGGTTCGCGGCGCGCGCGCGCACGACGCGGGCGATCTCCTCGGGCAGCGAGCGGGCGCGGGGCCGGGTCGGGTCGGTGGCGTCCAGATGATAAAGCGCCGGGGCCTCGGCGCCCAGACGCGCAAGGGCGGCGGCAAACCCGGCCTCATGCGCGGCGTAATCCGAGGCCAGCAGGATATCGCTTTCGGGCAGATCCTGGGCATGCACGAAACTGTCGGCCCCCATCAGGCGGGCTTCCAGCCCCGCCCGGTCGGAGCGGATTTCGCCTTTCTTGTCAATCGTGTAGGAGGAGGCCGCCAGCCAGGCCTCGCCGGCCCTTGCGCGGGCTTCGGGGGTAAAGGCCTCCAGCGCCGGGCCCATGTTCAGCCCGTATTGGCCGGGACGCGGCCCGAAGACGCGCGGGGCCGCAGCCCGGTAGGGGTTGTCCTCGGGCGTTTCCTCGCGCGTGGCCAGCGCCTCGGCGCCGGTCTCGAAGAGCTGCGCAAGGCCGGGGAAGATATCGCGGAAAAGGCCCGAAACGCGCAGGGTCACGTCGATGCGTGGGCGGCCCAGAAGCGCAAGCGCGATCACCTCGACCCCCGAAACCCGGGCGGCGCCCTCGTCCCAGACCGGTTTCAGACCGGCCAGATGCAGCGCCATGGCGAATTCCTCGCCCGCGGTGCGCATCGTGGCCGAGCCCCAAAGATCG